>CP007628.2:1700951-2041142 GCA_000688775.2 Streptococcus sp. VT 162
CTCAGTCAATTGACCTTTCGTTCTAGTTTGACGATCGCCAATCAGCTTTGTGATATCTCCCTTTTGTTTATACTCAGACATATCAAAGCGAATGATTGCATCCTCATCATCAAACATCCCCTCTGCCAATGCCAGGGCAAGCTCTGTTTTCCCAACTCCTGAAGTTCCTAAAAACATGAAGGAAGACAAGGGCTTTCTTTGATCCTGTAAGCCAGCTTGTGCAACAGTTATAGCGTTCACAACAGCTTCTACAGCCTCATCTTGGCCTTTAACACGTCGTGACAGCTTTTCTTTTAAACCATCTAGCCTTTCCTTGTCACCTTTCAAAATCGTCGTGACAGGAATACCTGTTTTATTTTTCAGCACCTCTGCAATTTCTTGCTTACCTACATGGCCTAACCCATTTGTAGAACAAATTGTCGCTGCTTCATCTATTAAGTCAAAGGCTTTATCAGGTAAAAATTGATCAGGTATGTAGCGAACAGATAGAAGTACAGCTTGTTTTACAGCATCGGAACTAATAGACACCTGGTGAAATTTTTCATAAATAGTTTTAGCTTGTTCAAGAATTTCAATCGCTTGAGTAGTTGTTGGCTCATCAACTATAATTGGCTGCATCCTTCGCTCTAGCGCTCGATCCTGTTCGACATACTCATGAAATTCATCTAAAGTAGTTGCGCCAATCAATTGCATCTCACCACGTGACAAAACTGGCTTTACAATATTTCCAGCATCCAAAGCGCCCTTATCTGAACCACCAGCACCAACAATAGTATGAAATTCATCAATAAAGAGAAGATTCTCTCCTTTGGTTTCTACCATCTCCTCAATAATTTTTTTAAACTTAACAATAAATCCTCCATCCTCATCTGACATTAAGCTAGATAGTTCCAGAGAACGCACGGTCAAATTTTTTAATTTTGGAGATACCTGGTTTCTTAAAATGGCTAAAGCAAATCCTTCAACAATAGCTGTTTTTCCAACTCCAGCTTCTCCTACCAAAATAGGATTATTCTTAGTTCGCCTGAGAAGAGTGGTCTGAACAGCTTCTACTTCTTTATCACGTCCGTACACCTGATAATCTTCCGCTTTTTTTGAAACTTTTTCTGTCAAATTATCTGTATAACGATCTAAATAGGGTGTTTTTTTCTTTTCTTCAGTAGTCACACTTAGTCACCTCTTTCTTTTACTTCCTTGATTTGAAGAGTGAGCTTATCTTTTATCGCATCCACAAATTCTCGTGGATTGATTGTCCCTTCTCCAATCTGAGATAGAAACATTTCCCAGCCTCCTGTTGTCTCTGGATCAGAGAATTCATTGTCATAGAGATAATTGATAAGTAGATAGGCCTTATTGGTGGGAGTTAGTTGACCTGTTTTTTTATCTTTAACAACATAACCCTTACTTTGAATTTTTTTAATGATTTCTCCTCTAGTGGCTTGTGTTCCCAAGCCATATTTAGGAAATATTTGGCCAATCAATTGGCTTTCAGTTAGTCTTTTAGGTGGTTTCGTTTCACCCCCTACAATCTGAACCTGCGTATCAATTTTATCTCCCACTTGATAATCAGGAACTTCAACTGGACCTCGTACCTTTCGTGAACTCCATTCAGCCCATCCTAATTTATGAAGCGTTCTACCCTTTGTTTTAAAAACAAGACCATTATTTTCTACTTCAATTGTTTTGGTTGAATAATAACAATCATCCGCAAACATCAAGATTGCCTGCTTCACAACTGCTTCATAAATCAGTCGTTGGTCAGTTTTTAAATTTGAAAGGTTTGGAATTCTTTCAGTCGGAATCAAGGCTGAGTGGCTTGTACCAGATACTTTTTCATCATTGACATAATCTTCTCTAGGCTCCAGAAACGCTGGCTGAAAATGACAATTAATAGCTTTTTGATAGGCAGATAGATTTTCTTTTAAATCGTTAAACTCAAATTGATTGATGTATTCTGAATCTGGTCGTGGATAGGAGAGAAATCCTTCCAAATATAGTCCCTCAACAATGCTCTCTGTTTTATCTGAGTCAAATTTCCAAGCACTTGCTGCAAAACTTTGTAATGCAGACAAGGTAAATAATTGTGGAGCTGATTTCTGATGATTTTCTACCTCAACTGAAGAAATAACAGAGGTGGTTGATAATCCCCTTGAAGAGGCTAAAATAACCTCACTATCCTTAGTTTTGTCTTTTGTGGTGAAAAATACCCCATTTTTCTTATCCTCCAACTGAAGCTTCCAATATTTTTCTGGAGTAAAGTTGCGAATCTCTAAATCATTCTCACAAACTAGTCTGACCGCTGGTGTTTGAACTCGGCCAACAGATAGATGGCTACCTTTTGTTCGAGGGAGTTGCCCTCTTGCTTGAAGATCAATCGTTGCAAGAGGTGATAAATTCATGCCTACCAACCAATCGCTTTGTGCACGTGCTTCAGCTTCTAAATAGTAATTATAGGTTTCTGAAGGTTCCTTCAATTCCTGAAGAGCTTTTTGAAGAGTTTTCTTTGTCATGGAGCTTGCCCAAAGACGTTTCCAAATTTTCTCCTTGCCTCCTGGTATATGCGATAAAATAGAGTACGCAATCCGCTCTCCTTCTCTATCAGCATCCGTCCCAATAATCACTTGATCCGCTGCTACCACTTCATCATAGATTCTCTTAAATTTTTCTCTCGAATCCTTGTCCTCTTTCAGATGTTGCTTAAATGAAACATTTGTAAGAGGTAATTTATCAAGCGACCAATTGTCTGGTTCACTATATTCAAATAGGTGCCCTTCAGCAGCCACCACATGTACTTCAACTGGAAAATAGGGTGACTGCCTAATGACATAGACACCATTCTTTTTTCTAAATTGTCCCAAAGCTGTAGCGTAAGCTTCTGCCTGTTTCTCTTTTTCAGCCAGAACAACTATAACCATATCATTCTCCTTCTACTTCATTTTCTGTCATTGTAATCTATAATTAAAAAATATTTTGTAAAGGGACATTGACACAGAATACAACGAGTTCATATCAAAAAACAACACAAAAAGTTATATAACTTTTTACACAAAAAAGAGGCTCAAAAAGAGCACTCTTTCTAGACTTTAAGCCCCTTCTTTGGGCTTTGGATAAAATTTTGATTCTGTACCACCTGTCTGTTTAACTGGTAAGGTTTTGTATGTTGTTCAACACTTTTTACAATCTTTGATACTGTTCCATGAATCCGTTTCATAGATTGCGCTAGTTGTTGATCATCAAGAGATGTCAAATTATCAGTCCAAATTGCCATATAGCGAATGGCTTTCTCAGAGGTATCTAAGCCAAAATGCTTAGAAACGAGATAACTTGTCATCTCAGCTTCAAGTTCTCTACGATCTTTTGAGACATCCTCCTTATACGAATTAGCAAATTTAGGATTATGTAAAGTAGCATGCGCTAACTCGTGAATAGTGGTTGCAACGACTTCCCCAGGAGTATTATCTGGATTCAAAAGTATCTTTTGTTCATCTGAATAAAAAGCTCCTTTCGCACTTCTCAACTCTTTTGCATCGTCTTGATAGATTGTTACCCCAATACCCTTAGCATAGTCTGAAAGCCCTTCAAGTACCTCTTTTGTACGAATATGATCCATATTAAAATCATAGTGACGATTTGGCATCGCTTTGGGATAAAATTCAGGTTTCAAGGTTGTTTGAGATAACTCAAATACTTTATACGTAGCGAATTTAACTAAGCCTGTGTTTGAATCTCTTTCCTGGAAGAAGCGAGATTTCAATTTTCCTTCTTTCTTTAATGCCTTTTCTTCAGGTGTCGCTTCAGAAAGTCTTTTATATTTTGGATTGCCTTTTCCATTTTTTACCTGATTTCCATTTTCATCCAATACAGGAATCATCTCAACCATCATAGGTCTAAACAAGGTAATATGTGATTTTTCTCCTGTCTTAACCGAAAGATTGTTATGGACAACTTCTCTTGTTCGACCTGTTTTTTTATTGGTATAGGTATTTCTAGTTTCAAATACCTGATCTGAAGTAATCCCAAGAACTTCCCCCATCGATTGCCATTGATTATAGGTTGCGACTGCACTCGCTCCTGGCCACTGTTCCTGAATCAAAGCGACATTTCTAGGTGAGAGCTCTGGAAACTTACTCATAAAATTCAGATACTCTTCTAACCGTTCTGGTGTTTCTGTGTACTCTCTCACTTTTTGGAAAGCAACCTCACTCAATTCATGAGGCGTTAAAGCAGCATAATCAATACTACTTGAGTTTACTTCAGGAGTCTCCAAATCCGAAATAGGTTCCTCTTTCAGAATCTCCTCTACACGCTGAAGCAAATTATTTTTAGTTTCTTGCTTAGAAGATTGAAAAGCTACCGTTTCTCTTGTATCAAGAGTTTGACCTGCTACTTCTTCTGTCAATCGAAATGATTCATTTGCTTCCTGGGAAATTTCCTTATTCACCTCTCTATTTTCCAGCTGAGAAAGAATTTCTTCATCCATCGATGCTAGTTCAGATTGACCGTTGAGTCGACGATATCCTAATCCTAGCATTTGTGAAATTGGTGTAGTCTCATCTCCAATATCATATCGAATTCCCTCTTTGATCACTTCACCACCTGGAGCATAGACATCAAACTTAATTTTGGTAGGAGGGATATAGCCTTCAGTATTGCCTGCTGTTACTTGTTTCATTCCTTCTTGATGAATTGGATAAAAGTCCTGATTGGCCTTATATAGCTCCCTAGCGAAATCTTGATAAGATATCAGCTCTGTCTCTTTAAATGGCAATATAGGGCTTTCTGGGCGTTCCTCAGACCATTGAAGGCGTACATGGTAGTTTTCCTTATAGATATGATCTTGTATCCATTCTTTATAAAAATCTGAATTTGTATCTAGGAGATGATCTTTCCCAGCGGCTGCAATAATCTGATCAAATCTATCATTGTACTGTTTTGCATAGTCAAGATACTGATTCCATGCCTGATGAAATTCTTCTGGAGTTTTTGAGATGTCACTAGGCACGCCTAAATTATAGACAGTATCTAAGACTTGAGTAAACTTATTCGCATCAAGTAGGGAGTTATTCAGTGTATTCTCTGGAGCTGGTGGTTCAGGTTCTTCAGAAACCTCCTCATACTGCTTATTTTTTAAGATAGATAACATTTCCTCGCCACCATCTTTAACATATTCCTCATTAATCGATAGCTGTTCAATCTGGCCATCACGTTCACGGAATACGCCAAGAATAGGTGTTTTATCTACCGTCTCCAGTTCCTTGGTAAGTTTTGTCCGAGACTTAAAAACTGATATTGGAATATAGTTTTCTTCCTCTAACTCTTTGAATAACAAGATAATATCTTTATCATCAGACTTTATAAGACTATCAAAACGTCCATCATATCGCCTAAGATCAGTTAAATCATCAAAATAGAAAGATGTACTTTCTGTTGCTACTGAAAGATCTGATAAGACCTTTAGTTTGTCAAAAGCTGCATCATTATTAGCCAATAAAATATTATCAAAATGCCCATTTCCTTCTGCAAAATCATGTAAAGTTTTCTCGGGTGTCTGCCCTAATGCAATTGGTTTAATTCCTGTTAGGTGCATGAAGTGCTTTTCTTCAAAATGAACTTGTACAGTCTTATCAGGGGTAACATAATAAATCTTTGAGTTGGCCAACTCATCCAAATAATACTGTGCTGCATTTTGCAAAGCTAGTCGACGGATTGGACGATTCAATTTAGTTAATTCATCTAAGGAAATAGAGTGATAGTAGCCATCGTTACTTGACTGAAACTCTTCATTTATGGTAAAATAAAGTAAATGAGAGGATGTCGTAGGACGACTGGTAACAGAGCGTTCAAAGGTGCCAGCTTTTGGTACGGGTGTGGGACTGCCTTCAGCTTCGGGCTGTAAAGACCCCAGACTACCACTGGTCCTCTCGTTTTTTTGTTGCTCAAAAATCATATCTAGCTCTTGAGATTTCTCAGGGGCTTTTTCTTCTGAAGCCTCTATTATCTTAATGGGATGAGTCTCAAAACGTGACATCAAGTTATCCAATAATTCATGATTTAAAACCACTTCTCCCTCTTGCTCATCCAAATAGTGAAACAATGTATTTGGTGTTGTCACAAAACCATGGGCAAAGTCTCTTGTTCCCGATTCAATCAATGGATACTCCAACATTCGCTCAACCGATTGTGATAGATTATCAAGGGTTCTTTCACCAAAATAGACGCCGAAACTGTCACTTGAGAGGCTTTCTATCTGCTTGTTGGTATTGTATGCTGCTATTGCAAGTTCACCAATAAATCGGGTTGAAATATCTACTCCCAAAGTTCTCTGATGAGGTTTCAATGCTTGATACAAGGAATCTTGCTCAGGAGTTCCTTTTGTCTTGTATAAATCAATCGTTTGATCATCAATAGAGGTCAAAAGTGAATGAATGGGAGACAACACTTCCATTCGCTTATCATTGAGATATTTGGTAGGATGGCTATTTCCTAACTTCGCAAAGACATCATATAGATAGAAATCTGGGGCAAATTCAATCGATAATTCTCCAGATTGAATCCGATTATTTAAACTCTTTGTTAATGCTTCATTTTCACGTTTTACCTCTTCATAGCTCATCAATCTTCCAGCATTCTCCTCTATATTCCTAATAGACTCTTGATTGCCTGGAGAATGCTTTTCTTCCGCAGCTAGATCTGTTTCAGAGGGTCTAGTTGACTGAACAGAGAAAGAAATATTGTTCCAATTTTCTTTAAGCCACTCCGCATCTTCAGGAGAAAGGTGGCTGGTATCAGGAAAGTGACTTGATTCTGATAAAGTTGCTTCAGCTATTTCTTCATATTCTGATTTTCGACTATCAGATTTTTCTTCATGCTGACTTTTTAGAACATCATTCCAGTCCGTTTTATCTTGCCCTGATCTTAGTTCTGGTAGATCCGAATTGATAACAGCTCCTTTTGCTTCCAATTCTTGAATGAATGTTCTACCTGCTTTATCATTATCTAAAGCTAGGGTGATTAAATCCGCATTTTTCCCATCTTCAAAAAAGTGATGATCAATAGCGATTTGAAGTCCGTCTGCCATTTGTTCAGGTGTCCATCTTAGTGGTTTTCCTGAAATTTCAGCTTGAATTTGAGATAGATGACGGCCAATAGTCGATTCTTTCAAACCATCCATAGAAACTAATCTGACGTCCTGAAGACTATCCTTGTGCAATTCATAGTAGGACATTAAATCAATTGGACTCTCAGTGAAAATCAATCGTTTTGGACTGCCAATATCAACATGAATACCTGTCATAGGATCGGAGTTTTTCATAATCACTTTAGCATATCCATGTTTTGGCCACTTCTCCCAATTCTCCTGGATTCCTTGTAAAGAGGCTCCAACAACTTCACCTGAAGAAGAAAGGGACTTGAAGACAATAACTGGCTCAATCGCATTTGTTGTGACTCCACCAGTGCCTTCCGCGAAGTAGTCAAGTTTGGCGTTAGCTTGGGCTAAAACACCTTGTTCCAAAAAATAATCAATTGTTTCATCTGATAGTCCACGTTGATTCCGCAAGTGATCTCGTCCAGCTGAAAACGGCTGCTCGTATTTCTCAAGATAGTATTTAAAATCTTCTTGAGGTCTTTCAACCATTTGAAACTCTTTAAAATTTCCATCATTTAAAAAATCTACAGACTGGTTAAAATCTACTTCCTTTATTGTCTCAACCAAAGAAATCGCATCACCACCTGTATTTCTAGAAAACCATTTCCATAAATTTTTATCAGGTGAAATAACTAGGCTATCATGTTCTTTCCATCGATAGTCTCGTCCAGAACGAACCAGCTCCATCTGAAGCTCGTTTGCAACATCCAAAATATCTCTAGAACGTGCAAATTCAACACGTTCTCTACGACTTTTCCCACGTCTTGATTCTTGTTCTGTCATATAAAATCTCCTTAAAATCCTTCATACTGTGGTTTATACGGCTCTTTCTCTGCTTGTAGAAACGTTTCTGGATCTAAGTGAACCAATTCCCCTACTGAAAAAGATTCAAATAGCTCAGAATTTTCCTTAAAATCTAGAACCATTTCTAAATCAGAATTTCTTCCTTGACCCTCAAAATGCACTTGCTTGTTATCAGCATTCATTGCCGTAATTAACCATTCGGCTGAGAAATCAAAGTCTTCAACTGCAACATCTGGAAATACTAGCTCCATTTTTCTACTCCTTTCTCTTTTTATCCTTCTATTCTATGTAATAATCGAGAAATCACAGTTAAAGGGACAATAGATTTCCATTTTCAACAAAAAAAGTCATTGCTTTTACAATGACTCTTATATACTGTGTCCCTTCTCCTCCAGTTCTTGTCTCTCATCACTTCTCTCACGTTCCATAAGGGCTTTTTTATTTGCACGTTGGGCTCTTTGAAGAGAGTTGGTCAAGTTTCTCATAAAATCTGTATTGATGAGTGCTTTACCTTGAGATTGTTGGGTATTTTTTCTTTGCAAGACCTTTCTTTCTTGCATTTTTTGTGAAACAGCCTGAGCTAACTGACTTTTCTGGTTACTTTCTTCTTCCGGCAACAATTTTTGATAAAGTGATTTGAGTTCAGAAAATCCTTTCGCATTCTCCTGTTTTAATTTTTTAACAGTAGCTTGATCAGTCGTTTGTGAAATTTCCTTGTTTCGACTGTAAATCTGATGTTTCAGCTGAAAAATAGAGATATGGGTCTGTAGCTCTTCTATATAGCTATCTTTCGTCACAGGATAGCCCTTTAGAATAGTCAGCACTCCTTCATCTTGAAGAGGTTGAACTGCCGCTAATTCTCCCTTCAGACGTTTAATTGGTGCTTGAATTGCTAATAAATCAGCCTTTTCTACTGAAAATGAAACACTATCTTCAAACTGGTTAGCAAGAGATTGTTTTAGAGATTGGTCTGCTTCGCCTAGTTTATAATTTGGGGTCAGTTGCAATTCAGTCAGCTTCAGTCTTTGTTGAATTTCTTTCTTTTTCAATTCAATAAATGGCTTATCAGTTTCAAGTGGTTGAATTTGATCAAAAAGAGTTTTACGAACTAATAAACTACTTTGTTTTTCTTCCAATAGACTCAATTTTAATGCATAGCGAAATGTTCCTAACTCCTGGCGCTCTTTTAATGAACGATCACTTTTCTTTTTAGCTGCTTCTACAAGATCTTTCAAATCAGCTGAAGAAAATAGCGATAAGTCTCGTAAACTAAGTTGCTTCTCCAGTAAGTCTTCTTTCATCTGACTCACATCATAAACTAATTCCGTAACATATTCAGGACGTCCCAAACCTGTTCCGTGTTTATCATAAGCAGCATAGACTGGTTTTGTAATTTCAATAGATTTTGCCCCATCTTTCAACTCATAACCCAGTTTTTCCCAGGCATCTAGTGTTTTGATAACACTTGCATTGGGATCCTGTTCTAAAATCATTTGTTGATTCTTTACTGAGAAATTGGCCAAATTTTTTTCCAGCCGAACATCAGCTATTTCAGGAGCATTCTCACGAAATAGGTGCAAGATTTTATTTGCTAGTCGTTCTCTCAACTCCTTCTCTCGACTCGCAATTAATTGCTGCATATGATAGCCTGCAGCCTCCTGTTGTGTTTTCTCAACACGACCGTCAAGTTTCCGAATCTTCTCGTAGGTTGATTTTTTTCCAGTCGAATAAGCTCCTCTATAGGTTTCTAGGAACTCCTTCGTTTCTTTCAGAAATTCTTGATAGAGCTCTTTCCCATCATTTTCTAAATAGGAGTCCAGATAGCGGTCAAGGAAGAATTTACTGACTGCAAAATCTCTTGCATTTGATCCATAGCGCCATTTTTTATCCATAGGCAAATGATTATAAGCCTGCTCCAAAAAATTTTTTTCAGCTGAAGAACGCACCATCTGATCTCTAAATACAGAATTGATCAACTCACTTCTGATATTGGCCAATATTTGTTCTCGTCGAACAATCATTCCTCTAGTCTGTTCATTTAACAAGCCATGAAAAACATCACTTTTAAAACGCTCAATGGTTTTCTGAGAAAAATTACCTCTATATTCCATTCGTCCACGAGGCCGATAGAAAATTTTTTCTCTTGCAGACTCGACTTCTGATAAGCCAAAATGCACATGAATATTATCCGTATTCAAGTGAATGTTAGCCCACCAAAATGATGAGTCGGATAAGCCTTCTTTTTCAATCAATCTTGGCAATGCTTCACGTATGACCGACTTGATAGCTTGCTGATCGACTTTCCCAGTTTCCAGATCATATAATCCTTCTTTGGCTAAGAAATCATTATCAAAAGAGATAACACCCTGCCATAGAAGAGAGCCATTTTGATAAGCCTGTTCTAACTTACTTTTCAATTCAGTTACTTTGCTACGCTGCAAGTAATTGGCCTCTTTTGTAAAAATCGCTGTCATTTCTTTATTTTGATTTTCAGTAGCATAAGAACGATTCATATAATCGATGTACTCCTGGAAATTAAGTTTTGTTTCTGGGACTTCAGCTTGGATTTTTTGTATTTCATCTTCAGTTAGAGACTCAATATTTTGTCTGTGTGTTTCTAAATTTAATTCATTATCAACCTCGACAGCTTCGTCTCTATTGGTGTAGTCTACAAACCCACTATTTGCTTCTGTATATTGCAGCATGAAGGTAATACTTGGACTAGAAGATACGTTCATTATTTTCCTCTCTTTGAATTAAAATAGTCCATTTTTTCTTAAAAGAGCATAGTCTTTTAATAACGGTTGTAATTCTTCAGGTTCAACTTGAAAATCATTGATCCACCGTCCTGATTGAGAAATGTGTAATTCTTTTTGCTCTTCAATAAATTGCATGGGAATCAATAAGATATTTGGTTCTTCTAACTCTGAACCACTTTCTCGTTCTAAAAAGGCGACAATAAAATCTTGATTTCCTTTTGTCCTCAATTGCCAGTGATGGGAGTTCCCGTTTTTCCTTTTATACAATGAGCTGTATTTTACATCAATCGTTAGACCATCTAGCCAAAAATCATATACTGGATTATTTTTCTTGAAATACTTATTCGCATCCGTTGCATCTGGAACATACTTTTGAAAAAGCTCCTCGGCCATTCCCCCGAGCTTAGCTGTCCTAGAACCATACTGAATTTTATCTTGAATTTTAAGGCAGCCACTCTTTATTAATTTCAAATGAGCTATATGAGTAGGTAGCCCTGACTGTTTCACCGCTTCATGAAAATCTCCTGTTTCTAAATATATTTCAACAATATCTACCATTTACTGTACCTCAATGAGAATGTTTGATAGTTTGACCACGTGCAATATCTTCTTGAATGACATCGTTGATTCGTGCCATCAATTCATGTTGTGTAGGATCCAATCGTGAATGAATAGATTCCAATTCTTGGACATCAAAATCATCTTTCGTAATAGCATGAAAGTTGGTTAGCGTTAGATAGAGAATTTGATCAAGTTGACGATGAATTGCCTTGTTATCATTTCCAGAATCAAAGGCATCCCCCAAATTTTTTTCCAGTTGAGTCAGTCGCTCATAGAAATTTTTTCCTTCTCCTAATTCAATAAAAAGTTTGTAAAAAACTTCAATCAAAGTGACAAGCGTTGCTGAATTATTTCGATACTGTTTCTGCAAAGCAGACGATTCTTTCAAGTAGGATTTTATTTCCTTAAATTTTTCATGTGTTTCTTCGCTAAAATATAAGCTAAGTCTTGGATTCATTTTTCCCTCCTCAATTTTTCTGAGATGATCCTGTCAAATAATTGATTTTATATCCTGGTTGAATATTAAAGATATATACATCAAATGAGATCTCATCATCTTCAATACTCTGTGCTTCCATACGAACTCCTCTAGCAACTAATTCCACATTTCTAAAAATGGGAGTTACTCGATAGCGAACATGGTGGTTCGTATTTTTTATGTAGTTAGCAATTTTATTTTCATAGTAAACCATTGATGATTGTTCATCTTCAAAATTTGCATTTAAAGCACGTGTACCTGTAAATAAATTTTTAGCATTCGCATTCTCTCCACTTAATTGAAAACCGATTAAGTGAGAACGATTATATAAATAATCTTCTTTCCCGTTGAAAATTATTTTTTTATTTTTCCATCCTGTTGGTGTGATAGACGAAATAGATTCTCTATCTTCAGTTGGCATCAAATCTTTTCCCAACATCGCTTCAGCAATTCCTACACGATTTAAAAAATCTAGATCAGAATATTTTTCCCAGCTGCCACTTTCTAAACTCAATTCGCTTTTTGTAAATTGTGATTTTTCATTGACGACAATCACTTGATTTTTTCCGTCATACTCCTTCGATTTCAAATCATCATTTTTCAGAGTAGAATTCAAATTTGAGTTGGGATTTTTTTCTTCAGCTGAATCGGCTATATTCAATTGATTCGGGATATCATTTTGTGTCAAGCCAGATTTGATAGCATTAAAATTGTTAGGTTGTACGATAAAGATGGCAAGAAAAATGAGAATGATGAACAGAGATTTATTCTTCTTCATTTTCAAACACCACCTGACCGTCGTTCAGCTTCAAGTGCAGATACATCATCCATAAAATATAACCAATTTGTGGTTAGTTCATTTACAATATCTTGTTTAACATTTAAAGCAGAAAGAGAAATTTCATTCTTCAACATCAATTCTAAAATCTGACTTTGTTGTTTTTTGATATCGGACAATGTTTCCGCAAATTGATTATCGTACAAATTCAATCCGTCATTCATTACGATATTTTGAACTTGCGACAACATAAATTCATTAAAGCTTGGATAGTTATATTTTTTTGAAATAGCCTGAAGTTGTTCAAACATATCGTCGGGAACATTTCGAATTAAAAAATTTTTAGTCATCACTTTCCACCTCTCCTTCATACTCTAACCAGCGTGAAATATGATCACCATAGCAATCCATTTTTTCTTCAAATTCAGATAGTATCCTTGTCTGTTTTTTCATTTGTTCCAGAACATGGTCAGAAGCTAATTTCATATTTTCTAAATGAGCCACATACAAATCTTGAGCACGATTAAATTTTCCGTACTCAATTTTTTCACGACAGATTGAGAGCAGAAAATCATTTAATGATTTGGCTTTATTTTTTTTTGCAAGAGCTTTTAGATAGCTAACCTCTTCCTGTGTTAATCCTCTAATGAGAAGGTTCATCTGTATCCTCCATCTTATTATTTATTGTCCTAAAAGCAGGACTTCTTTTTTCTTTTGTCGAAGCAAAAGCAAAAAGAAGCAAAAAAGAAAACTTCAACCTCGCAACATCACGAACCGTCACGGTTCTATTTTTGCGGTTTTTCAACACACTAACACACACAGAGGGACTAAGGTCCTTTTTAGGTGTGTTGTGGTAGAAAAGAGCATAAGGGAAACTGATATCACGTGCCGTGATATGTTGATAGTATCAACGTTTCCAATGATATCAATTTTCTCGGTTTCACCTACTTACACACACATGTTATGCTTACCTTTACACACTTTATAGGTGTTATACTTACACTGTTTTTCTTCTTTACATACTTTTACTTACACCGTTTTTGGTTTCGTTTGGAAGTTCAAAACTCAAAAATTAAGACTGATTTTCAACTGGAAAGTTTCCTTCTTCACGATTTTTCTTAGCTGCTAAACGTTGTTCTTTTTCCTCTTCTTTGATGAAACTTAATTCCGTTTTTAACTCTTCAAAAATCGATTCATACGACTGATTTTTATTTTTCTTTAATTGAATTTGAACATAAATTTTACCAATTTGTTTTTGAAGATTCTCTTCTGCTTCTTTACGTTCCTTTTCCAAAAGGGCAACTTTTTTCTTTGCCTCTTCTAGTTGATTATCAATTTTTGTTAAATCATTTTTAGCCATGATTACTTCTCCTTTTTTCTAATTTCGTATTTCTTAATTCCTTAATTTATTTCCTGCAAAGCTGGTAATTTTTTCTTTTACAATTTGGAAATTGCTCCACAAATCACCATCTAATTTTTTCAAATCAATCACATAAACTTCATGATCATTTTTCTTGATGGTTAGTGTGAAAGAACGTTCATCAATTTTAATTTCCTGTAGAACGAGGTACATTGAAGAAAACATTTCTCCTTTATACCCTGGATTACTATGATAGGTTATTCCATATTCATCAATATCCAGCACAACCCACTTCTGTTTTCTAATCAAACCTTTTGTACTTGTGAAAACAGTACGATGCTTTCTAACTGGTTGATTTTCCTTTGGTGCTAATTTAAGTTGTTCTTTCATTTTTCTGCCTTTCTTTTTTTGATTGATTCTAGTATAAGAGATAACTGAAAAAAATTTTTTAAAGGGACAATCATAAAAAATAAATCCCCTTAATTAAAAAATTAAGGAGATTCATTCTCTTTATTCACTATCGTTTATCTTATCCCACAAGGGTTGGAACCAGATAGAGCTTAACAATGGACGATATAATATCTTTGTCAAAATTGTAGAAATCAAAATACTAAACCATAGTACACTCATGGTATCGTAATAATAAAGAATTGTAGAAGAGTTGAGATTTACAAACCACTGATAGGTAAGAAAAGCCGACACAGTAAGTAAAATATATAGAGTGAAGCAACAATCAATCATTATGAAAAACATTACATGGTAAATCTTTTTAAAACTTTTCTTTGATTTCATTTTATTTTACCTCACTTTAATTCATTTCTACAGTTTCAATAGGGTTTGAAAATTCAAATGTTCCATCTTTGACTGCCTGTTTTTTCTTGTCCAAAGACTCCAATTTAGCCTTCAACTTTTCAATGTTCTTATAGGCTGTTTCAATAGTTCTATTCTTCGTTTCGATATTTGTATCTAGCGTAGCAATATTCTTTTGATTGGCTTCGAGATCATCACCTATTAGATATTTTGCTTCTGCTTGAAGACTCGCTTTTCGTGAGTTATCATCTTCAATTGATTCCTTCAATTGAGAAATTGATGTTGTCAATTTTTGAGACTGTTCATTCTGGAAATTGATCTCTTTTTCGATTTCCTGAAGAGTAAATTCTTCTCTGGAGACAACTTCAATAGCTTTGATTTCAAGCTGAGGATTTTGAGGAGTTACAAAGAATTGCACAGTGTCCTCTTCTCCAGATTTCTTCTGAGAAACCTTTTTAGAATCACTGGATGGCGATGAAATATTCACATCAATTGAGCTAGAAGAGACTGTCTGATTCGTCACATCGATCGCAAATGCACCAAAATTTTTCGGAACTCCTTTAATAATAACTGATACTTTATTATCAATGATTGGCACAACATCCATCTCTATTTTTGAGTCTTTATGCTGCGCATAGAGTTTCCATTTCAATCGTTTGGCATCGATGCCCCGATCTATCGAAGTCGTAGCATCTTTCGTCTCAAATTGTAAAACAATAATTCCAGTATCTGGTGAATATTCCTGGCTAACCAGTTTCATCTCACCACTCCCATTCGCAAAAAATTGCTTTGTTTTGAGTTGTTCTGAAGTATATGTTTGTCTTTGTGGTGAGAAAATTGCTCCCATCAAAAGGGTCAACCAGGTCACAAACAACATTGAGAAAATAACTAGTTTTCTCTTAATAATATTCTCTTGAAACCAAACTTTAATCTTAATAAATGGTTTCAAAATTGGGCTAGATTTTATCTTTTCAATCCATCGTTTGGATATTTCGATTAAAGTAGACATTTTATTTCTCCTTCCTGATTTTTTCATAATACTGATTTGTTAAAGAGTTTATATCTGTCTTTTTTTCAGTAGCCCAAATTATAAATAATGATAAAGAAAAAACTATAATAGCTACACAAATAGTTACAAACATATCTCTCATTAACTCGACACTTCCAAAATAAAATGATTCAAAGACTGTCATAAAAGAAACTTCTTTTACTCCTACTAATTTAAGAAAAGTTGGACTCATATTAACTGAATTTACAATTACATACGCATTAAATCCTAAAAAGAGATTTACTGATACTAAAACTAGCGAAATAAAACCAGATACACCTCCTAAAATTGCAAAAACTCGATACTTCACATTTGTTTCAAACAACATATCAAAAGTTGATACATCATCAAAACCTTTTTGTTCACTCGATAGCGTGTAATTTTTTATACCTCTTAAATGTTTGTTAGCTCTTTTCTGCTTCAAAGTAGATGATTTAGTTCTTCTCATGCTTCTTATATCCTTTCCAAATAAATGAAATCTTACTTTTAGGCCAAACACTTTTTAGTAGCATTAAGAACGCCAATGGCAGTCTTTTCGTTTTGATTTCATTTCCGAAGTTATCACATATAGTTATCCTGAAGAGTGGTACGAACCAGATCGCAATCAAGATAGTTCCAACCACGCCATGCGCAATAGCATTTAAAATTTGATACATACTACCTCCTTAAACACAGCCTAACTTTTCAGGTGCCAAATCCAATGTTAGCCAAAGAGCTTCATCATGCGAAATATGTGTTAGTTGTCCTCCCTCATCATTAAAACGATGTAGGGTAAACGTTCCATCTGATAATTTTCCTAAAACAACCATTCCTTCATTTGTCCTAGTACGCCACAGTTCCCAATCATTTTGAAAAGCTGTCTCGGCCCATTTACTTAGCTTTACCCTTTTAGTCATTTATGGCCTCCTGGATTGCTTTCTCATCTGCTACAATCTTTTCCTCTGAATCTCTTGAAGCATATAGATATTTCTTTATTTTTCCCTTACGAATCTTGATGATAGTTGCAGCTTTTTCAACCTGGTATTTTTCTACCAACTTTTGACCTTCTTCTGTCTGAGTATCAATGTAAAATGTTGGATAGGAACCTTTATTGGCTGCATCTACAACTACACTTTTTCCAACCTGACAGTAAGGACAATCTTTTTTATAAAATACTAGGTTTACATTTTGATCAAGTACAGTATTCTGGTATTCCTTCTGAGTAAGGTGAGAATCGTAATCTAAGATAAAATGATCTTTATACACCCTATACCCTCCTAGAACTGCGAGACTCACAACTAAAATGACCAGAATAGCCCCTAAAACTAACTTAACGTGTCTAAAAATCTCTCTCATCCTATTTCCTCCTCATCCATAAAATCAAATATGGAACCTTGAACATAATCAATCTTGGCCAATTCTTTTATTTCTGATTTCAAGTTAGTGAACGTTGTCATCACTTCTTGAAAAAGCAAAGGATCAAATTCCTCGGAATCCAATACACGGACAATTGGCAACATTGGATAATGATCTCTCAACTCCTCCTGCAGATAATCTGAAATCATTTTATCATTCGAGATAACACTATCTACTCTAATGATCGCTGGAATGCTAGAAATACTCTCCTCGTTTTGATAAAAAGTTAAAGCTACATCCCCTGCAGAAACCGACTCAAATTTTAAGTTATCCGATGAAAGTTTAAAATAATAAGCCAATGGTTCTTGTCCAACTCCTGTTAGATAGTATCCACGGATAATTTTGAATAACTCTGACATCGACCTGTCTCCTTCCTAACAAACTTTTAAAAGTCTAAACGGAGCTTGATACACATCAGGATAGTGAATCAATCTCTTTTTTCTTTGTTCAGGAAGTGGTTTACGGTAATTTTCTTGAAGATACTGAAATGCTAGTCCCAAAGTATCAAAAACTAAAACTTTATTCTCCCCATTACAAATATAATCACCTAATTCAAAACTGAAAATTACGTACTTCATTCTTCTTCTCACTTTCTATTTTGGCTAATCATTGCCAGCTGATCTGTCTCTAACTCAGCATCATATCCGTTTTCAAAACGAACTTGTTGACGAATCCCTATAAGTGAGAGAACTAAGAAAAATCCTCCTACAAATATAAGACTAAACAATCCAACTAAAATCAAAATCATATCATTCCTCCTTAAGTTATTTTATGTACATGTATATCTTTGTAATAATCGTAGATATAAATGTAAGGCAGTTTACGGGTTTTTAAAATTATCCAATATCAAGTTCAAATAGAGATAGTTGTTGTGTTTGTTTATACCCATCTTTAACCCTTTCTATCACTCTCTGAGTGAACTCTATACTTTCTTCAAAGAAAGTGGCAATGTTGGCCATATAAGCTTCCTGACGTTCCTTCTTTACCTGGATAAGAGAAAGCAAGATTGCTTTGATAGAGGCTAATCTGATGCCTCCTCCACGTCCATGTTTGACTGTAAAGAAGATCTTTTGTTCTGTTTTGAGAACCTTCAATACTTTGTCTAATGAACGCTCAGGAATGTTCAACTTCTCTCGTATCTCTTTTTTTGTCGTCTGGATAAATGGATCCTCAGATTGATAGAAGCCTTCTAAATAGGCCATTACGTCTGTTTTCCATTCATGAAGATGACTATTCTTTCTGTCAGCACGTTTCTTCTTAAACTTGTACCAACGTTGCTTCACAAAGAGATCTGAAGCCTTGAGTTCCTGATTGACCCATGCTTTACATAAAGTCATTACATAGTCACGACTAGCAGCTTCATATTTTCCTGAGTAGGCGCTTGTGATAATCTTATGATATTCAGCTGAAGAGAGTGGTTCGTCTAGATTTGCATTAAAACTAGAAAGAACCTCCTCACACTCTTCCTGATCGATTCCTGAAGAGAAGTTGGCTAAAGCTAGCGTGAAAAGAACGTTGTTTCTTCCCATCAAGGCTTTTCCACCTTTGATATTCCCCTCTCTCATCAACAATTGATACCAGGGTTCATCAATCTGTTTTACACCTTCAGAACCTGAAATAACCGTCAAATTTGGCTTTTTACTTGGGAAGGGAAGTTCTGATTGCTTCATCGACCAATCTAACCACTCCTGGAACGAATAGGTATAGTCAGCTTCAAAAAATTCAACATTATCAGTTCGAGGAATCCGAGCAATTCCAAAATGGTTACAGGTCATATCTACTGGTAAAGTTTGAGCAAAGTAATTTCTCAAATTTTGAGAGATAGCTTTGGCCACCTTCACCACTCGAAATTGAGAATGAACTGTAACATAAGCTGATTCTGAGAGGACAAAATAGGCTTGAAATCCCTTATCAGATTTTAGAATCAACGTCGGCATAAAACCTAACTCCAGGGAAGCAGTTAAAATATCTCCTGTCGTCATTTCTTCAGCTGAAGAGGTAATATCAAAGTCAATGTAGAAGGTGTTAATCTGTCTAAGATTATCTTCAGAGTGGCCACGTGTAATCCGTCGTCCAGCATCGCTATAGCTTCCATAGCAATATACGTTAGGAGTCCAGTGTGTAAACTGATCCTGATTCTCCAGCAATGATTCGACAGAGGTTAAAACAACACCACGTGCTTTCACCATATTCGCTTTTGAACGATAAGCAAATACAGAGCCTCGTCTTCCTTCTTCAGCTGAAGAGATGAGCTGTAGATGGCTATTCTTAAATTTTTGAGTTCTTAATCCGTCTTTTGTGATGATGGATAAGCATTTTAAAAAATCAATCTTTTTCATGGTTTTTAGGACTCTCATATCCCTTCACTAGTTATAGTTTGAAGTCAAGTACACTTATAATATATGGCGCCAACCTACCCTCTTCTGAGGTTTTTTATTTTAACACTTAAATTTTATTTAAGCTCTTAATGTGTGCATCATAAACACACTTTTTCAACTCGAAAAAAACGCTCATATTTTCTTCGATAAACAAGCTCTTTTTCACCTCTCCGTCTGCGTAAAACAGACCGTTTAAGAGAAAATTTATTTTCTCTTGAAAAATGTCATCTAACATCAGCTTACTTTTCTCCAAGCAAGCTACCAAATGCGATGAATTGTTTGCGTAACGCATCGGCATCCCAAAAGCGCTTTCCACGCTTTTAAAATCAAAATTCGTAAAATCTTTATTTGTTTCTGTTTTTTTCATATTTCTTTCCTCCTATGTTCATTCTCATTTATTCAACGCAGGCTGTATTCCACTTACAACCACATCTTCTACAAATCCCAGTTTCCATTTTCTATCCCTCGTTTATTCTCATGCTTTTAGGTAACTTTTTACTCGGTAAACAGTAACCCTCAGATAAGTCTCCTTTACTATAAAATTCAGGAGGATGTGTCATTATGTGATCACTTCTTTTCCATCCTCGACGAAGTTGTTTGTAAGATAAAGAAACACGCTTCTCAATCTCTTTAAAACTAAATCCCAATTTCAAGTAGGTTGTTACAATAGTTGTAGCGTGTTCTTTGGACTCTTCGCTTCTTGTTCTTCGCTGAAAGTTAATCTGCTTATCTTCTTCATTTAATGCTATCTGATAATCAATAAACAACTTCCGCATTTCCATAATTTTATGTTGCCAGGCCAAACTGTAAGGCTGCCCTGAATATCGATTCACTAAGTCCTTTACGGGTTGTTTAAATTTCAGCTGAAGAGGATCGAATTCGCCAAGGTCAGAAAAGGGATCAATGAAACCTAATGGTTCGCTTTGAATTAATTCATTGTATAGCGCTTCTCTGTCCATCCTAATATATCTCCTTCTGTCAAATGCACGTCATTGAGTCAAATAAGCTTAACTGGATGGTTGTAGGCGCTTGTTCGCTGTTTCCATTCTTATCATGATCGATAACGTCAAAGATTTCTAACGTGTCTAAATTCATTACAATCTCTAATCCTAACATCGTTGAACTCCTTTCAAATAGAATTTTAAGCGAACAAAAAAGAGAACAGATTTCTCTGTTCTCCTAAAAATATTGAATTATTTGATTTTCTAAAAACTCTTACCACTTACTTCATTTTTATTCTGATCTTTTAACTCTTTGACACTAGCTTTCACCGCTTTTCTAAACCAGAAAAGGAGGCGATTTACCTCCTCCTTTCTAGTATGGATTTCCTTTGATTCAAGTTATCGTTTCGGAATTTTTTAACCCTTCTTATCAAAGCCAACCAGATTCTTTTGCAATGTTGGCTGCCTCTGTTCGATTACCAGCATCTAGTTTCGAAAGAATATTGGTGACATAGTTTCGGACGGTTCCATTTGATAGATAAAGCTGGTCTGCAATCTCTTGATTGGATAAGCCCTGAGCAATTCCCTTTAAAACAGCGATTTCTTGCTCTGTTAACGGGTTAGGATGCGTCATCACCACTTCCATCAATTCAGGCGAATATTCCTTGCGTCCTTCGAGAACAGTGTGCAAGGTTTGCATGAGGTCTGCAATGCTTCTTTCTTTCAAGACATAAGCATCCACTCCAGCCTTGACCGCACGTTCAAAATATCCGGGACGTTTGAAGGTCGTCACCACAACCACCTTTGTTTCTAGCTTTTCTGCTCGTATCCACTCCAAGACTTCGAGGCCTGTCTTAACAGGCATTTCTACGTCAAGAATGGCGATATCTATAGACTCCTTTTCTAAGAGTTGGATTGCTTCTTGGCCATCCTTGGCTTGTAGGACAGACTCTACATCTGGTTGAAAGGTAAGCAACTGGCACATAGCATCTCGCAACATACTTTGATCTTCTGCAACAAGTAATTTCATCTTAATTTCTCTCCTTATAAGGTAGCCGAACCTGCACTTCAGTCGGATGTTTCTGAATGATCACCTTTACTTCTCCTGAAAAAGGAAGGACACGGTCTCGAACGGTATGGAGTTCATCTCCTTTTAGTGAAGCAAAGCCACAGCCATCATCTCTCACTGTTAGGATGAGTTCTTTCTCAGTTCGTTCTAATTTCAAGTAAGCTTTCGATGCTTTAGCATGCTTGATGATGTTGGTCACTAACTCAAGCAAAATCATGGAGGCCGTTGATTCTAATTCCTGAGTTAGGCTAGCTGTATCTAGTTGATTAGCTATTTCCACCTCAATTCCAGCAATTTCTAACATCTTTTTCAAAGTCTCTAGTTCTGATGTCAAAGTTCTAGACTTAAGATTTTCCACAATGGTTCGAACTTCACGCATTGATTCTTTGCTAATTTGCTGTATTTCTCTTAATTCCTTTTCCACCTGTGGATAAGCCTGCATCTGAAAAAGTTGGAGGGCAAGATCCGTCTTCACACTCAACATAGCAAAGGTATGGCCTAGACTGTCATGGAGATCCTGACCGATACGATTGCGTTCATTTTCAGCCAAGAAAAGATTAAGCTTAGCATTTTGCTTTCTCTTTTCTTCTTTTATGTCCTCCGACAATCGAATTCGATAAAGACCAAAGGTCATTGCATCGGAAAAGATAAAGGTCACCAAGAAAAAGAGTAGCTGCCAGGGACTAACATGATTGACCATATAGATTCCGGTCAGAATAAATGGTTGCAGGACAATAAAACTGACAAAACGCCAAGAGTGAAAAGAAATCTCATCCAGCTCATAAATAAGGAGATTGGATAAATAAAAGATAAACCATGTGAAACCTGAACTTAGCCAAACAGATGTATAAAAAATGTAGACAAGCATGGACCACCATGCTAGCCACTGCACGGTGCGATTCTGACTGATTAAAACCGAATAGAAGGCAAGTACAAATAGTAGGGTCCATAGCAAGGTTAAAAGCGGGTAATCTCCAACGATGACACCCGCTATAGGAAAGATGATAAACACTATTGAAATATGAAACATATAATGAATGTTTTTAAATTTTTCCAACATAGATTTATTTTACCTCAATCCTTTTTTTCAGCTGGATTACCAGTACACCAAAGAAAACTGTATAGCCTAGCACAACCAAGGCAGAAAGAATATTAAATTCATGGTGTTCCAAATAAGTAGAGACGACCTGCATCAGTTGATAGGTTGGAGTCAGCTTTCCAATAGATTGGAGCCATTCTGGGAAGGAATCCAAGGGGAACCACAGTCCACCTAGAACAGCCAAAGCAATATAGGCAATATTTCCAACAACCGTCATCAGTTGAGCACTGGGTAGCAAGCTCACCAAGACCCCCATGCTGATAAAGACCACGCTTCCGATCAGCAAAATAGCACCAATTACCATCCAGTCAAGCCAAGGCAGAGTCACTCCACGGACAAAATGACCAACTGAAAAGACAACTGTAATTGATAACAAGAAAGTCAGTAGGGTACTGAACAGTTTTGATACATAATATTCTACCATAGATACGGGAGAATGTTGAATCAATTTTTGCCAGTTGTTTGTCTTATCAGACTCGAGTGTGCTTGGGATACTGAAAAAAGCACTTGACATGATACTAAAGAGCGTCATGGCAAAAAGATAGGCTTGAAGAGCAATTTCTGGAATATCTGACCCTGACATCATACCAGAAAAGATAAGGTAAAACACACTTGGAAGTCCGATGGATAGCAAGTAGTAGACTGCTTGCCGTTTCATCAGAATGATTTCCACTTTCATGAGACTTGTCATATTTTTCATCGTCAATCTCCTTTAGTCTTGAGTCGTTTCGAAGATACTGTCTAAGAGAGTTCGATTGCGAACTTCAATTTCTTCGATCATGCAGCCCTGTTCTTGCAAGACTTTCCATACCTGGCTGGCTTCTTTGGTTGTGAAGGAAAGAGCATTTTGCTTGATTTCAAGCCCTTGAATCTGGTCCAAAGTGCTGATAACTTCCTGATAAGTTAGTGGTACCGTAAAATGTTTTTCTTGTTCTTCACCACGCATGGCATAAGGTGTCGTATCCCGGATCAATTCACCCTTGTGGAGGACCAAAATGCGGTCAGCCGTATGTTCTACCTCTTCGATATAGTGAGAAGAGTAGACAATGGTGACACCATTTTTCTTTAACTGATTGACAATTTCCCAAAAATGCTGACGTGTCGAGGTATCCATGGCAGCAGTTGGTTCGTCCAAAAATAGAATTTTCGGACGACCTATTAGTGCCAACACGAAAGAGAACAAACGTTTTTGCCCACCAGACAACTTGCCCGCTAGCTGATTTTTCTGTTTGTCCGAAAATCTCAGCAAGTCATCAATTTCTTGATTGGAGAGACTGTTTGGATAGATTGATTGAAAGAAGGATAAGAGTTCTTTCACTTTCAAGTCTTGAACCACCGTATTTTCTTGAGGTAAGATAGAAATAATCTGCTTTAATCGAGGATCTGTTGGTGCAAAGCCTTGAATAGCTATCTGACCTGAGCTCACGAACTTGTCGCCCAAGAGGCAATCAATCAAGGTCGTCTTACCTGCTCCGTTAGGTCCGATCAAGGCGACACATTCACCATCGTTGATTTCAAAGGAGATGTTCCGCAAGATCTCCTTGTCTTTTATTTTCTTACTCAATTTCTCAACTTTAATCACAGTCATGAGATTCTCCTTTCAACCACTTCATTCCCATAGGGAAAACGACGAAAATCATAAACCCAAAACCCCAAGCACCACGAATAAATTGGCGAAGCACGGTTTGGTCAAACCAACCAGTAAACATTTCCACTAACCATACCAAGAGTGATAGGCTGATAAAGAAATAGATGATTGCTTTTTTCATTCCTCAAACTCCTTTTTCACATCTCTGACCAATTTCAAACCTTCTCTGACAAGCCAAGACATCATTCCAAAGCCAGCAAAGAGCTCCCAAGGAAAATGGTAGAAACCCTCGTCCAATCCTGAAAACATGAGATAGGTCATAACTCCTGCTGCTACTAAACTCACTGCGACAATCATTTTATTTTTCATTTCTTCTTCCTCCATTTCATACTTCAATTATAGTCTTTTGAATTTGGCGGAGCTAGATGCTTCTGTCACTAGGAAATATGACAAATGTCATAAAAAAGAACCGATTTCTCGGTTCTTAAAAATGATTAGTCTGATTCATCGTTTCGTTTCTTTTTACCTAGCAATCCAAGTGTCATGACACCTGCTAGGGTTGTTAGAATTCCTAGATTTTTCAAACCATCTTCTTGACTTCCTGTATTTGGAAGTTGATTTTTTTCTACAGAGATGTTTTGAGTCAATTGATCTGGTTTCGAATCAGGTACTGAAAGTTCTTTTTTATCAGACGGCTTCACTTGCTCTGGAAGTTCTACTACTGTTGGAGTATAGAATCCTGAAATGATATTTCCATTACGGTCTTTACGGATCACTTTCACACCTTTAGCTTGTCCTACAAAGTCTGCCTCAGGGGTAAAGGTGACGGTGCCATCTGGTGAGATTACATAAGTTCGACCTTGGATACCATTTGAAGTGGCATCCGTTGAAGTTGGAACCACTTCTTTCACCACCGCTTGGTACTTGACAGTAACTGGAGTTCCGTTGGCATCCACACGAGTCAATTCAAGTTCTGGTGTTTCACCCTTGAACTGCTTGTCTGGTGTGAAGGTTACCTTACCGTCTGCATCCACTTCAAACTTACCAACATTTGGTACTTCTTTCACAGTTGTACCATTGTCAAATAGTGGAGTCGAATCAGCTGGGAATGGAACTGAATCATGGCCTGGAGTGAAAGTCACTTTACCTTCTTGGACCTGTCCTTGCAGACCTTCTGTCTTATCACCTGAACCAGTCGGGGTGACTCTTTCAACAACTGGGGTATAGGTCGTTACAGCCGACTCTCCATTTTTATCCACCACTCCAACTTGAACTGGAGTTGCCGGACCATAGAAGGTTTTCAATGGAGTAAAGACAATTGTTTTATTTACAAGATCTAAATCGTACGTCCCTTGGTTGGCAATGGTTAGCGAAGTTACCTTTTGTCCATTCTCATCATAAAGAAAGACACTACTTTGGACTAGTTCAACGGATTTCTTTGCTCCATTAATGGTTGTTGTCCCTTTTGTAAAGTGGACCTCGCTCTCGCTTGCTCTATCCTCATCAAAGTGAATCGTTGCTGCCTGCTCCTGCCCTTGAAGGCCTTTAGATTTCGCTGCACTTGCTGATGGAACAACTGGAAGCGGAACATAATACACCACCCGATACCAGGTAAATTCTTTTTCCAATTCTTCATCTCTAGGATCATCCGCGTTCATTAAATATTCATCGAGAGCTCCTTCTCCCGACATTGTGTTTGCATCAATATCCTCTCTTGGATAATAGCCAGGAATTTCAGGAGAAATCACTTGAGACCAAGTTTGGTCTGCAGACCAGGCTGAGTATGTCACACCTGCTGTCGCATCATTTGGTTGTAGTTTCGCCAAAACCTGATCAATTCTCTTCGTGCGAGTAAACGAATGAGTCTCAACATGCTTTGGAGCAAGGAGTGATAAATCAGAATGGTTTGTTTTTTTGAGATATTCAAAATCAACCTCGCGAGTTCCACGAACAGTTTCGGTTAGTTCTGTAATCTTGTGTCTAAACTGAAACTTGAATTGTTTTGGACTAGCCGAGTCACCAAAGGTATGATCTGTAAAATCGTTACTGATCAGTTCATATCCTGCATCTTCCAATTCCTTAATTCGACGAGCAGGATCATAAGAAATTGGTCCATTAGGTTTTCCTACAACTGTGTCTACCTGTCCTAGTTGTACTTCCTTAGACGGATCGTTTATATCCACAAAGGTGAAACTTGCAGATGACAGTTTGGTGGACATTTGGATTGAAACATTATTGGACTCAGTGTACTTGGAACTGCCATTTGCCAATGCCGAAGAAAGATAAGCCGTAGCACCTGGGGCAGTATCTTGCCCGATAACTGTTCCATCAATAGGAAACTGAATTCTACTTCCAGCAGCAACCGGAGCAGTCGAATGCCAACGAACTGCACGAATCTCTGACCAATCCGACACTTGATCTGCTGTGAGCCATTGTGAAGCATTAATTTCTGCAGCAGTGCCCCCAGTACGACTATATTGAACTTCCCAGCCAGAAGGTGGTGTTAGAGCTTTTGTCAAACTCACTGTAAATTGAGAACCACGATTTCTGGATTCTAGCTGTTTATCACCTTTCATCGGCAAGGATGATAAAATATAAACGTCTGAAACAGGCTGTTTCGCTGCGTTTTTATAGGTCACTCTGAAATCAATCTCATCACCAGGATAGTGCTCTTGGGTATTATAGGCAAAGTGCTGATCTGTAGCTCTCTTCACTTCAGAGTAGACACCACTCGCTTCAGAAGCCTGTACGATCACATCGAAGTCATAAGAAACCGAATTTTTCGAAGTAACTGTAATGCCGTCGAGCTCCCCTAAGTCAAAACCATTCTGAGATTGAACATCAGGAAGTTCTTCATCCCAGAAAGCAATCGCTTTATAGGTATAGGTCCCATTTGGAATCGTCTTGTTTTCCAACTTCAAAAGTGTTGGGGGCATAGTTGAGTCTGGAGTTCCCTTTACTTGAGCATAGTAGAGAGTTTTTCCAGTATCTTTGTAATTATAATAGACCTTAAAATTAGGATTCCCACTAAAGTTTAATTGTGGATCAGCCAAATAGGCTAAATGGTAAACTCCCGTCAAGTTTGCGAAGTTCTGAGTAGGAGTTTCTTTACCCGCAGTCCTTGTGACAAAATCTTCTTTAAAACCAGAAGCATCTGTATGTCGATTGAAGACATCTGTTCGACGTCGTCCAATCATCGAAATTTGCTGGATAACACGCGTCAATTCGGCTGAAGCCGTTTGAGAGAAGGAAACCGTGTTACGAGTGTTGTTAAAAGTGAAATCCGTTCTAGAATCCAACTTACTAATCGTCGAATCTTTATAGAGACTTTCCCAATTATTAAAACGTGTTTTTGTCTGGAAAAAAAATGCCGAAGTATCATTTGTTGAGGACTTCCTCATCTTGATATTTTTAAACTTGTACTCCAGTTCCTTCACATCTTGCTCTTCCGTCAATCGTAGACTACGGGTGTTACTATTAAAAGTCCCTAATAACTCACCTGTAGCTTTATTGTATACTTCTACGGATGCGTCCGGTGAAGAGAAAAATTCATTCCATTGACGCTCCTCAATCACGTTTACTTCTCGATAAGACTCTCGTGAATCCTGTATTTTATGGGTGACCGTGTAGTCATTGATAGGATAATCTTTTTCAACCTCAGCGACTGATGAAAGTCGAACATTAGAACGGTATTCTGTTTCACCATAAGAACGAATTATCTCCGAGTCAGACTGATTATAGTGTCTAAACTCAAAGAGAGAAGACTCTGACTGGTCTGTTTTTTGAACAAGGAGAGTATAAGGCAGAACGACCGTATTTTGATAGCTAGTCCCATCTGCTTTTGTATAGATACCCGTCACAGTTAGGTTTTGCGCTTTTCTATTAATATCCGCTACTTTGGCATTCTTTAACTTGAAAGAAATTGGAATGAGCTTGTTTTTATTGTTATTAATATCTTGAAGCGGATTATTTGCTCTATTAATAGTCAGATGGTAACCCGTCGCATCGGCAGTCCATCCTAGAGCTTTGGCTTCATCTGTCAACTCATAGCCTTCTTTTAACTCTATATTATAGGTATAGGATGTGACAGGATCAATAATATGGCCACCGACATCACTAATCCCCATACCATTGATCATACGACCATCAAAGACACCATTTCCATAGTTGAAGTAATCATTTCTTGCCGTATTATTCTTAGGATCTTTCGCACCATTAAATAGATAGAAGGACACACGAGACGAATCTTCGTCAACGATACCATCATTGTTTCGATCGTAGCCAATGACCTGATTATTAGACATTGGTGTCAGACCCCCTACACCGTTTTCTAAGACTTTCCATGTGTGTTCAATACTTCCAAGTTCTTTAAGGACATTGTCATTTTTATCATAGAGCTTAGCAGTTGCGGTCACCTTATGGTCTGGCCCAATGGCTTGGACAGCACCTCCCCAGTTTTGCGTCAGAGGATCTATCTGAAAAGTATAGACGAAGTTATAGTTTGCTCCACCTCTCAGATTCGCAGGTTCTATCTTTAAATCAAGATCCCCATTCGTTTTTTCTTGGCTAAACTTTACACCACCGACTGGAGAAGGGGTCAACTTAATAGCCTTCCCATTTTGGAAATGAATTTTAATATACCCACCAGAATAGTCTGCTTCGTGTCCAGTAATACTAAAGGTCAAGGATTCACGGACACTATCTACCGCATGGATATCCTTGATTGGCGAATGAGTTTTAAATTCTGCATTGACTTCATCTAGCGATCTCTTGCGCCTAGAAGAAGTTTTCCCGCTAGAGCCACTTTCTTCCTTGCTTTTCTGCTCAGTTTGAGTTGATTCTAGAGATTGCTTTTTCCCCTCATCTAAAGAAGGCTGACTCGCTTCCTTCGTATTGTCAACTTGAGAAACTGGTTGGCTCTGAGCGACTGGTGCAGATACTTCTGTTTTGGACGGTTCAGCTTTATCCTCCAGCTCCTTAACCGCTTCGTTCTGTGTTACCACTTTTTGAGGCTCAGAAATGACTTCCTGTCCATTCTCAGCAGTTTTTTCCTTCTGTTGAATTTCCGCCTGTGTTTGTTGTTCCTTATTGTTGACTTGAGCTTCATCCGCTTGCACTGGAGAAGTAGCCATGACCATAAAAGTTCCTAGCAATACCGAACAGGTCCCAACACTTAACTTTCTAATTGAAAAGCGGGAAAAAGATTGATTAAAAAACTTTTTCTTCATCATTTCTCCTTTATATTCATACTTAATCTAACATAACAGCTTTATCATTATAACTTATAGTAAATAGAATTTCCAATAGAATGTTCATTTCTACAGAAATTTCTTTATAACTCCATTTGCATAGAAAAAGGAAGCTGTAAAACCAGCTTCCTTCTGTTGTTTTTACTCAATTTTCACGATTATTCCACACTGAAAAGATATGGATATACGGGTTGTTGACCCTGGTGAATCTCTACTTCAACATCTTCAAATTCTTCTGCGATTTCTTGGGCAATTTCATTGGCAAGTTCTTCGCTTCCGTCTTCACCGACATAGAAAGTCACGATTTCACTGTCTTCGTCCAACATATGTTTCAATGTTTCAGTCAAGGTTTGGTGCATGTCAGGGTTTGACACGAGGATTTTCCCATCTACCATACCAAGATTGTCATTTTCATGAATTGCTAATCCATCGATAGTTGTATCACGAACGGCTGTTGTTACACTACCGCTGATGACATCACCAAGGGCCGCAGTCATGCGCTCTTTGTTTTCTTCGATTGATTTGCTTGGATCAAAGGCAAGAAGACTGGTCAAACCTTGAGGAATTGTACGTGCTTCTACCACAACAGCAGGTTGTTCAAGCACTTCAGCCGCAGACTGAGCTGCCATAAAGATATTTTTGTTGTTTGGCAAGAAGATAATGTTGCGAGCATTGACCTGTTCAACAGCCTTGATAAAGTCTTCTGTTGAAGGATTCATCGTCTGACCACCTTCAATGACATAATCCACACCTTGGGCACGGAAGATATCTGCTAAACCTTGACCAGCTACTACTGCGATAAGGGCATACTCTTTTGTTTCAGAAGGCTTGTTACCTTGAGTTGCTTCTTTTTCAACTTGCGCCTCGTGTTGGTTACGCATGTTGTCCACTTTTACCTTGATCAAGCTACCATATTTGAGACCTTCTTGCATGACAAGACCTGGATCTTCTGTATGGACATGAACTTTGACGATTTCATCATCATTGACAACAAGGAGCGAGTCCCCGAGTTCATTCAAGTAGTTGCGGAATTCATCGTAGTCAAAGTCCTTAGAATAAGTTGGACCTTGTTTGAGGGCTACCATGATCTCTGTACAGTAACCGAAGGTAATATCCTCAGTTGCCACATGCCCTGCTACAGACTTGTGGTGCTCTGCATTGATCATTTCACTCATGTTGGCAGGAGTCGCTACAAAGTCTTCAGAAGCACTGTATTCACCAGTAAGAGCTGAAAGGAATCCTTCGTAGATGAAGACCAAACCTTGACCACCTGAGTCTACCACACCAACTTCCTTAAGGACTGGAAGCATTTCTGGTGTCTTAGCCAAAGCTGCTTTCGCGCCTTCCAAGGCTGCACGCATGACCTCAACAGCATCATCTGTCTCCTCGGCTTTTTTCTTAGCCCCAATAGCCGCTCCACGAGAAACAGTCAAAATGGTCCCTTCAACTGGTTTCATAACCGCTTTATAAGCTACTTCGACACCGGATTGGAAGGCAAGAGCTAAGTCTTGACCTGTTAATTCATCTTTTTCCTTGATAGCCTGAGAGAAGCCACGGAAGAGCTGAGAAGTGATAACCCCTGAGTTCCCACGCGCACCCATCAAGAGACCTTTAGCAAGAATGCTCGCTACTTCTCCAACTGTAGAAGCAGGCTTGTCTGCTACTTCTTTGGCACCATTTTCAATGGTCATTCCCATGTTTGTCCCAGTATCTCCATCTGGAACTGGAAAGACGTTCAATGAATTGACATATTCTGCTTGCTTATTCAAACGAGTTGATGCAGCCTGCACCATCTCTTGGAATAAACTGGTAGTAATTTTTGACACGATTATTCTCCTACAACTTTGATATTTTGAATGTAGACATTCACAGTCTGAGCAGTAATTCCTAGTTGATTTTCTAAACTAAAACGAACACGCTCTTGAATGTTTTTTGACACTTCGCTTATCTTTACTCCGTAGCTCAATACGGTATAAACATCAACTGCAATGCTACCATCTTCGGCTGCTTTTATAACAACACCCTTAGAATAATTTTCCTTACCAAGAAGGGCTTGAAAATTGTCTTTGAGGGCATTTTTACTAGCCATACCGACCACACCAAAAATCTCAGTTGCGGCACCACCTACTACGGTTGCAATCACTTCATCTGTCAGTTCGATTTGACCATCTTTTGTATTAATTTTTACAGTCATTTTTTTTACCTCAACTAGTTGATACTCTATTTTATCATATTTCAGCCCAAGTGTAAAAGCAGAATGCTGTATCGGCGGATATTTACTCTATTTTTCAAATGATTTTATCTATAGAGCAAAAGAAAAAGACCAGTTAGGTCTTTTCATTTTTATTAAACGCGTTCAACTTTACCTGATTTCAAAGCACGAGCTGAAGCCCAAACTTTTTTAGGTTTACCATCGATAAGAACAGTAACTTTTTGAAGGTTTGGTTTTACGGCACGTTTTGTTTGGTTCATCGCGTGTGAACGGTTGTTTCCTGATACAGTCTTACGACCTGTAAAGTAACATACTTTAGCCATTGTGTTTTCCTCCTATTAGATCTAATATAGCGGATGTGCTAGCACCACATACCGTACTATGTTATCACACTTTCTTGAATTTATCAAGGGCCTAAACTATTTTTTTATTTAACGTAAACAACTCCAAGTTTACCAAAAGCGACTTCCCCACGGATAATCAAGGTTTTGTTTGTTGGCGCTACAGGAGCATCTGCCTTAGCTGCACCAAAGGAGGTTTCTACTTTCAAATCGACACGCCAGTGTTGTGGAACATAGACAGTTGCATTCCCGAAAGCCACTTCAATATTTAAAGTTGCAAAATCACCTAACATCTCTGCATTATCATAGTAGATTTTAGCATCCCCAAAAGCGACTTCCACTTGGTCATCTACGAGATCTTGATCTTGCTTATAGAAGGTCCCGCTACCAAAAGCGACTTCCTTATCCGTAATGACTGTTTTTTCTCCATTGTACCACCACTTTTTTTCATGCCAGAACTTACTTGAATGTGTCAGATAACCAACACCGAGTACTACCAAGATGCTAGCCCAGATGAGAGAATGATTAGGCACCGGCAACAAGTCATAAGCGTAATTTGCAATGATGAGTGCCAGTAAACCTGTAAAAACTGCCGCAGTTAGATGTCGTCTAAGGATGGACTCAATGGACTTATAAGCAAAAAAAACAATTCCTAGCAAAGGCCATATCTTACCATCCAAAGAAGGAATGCCAAAATTTCCTTGCAGCAAGATCCAGGCTGCTAAAACCAATAAAACAACACCAAATGCTTTCTTTTTCATCTTTTTTACCTCATGTTTCTTAGATTTTCTTTTAGGAGGGATTGGTAATGCCGTGAGACATGAACCTCCTTGTGCGTCTGATAAAAGGAAATGGTCCCCGTTCCTGAAAAGGACTTGTCCACTGAGTAAATCTGACGGATGTTTGCGATCGTTGACTTGGACACTCGACTAAAATAGCGAGGTAAGATGGACTCCAACTCATAAAGTTTGAGACGAACTTCATAGGCTTCCTTCTGGTTATGAGCATAAATCTTGCTCCCTTCTGTTTCAAAGAAGAGAATTTCTGACAGGTCTAGATAATATTCACCTGTCCCCTTGTAAAAAGTCAACCTCGGAGCCTTTGACTCTTGCAAAAGTCGTTGCAAATCTGCAATTTCATCTGTCAAAGTGGGTGTCTTGATGACAATTTCAGTTTCCTCTAAATTGCCGTCAATCTCAATTCGTAACTTCATCACATCTCCTTTCTGACTCTACTATATCAAAGCTAAGTTAGGAATACAAGGGCAAAAAAGCAAGTGGTCAATTTGAAGCAGTAAGTGGTTGTAGGACTAGCTTAACTTACATGTCAGAATAGGAAGAAAAAGAATCCCCACACCATACCACAAGCATAGCCAACCAAGACATCCTTGGGATAATGAACACCCCCTAAAACCCTCACCAAGCCCAGCAAAGCTGAGAAGAGCAAGCATGCTAAGCCAACAGGTAGACTAGCATGCAGACTGGCCATGGAGATGATGGTTGCCGAAAAAACATGGCGACTGGGCATCGACTGTCCCGAACTATCCTTTTCAAGCAGGGGACAGATATCCCAAGTTTCATAAGGCCGCGGGTGATTGATTCTCTTACGAAAAAGAGACAAAATCACAAAACCTGATGCAGGAATAAGCACATAAACCCCAACTTGCTGACCCAGTCCCAGTTTCAGATAAGTAGTGACTAGCAAAGTCAAATAGACCAGAGGCATAGCGACTGTCATCAAGCGATTAAAACTGCGTAACAGAAATAGAAGGGTGGGATGGCTGGTGAGCCTGGAGCTGGTATTTCGATACCATTCTTGATAATTTTTCATTAAATTTCTCATTCATTACCTTGTTTTCGTCTACAGATGAGACGTTTGTCTTCTAGTATAGTGCAGAAAAAGAAGGCCGTCAAGCCTTCTTTTGATTTATTCTTCTGCTTCGTCTTCTGTAAATTGACTATTGTACAAGTCAGCGTAGAAGCCACCTTGCGCCATCAGCTCCTCATGGTTGCCTTGTTCGATGATATTGCCATCTTTCATGACAAGAATCAAGTCGGCATTACGAATAGTTGACAAGCGGTGGGCGATGACAAAGGAAGTTCGACCCTCCATCAAACGGTCCATGGCTTTTTGAATCAACTCCTCCGTACGTGTGTCGACTGAAGATGTCGCTTCATCTAAAATCAAGAGTGGTGCATCCTTGAGAAGCGCACGAGCAATGGTCAAGAGTTGTTTTTGCCCAACAGACAAGGTCACAGTGTCATCCAAAACAGTATCGTAGCCATCTGGCAAAGTCATGATAAAGTGGTGGATTCCCACAGCCTTGCTGGCTTCCATCATTCGTTCATCACTGATGTCTGTCTGATTATAGATCAGGTTCTCTCGAATCGTTCCCTCAAAGAGCCAAGTATCTTGCAAGACCATTGAAAAGGCATCGTGTACTTCTGAGCGCTTCATGTCCTTGGTATCCACACCATCAATGCGGATACTTCCCTTATCTATCTCATAGAACTTCATCAAAAGATTGACAATGGTTGTCTTCCCAGCCCCAGTCGGTCCAACAATAGCAACCTTCTGACCTGCATGAGATGTCGCAGAAAAGTCATGGATAATGGTGCGATCTGGTGTATATCCAAAGGATACATGATCAAAGACTACTTCCCCTTTCATGTTGCTCAATTGTCTTTCCTTATGAGATTCATCTTGCATCTCTGCTTCAGCCAAAAATTCTAATACACGAGTCATGGCTGCACTCGCTTGTTGCAAGCTCGTAATCCCTTGGGCAATCTGTGACAGAGGTTGGGAGAAGGTCCGTACGTAAACCATAAAGGCCACAATAATCCCTATAGTGATATGCCCTTCTAACGCCAGCGCGGCCCCAACGATGATGACTAAGACATAACTAAAGTTCCCAACAAAGAACATGGCTGGCATCATGATACCAGAGATAAACTGAGATTTCCAGATACTATCATGCAAGTCCTGGTTTAAACCTGCAAATCTCGCTTTGGAGGTGTCCACTGCGTTGTAGCTGGTCACTACATTGTGGCCAGAGTACATTTCTTCTACGTAACCATTGACGGCCGCTAGATTATTTTGTTGGGCTTTAAAATAACCCTGTGACTTGGCCATGATTACGGAAACCGCCGCAAAACCAACAAGGGTTGATACAACGGTTACCAATGCCAAAATCCAGTTCATCCCAAACATGGTCACCAAGACAGCAATCAACAAGAAACTAGCTGAAAGAACTGTCCCTAGACTTTGGTTGAGAGATTGCGCTGCTGTATCCACATCATTGGTCACGCGCGAAAGGGTATCTCCTTGTGAATGACGGTCAAAATAGCCAAGTGGCAAACGATTAATCTTTTCAGCGATAGCCGTCCGCAAGCGTTTTGAAAAATGCTGAATACTCGTTGAAAAGATATAGGCCTGTGTATAATTAAGGATAGCTCCAAATACATAGAGAATCACTAAAAAGCTAGCAATGTTTGACACAGCTACCAAGTCGATTTCTGTAGCCAAGCCATCTGAAATCAAGTTAGTAATTTCTTTAATCTTAGTTGGACCATAAACGGTAATGATACTTGAAATGACTGCAGCCACAACTGCTATTAGGAGAGGGAGTTGGAGGCCTGCCATATAAGGTTTGCACTGTTTCCAGACCGAAACTTTTTTATTTTCCATGTTCCAATTCCTCCTTCGATAGTTGTGAGTAGGCAATTTCTTGGTAGACTTCGTTGGTAGCAAGAAGTTCCTTGTGGGTGCCTTGTCCCACGACTTTACCTTGATCCAAAACTAAGATCAGGTCGGCGTCCATAATGGTAGAAATCCGTTGCGCTACGATGAGCTTGGTCATGGATTTTGTTTTCTCAGCTAGCTCTTGGCGAAGGACACGATCTGTCTCGTAGTCCAAGGCTGAGAAAGAGTCATCAAAGATGAGAATCTCTGGTTTACGAGCCAAGGCACGCGCAATGGCCAAACGCTGTCTTTGACCTCCTGAGAAGTTGGTTCCACCTTGGGCTACTTCTGATGCAAGACCTGCTTCCTTGTCCTCGATAAATGCTTTAGACTGGGCCAATTCAAGGGCTTGCCACATAGCAGCTTCGCTTAGAGGAGTTTCTTTGCTCTTACCAAAGTCTAGATTGCCCTTGACATCTCCTGAGAAGAGGACTGCTTTTTGTGGAATATAGCCGACCTTATTGCGCAAATCTTCCAAATTGTAATCTTGTACATTGACACCATCCACTAGGATTTCTCCATCAGAAACGTCGTAAAAACGAGGCAAGAGGTTGACTAGAGTGGACTTACCTGATCCAGTCGATCCAATGAAGGCCACGGTTTGACCCGCTTCTGCCTTGAAGCTGACATGCTCCACAACTGCTTCTGAATTTTTAGAGTAGCGGAAAGTCACATCACGGAATTCCACTTGTCCCTGAACTGAAGGATTCGCTGTCTGTGCATGACTAGGATTCTCAATAGAAGAATGCAGATCCAATACTTGATTGATACGTCCTGCCGAAACCAAGGTACGAGGAAGAACGATAAAGAGCGCTCCCATGAGAAGGAAGCCCATCACGACCTGCATAGCATAGGACATGAAGACCACCATGTCGCTAAAAAGGGGCAGACGATCTGTCAAGCTAGCGTCGTTGATGATATAGGCACCAATCCAGTAAATAGCTAAGGTCAAACCACTGGAAATTGCCATCATAATCGGGTTCATAATCGCCATCAATCGATTGACAAAGAGATTGAGACGTGTTACCTCATCGTTGGCTGCTTCAAATTTCTTATCTTGGTAATCTTCCGCATTGTATGCACGAACAACTCGAATCCCAGTCAAACTTTCACGAGTGATGCTATTGAGTTTATCTGTCAATTTTTGGATGACCGATTGTTTTGGAAAGGCCAGAGTCATGAGAACAGTTGTCATTAGAACATTGACGATAACAGCTACCACTACTGCCCAGAGCCAGTATTCGGACTTACCAAGGATTTTTCCAATGGCCCAGATAGCCATAATCGGCCCACGAGTCACTACCTGTAATCCCATGGTAAAGAGCATCTGTACCTGTGTGATATCATTGGTCGTCCGAGTCAAAAGACTTGGGATTGAAAAACGTTTGATTTCCGTTTGCGAAAAATCTAGAACACGATTAAAAACATCTCTTCGCAAGTGAGTCGTGTAAGACGCTGCAACACGAGAAGCAAAAAATCCAACTGTTACAGAAGACAGAAAGGCTAGGAGAGATAATCCCATCATCTTGGCAGCAGGAGACCATAGTTGTCCTAACTCCGTACCCGGTGTTCCAATCAATTCTGTTATTTCTGAAATATAGGTCGGCACTTCTAACTCGAGATAGACCGAGAAACAAGTGAAAAGAACAGTGAGTAGGATCATCCCCCACTCTTTTCCTGTAATACGTTTAGCAAGTTTCTTCATTCTCTCCTCCTATTCTTTCTACATTAGCCTGTAGTTGTCCGAGAACTTCTTCAAAAACGGCTAGCTTTTCCTTTGAAATTCCTTCCAGTAGGCTCCTGGCAATCCGATCAAAAAGTGCCTTAACTTCTTGCATCTGAGATCGTGATTTATCGGTCAAACAAACAAGTTTCGCTCGTTTATCACTTGGACTGGCCTCTAACTCGACCAAACCATTTTGTACCATACGCTTGACCAAGTTGCTAGCAACTGACTTGGTGATATTGAGTTCTTGTTCAATATCCTTGATAAGCGTTAATTCTTGATTATGCTCACGACGATCTAAAAACTGCAGAACCTGCCCTTGCGGTCCCCCCATAAATTCAATACCGCAACGTTTGGCTTCTTTCTGCAACATTAGGTGAATCTGGTACCCAAAACGTTTAAAAATCAACAACGATTTGTCCATGATTGCTCCCTTCTCATGATTTTATATAGTTCTCTGGAGAACTAATTTAGTTTCCATGAGAACTATTTTATCATTTTCAGAAAAGATGTCAAGAAAAAAGTTTCCTAGAGAACTATTTTAGTTTAAATTGACATTAGGCAATATTTTTTCTATAATAAGCACTAACTACTGTGGATAGAAATCCATTCACTCAATGAAGGGAGAAAACGTTCAAATGAAACCAGAAGAACAAAGAGTTTTAGGAATCTTAGCAACCATTTTTGGAGCCATCGCACTTTTAGGATCTTGGATCCCATTTATTAACTATCTATCGTTTTTCATCGCCATCGTCGCATTTATCTTGGGAATTATCGGCCTTATCGTCAACCTCAAAAAACGGAAAACAATGGCCATTATCGGAACATCCCTTGCAGTTGCTTCAGTTGTACTTTTCTTTACGACCCAGGTACTGTACGCTAATGTCTACAAAGAGTTTGTCAGGGAGTTTAACCGTTCCTACAGCGAGGCGAGTGCCTCAATGGAACGCGAAGAAGAGAGCGACTTGACAGATGATAGCGCCTATTCCATCCCAGAGGAGGAAGAAAACGATACCTTCACCTGGACCCAGGAACAGTTCGACGCCTTAATCGAAGGTGACCTTGATAACAAAGGAAAAGGTGGCACCAACTACAAGGATATTATCAAAAAACACGGACTACCAGACTCCGAGTTTGACTCCACTATCGGAGGTTACGATACGAGAAAAATCACCTATATCTCCATTGGAGACAAGATCAAGACCGTTACCTTAACTTTTGCAAAACAGGACAATGGACAGCTCTTGCTCGTTCAAAAACATGCAGTCGGTCTAGGTCTAGAAAAAAGCAAGAAACAAAACGATTCTGAAACTAGAGTCTAAGTTCAAATATCAAAAAAACGAACAGCTAGTATAACTGTTCGTTTTTCTATTAGAATCCATCTACTAGAATCCATCTACGTTAGTATAGACCTTTTGTACGTCTTCATCGTCCTCAAGAACGCTGTAAAGTTTTTCAAAGGTTTCAAGGTCTTCGCCTGACAATTCCACTTCAGACTGAGGAATCATTTCCAATTCAGTCACTTGGAATTCTTCGATGCCAGACTCACGAAGGGCAACGATAGCCTTGTGGAGGTCTGTTGGAGCTGTGTAAACCGTGATTGTTCCTTCTTCTGCTTCTACATCGTCCACATCCACATCTGCTTCGAGCAATTGCTCAAAGACCGCATCAGCGTCCTCACCTGCAAATACGATCACACCCTTGTTATCAAAGAGGTATGAAACTGAACCTGAAGCACCCATGTTTCCGCCGTTTTTACCAAAAGCTGCACGGACATTAGCTGCGGTACGGTTGACGTTTGATGTCAAGGTGTCCACGATCAACATGGATCCATTTGGCCCAAAGCCTTCATAACGTCCTTCTGTAAAGGTTTCATCTGTGTTTCCTTTTGCTTTATCAATCGCTTTATCGATAACGTGTTTTGGCACTTGGGCTTGTTTGGCACGATCGATAACGAATTTCAAAGCTGTGTTTGATTCTGGATCTGGATCACCTTTTTTAGCTGCTACATAGATTTCTACACCAAATTTTGCATATACTTTAGAGTTAGCTCCATCTTTAGCCGTTTTCTTGGCTACGATATTGGCCCATTTACGTCCCATTAGGAATCTCCTTTTTTCACATTTTAATCTTTCTTATTATAACACAAGTTTTTTCGATTTTCACTAGAGGAAATGGATTTTATTTTATACTCAATGAAAATCAAAGAGCAAACTAGGAAGCTTAGGAAGCTAGCCGCAGGCTGTACTTGAGTACGGCAAGGCTAAGCTGACACGGTTTGAATTTGATTTTCGAAGAGTATTAGCAAATCCAGCTAGGAGTGTCCTTTAGCTACCAAGATTGCCTTGCCTTCTTTTATCAGGGGATGGCGGAAAAGTGAGAAGTACAGTTGGGTGGTCATGGCAACCCAGATAAGGGGTTCGCAAAGGATGACTCCCCTATAGCCCGCCCAAGGGATAATCAAAACCACAAAAACGATTTTCCCGATTAGTTCTATAAAGCTAGAAACTAGAGGGAGGACTTTCTGACCCAATCCCTGCAAGCAATTGCGATAAATCAGCAAAAGGCTCAAAATCGGATAAAAGACTGAACTGATTTGCAGGTAGAGACTACCGTTTTCTACCAAGTAAGTATCTGTTGAACTGGCCAAGAAGGAAACCAAGGTCGGACTAGCAAAAATGAGGAAAATACAAACAAAACCTGCCCAGGACATGCTCAAACGACTCCCAATACCAAGACCTTGAACAATGCGGTCTGGTCGCTTGGCCCCGAGATTTTGAGAGGCAAAGGTCGTCATAGCAGAAGAAATAGCCGTCATCGGAAGGAGAGCAAAAGCCATAATGCGTCGAGCTGCCGTCTGGGCACTAATAATCACAGCTCCAAAGGTATTAACCGAAGATTGTAAAATCACACTACCGATAGACACAATGGAACTCATCAAACCCATGGCCAAACCTTGCTCCAAAAGATCCGCATACAAGGCCTTGTCCCATTTAAAATGCTTGAGTTGAGGAAGCAGTTCTGGAACACTCTTACGGATATAGAAAAAGCAAAGAACCGCTGACAAGCCTTGCGAAATGATGGTAGCAAGCCCTGCGGATTGAACTCCCAGATGCAGTTGCGTAATGAAATACAAATCCAGAACCACATTGACTAAGGCAGAGAAAATCAGAAAGCCAAGCGCAGCAAGACTATCACCAATAGACCGCAACAAACCTGCAAAGAGGTTATAGGCAAAGCTGACGCCTACACAAGTCACAATCATAGAAATATATTGATAGGATTGAGGAAGGATTTCTACAGGAGTATCTAAATATTGCAAGAGAGGATACAGACCGACAAATCCCATCAGCATGACCACAATACTCAAAAGAGCACCTAAAATCCAGGTGGCTGCTACTGCTTCCTTGATCTTTGTAAAATTACGAGCCCCATAATAGCGGGCAATGACGATCCCCATGCCATTTCCAACACCAAGCGTAAAGCCTATAATCAAGTCAAAAATGGCAGTTGTCGCCCCTACTGCTGCCAAGGAATCTTGACCAAGAAATCGTCCAACAATCAAGACGTCAGCTGTATTATAGAGCTGTTGGAAAATATTTGACAGCAAGATTGGAAAGGCAAAGCTTAACAGCGCAGGAAGAATAGGACCATGTATCAAGTCCACGGATCGTTTCTTATTCATAAAGCTATTATATCAGCTTTCTAAAGGAGCGACAAGGCTCTATCACTAAGTTTGCAATCAATTGCTTACAGAGAGACAATTTGCTATAATCAAGAAAAGGAGTTCATTTATGAGTTTGACCAGTCAATTAATTACCGATGTATTTCCTGATCTGGATAAGGTTGAAAAGCTAAACAAAGAAGCTTTTCCCGAGGAAGAACGAGTCCCTCTGTCTGAGTTCTTGCGCTATCAGGACCGAGAAGACGCCCACTTTTTTGCTTTTTATAACCAAGAAGAGTTTGTCGGCTTTGCTTTTGCCATCTCCAATCCAAAGGCCTTCTATATCAGTTTTTTTGCCATTATGCCCCACTTGAGAAGCCACGGGTATGGAAAGGAAATCATCGAAAAGCTGACTGATTTTTACCAGCGAACCATGTTATTGGAAGTCGAGCGATTGGATGAAGAATGCGATAACTTGGAGCAGAGGAAGGCTAGAATGGACTTCTATCGCCAAAATGGCTTTAAATCAGCCAACGCTTTTCTAGAGTACGATGGTTTGAGTTTTGAAATTCTCTACCGAGGCGACTATTTTGACGAAGAGGCCTATCGCGACATCTTCCAAAAGTTACAAAATGAACATTATTTTGACTTTCATATAGAGTATCGTCGTTTTAGTGACCATTAAACAGGACTTATCCATCCGGTGAAGAACCTCTCTTTTTCGATAGAAGCTACATATAAAAATGCATGCAATCTACGATTACATGCATTTTTTATTTTCAACTGATCAGAATAAACTTTTATTCTCTATGGTTTAAGCTTCTGCATTGCCTTCTGGAAGAAGGAAGTAGAGAACAGCATAAGCTAAGATTCCAGAACCACCAAGTAGGGTGAAGATGATCCAAAGTGCACGAACAAGTGTGTGGTCCATGTTAAAGTAGTCACCGATACCTGCACAAACACCAGCAATCTTTTTGTCTTGTACGTTACGAACAAGGCGTTTTTCCATTATAGTAGTCTCCTTTTTATAGAATGATTTAATTTTATCATCAAATTAAAAAAATTGCAAGAGTTTTTTTAATTTTTTTGATTAAATACTCTTTTATTACGCTTTTGAAGCTTATGGAGAATTAATAATTAAACATAAAAAGCAGAGAAGGACTTCTCCGCTTTTATTTTTAATCTTCAATTTCGATTTCAAGTCCGTCGCCTAGGTCAAGCGTTACTTCTTGGTTAGGTGCTAAATCTTCCGCAACAGTGGTAGGAGTTGTCCCTTCTTCATCTTCAATCAAGCCATATTGAACACGGACTTGATGGTCAATGGCATCAAAGATTTCTGGGTGATCCGCCAAGTATTTCTTAGCATTTTCAGATCCTTGTCCGATTTTTTCACCCTTGTAAGAGTACCATGCTCCCGCTTTTTGGATGATATCGAGATCACTTGCAATCTTCAAGAGCTCACCAGTCTTAGAAATCCCTTCTCCGTACATGATTTCAACAAAGGCTTCCTTAAATGGTGGAGCCACCTTGTTTTTCACGACCTTGATCTTGGTTTCCTTACCGACATTGGTATCTTTTTGGTCACCAGTTCCTTTGATTTGTGTGCTTCCACGAACATCCAAACGGACTGAAGCATAAAATTTCAGAGCACGTCCACCTGGAGTTGTTTCTGGGTTTCCAAACATGACTCCAACTTTTTCACGCAATTGGTTGATAAAGATAGCAATTGTTTTGGTCTTATTGATCGAAGCACCAAGTTTACGCATGGCCTGGCTCATCATACGAGCTTGCAAACCAACGTGGCTGTCTCCAATATCCCCATCGATTTCTGCACGAGGCACAAGGGCCGCAACTGAGTCAATAACGACAAGGTCAACTGCACCTGAGTCAATCAATTTCCCTGCAATTTCAAGACCTTGCTCACCTGAGTCTGGTTGTGACAAGAGCAATTCGTCAATGTTCACACCAAGGGCTGCTGCATAGGCTGGATCAAGGGCATGTTCCGCATCGATAAAGGCAGCGATACCGCCTTCTTTTTGTGCTTGCGCAACAGCGTGAAGGGCAACCGTTGTCTTACCAGATGATTCTGGTCCATAGATTTCGATGATACGTCCTTTAGGATAACCACCTGAACCAAGAGCAATGTCCAGAGCCAATGAGCCTGAGCTCATCACTTGCACCTTTTGCTCCGCACGCTCACCCAAGCGCATGATTGAGCCTTTACCAAAGTCTTTCTCAATCAATTTAAGAGCATCGTTCAATGCTTTTTCGCGGTCTGCTCCAAATTTTTTCCCAATTTCATCTAATTTTTTTGTTGGTTTTTTCGCCATTTTGTTCTCCTATATTCTACTGGTCCTTAGACCTATCTTTCATTATACCAAAATTTAGTCACTTAATAAAGCCTTGCGAACTAGGTTAAAGGCATGCATGACCGCAATATGTCGAACATCTGCTCGACTCCGTCCTGCAATATTGGCCTTGATCACCTCTGTCCCTTTTGCATGTGCCAATCCAATAAAAACTGTACCAGCTGGATGCCCCTCTAGGCTATCTGGCCCTGCCACACCCGTCAAACTAACTCCATAATCAGACTGAGTCTTGATCCGTGCCTGCTCTGCCATTTTTCGAGCCGTAAACCCAGAAACAACCCCGTGTTCTTTTAGCTCTTGCTCGGAAATATCCAACATCTTGGACTTTTCTTCTAGGCTGTAAGTGACAAAACCGCCATTAAAGATTGCTGAGACGCCCGAAAAGTCTGCTAATGTCGCTTGAAAGAGACCTGCCGTCAAGCTTTCTGCCGCAGTAATGCTTTTCTGTCTCTTCTTTAGCTCTTCTACAACGACACTTGCGAGACTGGTTTCTTCCCCATATCCATAACAGATGTCTCGTAGAGAAATTCCCTCGAAAGTTTGGCGACTCAAGATTTGATTTTCTAAGATATCCAGTGCTTGATCAGCCCTTTCTTGACTAACTGCTTTTGTAGACAAACGCAAGGTCACTTCTCCCGTCTTGGCATACGGCGCCAAGGTCGGATCGGTTTGATGGTCAATCAAATCCGCCAAAATGGTCACCAACTGACTCTCCCCAATTCCAAAGAAACGGAGCACTCGTGAGTATAACTTGGTACCAGTCATTAACTTGGGTAAGAGTTGATTTAAGACCATGGGTTTCAATTCACCAGGTGGTCCTGGGAGGACCACGTAGGTCACGCCATCCACTTCTGACACCCCTCCTACTGCTAAACCTGTCTCATTTGGCAGTGGAGTCGCCCCTTCTACAATTTGGGCTTGGCGCTCATTATTCGGTGTCCGAGCATAGTCAGGTCTATGAGCAAAGAAAATATCCAGTTTCTCTTGCGCTTGAGGGTCAAACACTAGATCTTTTCCCAAAAATTTTGCCAGGGTTTGTTTGGTCAAATCATCCTCGGTTGGTCCCAAGCCCCCTGTCAAAATCACAAGATTACTACGTTGACTCGCAATCTCAAGCAAGGACAAAAGACGAGCTTCATTATCTCCAACAGCTGTTTGGAAGTAGACATCTACCCCGATTTCGGCTAGTTTCTCTGATAAAAACTGAGCATTGGTATTGACAATCTGCCCTGTTAAAATTTCTGTTCCAACAGCAATAATTTCTGCTTTCATGTTTCCTCCTACTTATCTATTCGAATTTTTTTGAAAAAATCGCAGGAAATTTCCCACGATTTGATTCTTTTCTTATTCTGCTTCTTCGTTTGAAGCGTTCGTACTGGTTGAAGGTGCTGTCCGACCAAAGGCTGTTTCGTACAGTACCGCATTGGTTTCCAATTCTGTCACTGGCTCTTTACCTAGTGAACGACGCAAGAGATTTTGCATCTCGAGCATATGTTCTGAAGTGACAATCTGATAAGAAATTCCCTGTAGCTCAGCGTCTTCCCCACGCAATTGATGCGTTTCGATATTCTTGAAGGAATCTTGATAGCCGAGCAATTGTGGAATGCTCTTAGCTGACAAGTCCACATTGGTCTGCATGTTATCACTCAAAGCTTTGAGGATACCTTGATAATGACTCACACTGTTTAGGCTCAAAACCTTCTCAACGATTTTTTGAATGACTTCACGTTGACGTTTTTGACGACCATAGTCTCCTTCTGGGTCTTGGTAACGCATCCGTGAATACACCAGAGCTTCCTCACCATTCAAGGTTTGTTCTCCAACACCGATGGAAATCTTATTAAACTCTTCTTGGTCAGCAATCGAAATTGGGAAACCGAGTGTATTGTTGACGGTAATTCCACCAACTGCATCCACCAATTGTTGAAGCCCCTGCATGTTAACCATCACATAGCGGTCAATGTGGATATTCATCATCTTTTGAATAGTAGAAATTGCAAGTTCCGCACCACCATTAGCATAGGCGGCATTGAGTTTAGCTTCCTGAACTTGACCGTTTCCAGTCTCAATCTTGGTCAAAATATCCCGTTCCAAACTCATCATTGTGGTTTTCTTTGTTTTGGGATTAACCGTCAAGAGAATCATGGAATCACTATTTCCCGCCCACGGGTCTGTACGTTCCACATTTCCCGTATCTACCCCCATCAAGAGGATAGTCAGAGGCTCCGTCGCTTCGATAACGTTGGTTTCTTCCCCGATTTTTTTGTAAGTCTTTTTACTTAGGGTTTCTGTTCCCTGTTGGTAGATGGTATAGCCATAAACCGCTACACCTAAAACTGTTACTGCTAGGAAACCTAGCACCATTCCAATTAATTTTTTAATCATCTCGTTATTTATTTATCAGCTTGCCCATAAGACAAACATCTAAAAATATCCCTTCTGCTAAATAGGCTCCTCTTTCTTGTAAGCCTTCTGTGATAAATCCCATTTTTGAATAGAGGTGGATCGCAGCCTCGTTTCGTTTTTGTACACTAAGTTGCAAACGGCGCAAGACGCCACTGACTTTAGCCCACTCGATGCCTTCTTCTAGAAGTATAGTCGCCAAGCCTTGGTTCCAGAATTTCTTTCGAACTGCTAGAAAAACATCACCGATATGTCGAACTCTTAAATGTTGGTCTGCTGTGATATTTAAGACTCCTGCAATCTCATCATTCAGTAAGGCGAGGAGAGTAATTTGATTCTCTGATGCAGCTTGTTTTTCGATAAAAAGAGCCATTTCAGAAGCTGTCATTATGATACCATTTTCATCCAAGCTGGTAAAATCTGTCTCTTGACCGACACAATCTAAAAATGCAATTAAGGCTGTAGCATCTGAAATCTCTGCTTCACGAATACACAACTCATACTCCATCTTGAAGCTCCTTGATAAGTTGTTCAGCCCGAGAGCCATGAGCCGTAAAATGAAGACAACGACCCTCAGCTTCTTTCAAGATTTCCAACTCCAAGTAAGAATCTGGTAAATCTTCACCCAAAAGATGCCCCCACTCAATAACAGTCACACCACCACCAAAGAGAAACTCATCCAAGTCAATAGAATCAGCATCACCTTCGATACGGTAGACATCCAAGTGGTAAAGTGGCAAACGCCCCTCATACTCTCTAACAATGGTATAGGTTGGACTTTTAATCATCTGACGGATATCCAAGCCCTTAGCAAGGCCCTTAGTAAAGGTTGTTTTACCCGCACCCAACTCTCCAGTCAAGATCAGAACATCGTCTTTTTGAAGCAAATGACCTAATCTTTCTCCGAGAGTTAGAAGTTCTTCTTCATTTTTTGTGTGCATGCTACTATTATACCAAAAAGTTTTCTTTTGTGTGAATTTTCTTTATGGACTTACTATAACAATTTTGAAAGATTCTCCTCCACTTAAAAGAATACAACTATTGAAAAAACAAACAGGATATCCCGAATCAGGTGTCCATAAAAGGAGATTTCCCTTTGAATACATTTTGGAAAAAGGAAACGTGCGCATAGAAAACCAACACTGATATAAAGGAGAATCGAGGAAATCACTAAGGGATTCCTCAAGAAAACCATCGTAGCTAGAACGGAAATGACGACCGTTTTCTTTTTATTTAGGTGATTTTCTATATCGCGAAAAATTTTATCAAAAGGTAAGAAAATCAATAGATCTACTCCTAGCAAGAAAAAGAAGGAGGGTAAAAAGAGGTCAACCAATTCTTGCTGCAATTTGCTAGTGGTTTGGATGCTTTCTGAGAGAACCAGACAGGTTGCCAGAAGATTGACTACTAAAAGGAGGCAATAAACAAGACTCACTTTCTTTTGAACATGTAAAATACTGTGCCTAGACTGGTCTGCTGTATGGAAATAATTTATCCCAGCACACAAGACAGAAATTCCTACAATCAAAATCAAAAAATAAGCATTGGTCTGCTTCAAAGATAAAAAGGATTCTTTCCATAATAGACAACTAGAAAAACTAATCTGGATGACCGCAGCCAACAATAATAGGCGAATTGATTTTATCATTTCTTATCCCTCCATATAAGGGATTATACCCTGTAAGGAGGGTGAAATGAAGAATGCCCTCTCAAGTGTTCTTTTTTTATGCTCAACTGACCAAAAAACAGCTCTGTTGTGTACAGAACTGTTCTTTTACCAGTCTAATCCTTAAACCAGAGGGCGATTTCTCGTTTAGCTGACTCTTCTGAATCTGATCCATGTACCACGTTTTGAATGACTTGATTTTCTCCTGCCGCCTTAGCAAAATCTCCCCGGATAGTTCCTGGCAGAGCTTCTTCTGGACGAGTAGCACCCATCATGGTCCGCCAAGTTTCAATCACTTTCGGACCTGATAGAATGCCCACCACTACTGGTCCTGAGGTCATAAACTGACGGATAGGAGGATAAAAACTTTTTTCAACCAAGTCTTGATAGTGCTGGTCAATCAAATCTTCTGAAACTGCTGAACGTAACTCTAATTTTTCGAGTTTGAAACCTCGTTGTTCCATTCTTTGCAGAATTTCGCCAACCAGCCCTCTTTTCACACCATCTGGCTTAATGATAAAGAATGTTTGTTCCATATGGACACCTCCTTGGCATTTTAGTTCTTCTATTCTACCATACTTTATGAAAAAGTGGGAAAATTTTCTGAAATAAAACAAAGAGAACCCAAAGGTTCTCTTGTTTGCTTTTATTCTACTGTTTCTTCAACTTGGATTTCCACAACTTCCTCTACAGGAGCAAGTTCTGCCTCTTCTTGTTCTGGAGCCAGATATTCTGCTTCATTGATAGCCTGTGGTTCAAGGTTACGGTAGCGAGCCATACCAGTACCAGCTGGGATGATTTTACCGATGATAACATTTTCTTTAAGTCCAAGAAGATGATCTTTCTTACCACGGATGGCCGCATCAGTAAGGACACGAGTTGTTTCCTGGAAGGAAGCCGCTGACAAGAAACTATTTGTTTCAAGTGAAGCTTTGGTGATTCCCATAAGAACTGGGCGACCAGTCGCTGGAACTCCACCTGCGATAAGAACATCCTTGTTAGCATCTGTAAAGTCGTTGATATCCATGAGGGTACCCATGAGGAGCTCTGTGTCACCTGGATCCATGACACGAACTTTACGGATCATTTGACGAACCATTACCTCGATGTGTTTGTCACCGATTTCTACCCCTTGACTACGGTAAACTTTTTGTACTTCACCGAGAAGGTAGGTTTCAACTGACAAGACATCACGAACAGCAAGGAGACGTTTTGGTTGGATAGAACCTTCTGTAAGAGCTGCACCGCGAGAGACTTGGTCTCCAACTTCGACACGCATACGTGCTGTAAATGGAACCACGTACTCACCTTCGCCAGTTTCACCCTTAACAAAGACTTTCTTGGTACGAGTTGACGCGTCTTCTTCGATAGCTGTAACTTGTCCTTTGACCTCTGTGATGACGGCTTCCCCTTTAGGATTGCGGGCTTCAAAGATTTCTTGGACACGAGGAAGACCCTGAGTGATATCGGTATTTGAGGCAACCCCACCCGTGTGGAAGGTACGCATTGTAAGCTGTGTACCAGGTTCCCCGATAGATTGGGCAGCGATTGTACCAACTGCTTCACCAACTTCAACCGCATCACCAGTCGCCAAGTTGATACCATAACAGTGACGGCAGACACCATGACGAGTGTTACATGTAAATACAGAACGGATAGTGACTTCTTCCACACCAGCATTGACAATTTCACGCGCCTTGTCTTCTGTAATCAACTCATTTGGACCGATGATTACTGCACCAGTTTCTGGATGTTTAACAGTTTTCTTAGTGTAACGACCGTTGAGGCGTTCTTCGAGAGACTCGATCATCTCTTTTCCTTCTGCGATAGAACGAATCAAGAGACCACGGTCTGTTCCACAGTCGTCCTCACGGATGATAACGTCTTGGGCAACGTCAACCAAACGACGAGTCAAGTAACCTGAGTCGGCTGTCTTAAGGGCCGTATCGGTCATACCTTTACGGGCACCGTGAGTTGAGAAGAACATTTCGAGTACTGACAAACCTTCGCGGAAGTTTGAAAGGATTGGCAATTCCATGATACGTCCGTTCGGAGCGGCCATCAGACCACGCATACCGGCAAGCTGTGAGAAGTTTGAGATGTTACCACGGGCTCCAGAGTCCATCATCATAACGATTGGGTTCTTAGGATCTTGGTTGGCAACCAAACGTTTCTCTAATTTTTCACGGGCTGCACGCCATTCAGCTGTAACAGCGTTGTAGCGCTCGTCGTCTGTGATCATACCACGACGGAATTGTTTGGTGATTTGTTCTACACGTTTGTGTGATTCTTCGATGATTTCAGCCTTGTCTTCAACAACTGGGATATCGGCAATACCCACTGTCAAACCTGCAAGAGTTGAGTGGTGGTATCCGAGGTTCTTCATGCGGTCAAGTAGGGCAGAAGTTTCTGTCGTACGGAAACGTTTGAAGATTTCAGCGATGATATTCCCAAGATTTTTCTTCTTGAATGGAGGGTTGAGTTCAAGATTGCTGATTGCTTCCTTGATATCTCCACCTAGTGGCAAGAAGTATTTAGCTGGAACACCTTCTGTTAAGTTGGCATTTGTTGGTTCTTGCAAGTAAGGCAGACCCTCTGGCATGATGTCGTTGAAGAGGATTTTACCAACTGTTGTCAGCAAGACCTTGTGTTTTTGCTCTTCTGTCCATGGTTTGTTAAGGCTGTCTGTTGCAATACCAACACGTGAGTGGAGGTGAACATAACCATTGCGGTATGCCATAACCGCTTCGTCACGGTCTTTGAAGACCATTCCTTCACCTTCACGACCAGCTTCTTCCATGGTCAAGTAGTAGTTACCCAAAACCATGTCCTGAGATGGAGTAACAACTGGTTTACCATCTTTCGGGTTCAAGATATGCTCAGCAGCCAACATCAAGATACGAGCTTCTGCTTGAGCTTCTTCTGAAAGCGGTACGTGGATGGCCATTTGGTCCCCGTCAAAGTCGGCATTGTAGGCTTCACAGACAAGTGGGTGCAAGCGAAGGGCTTTACCGTCAATCAAGACAGGCTCAAAGGCTTGGATACCCAAACGGTGAAGGGTCGGTGCGCGGTTCAAAAGTACTGGGTGTTCTTTGATTACTTCTTCAAGAATGTCCCAGATACGTTCATCTCCGCGTTCCACCAAGCGTTTAGCAGCTTTTACGTTTTGAACGATATCACGCGCAACGATTTCACGCATGACGAATGGTTTAAAGAGCTCAATCGCCATTTCACGTGGCACACCACATTGGTACATCTTAAGAGTTGGACCAACGGCGATAACGGAACGTCCTGAGAAGTCAACACGTTTACCGAGCAAGTTTTGACGGAAGCGTCCTTGTTTCCCTTTAAGCATGTGGCTCAATGATTTCAGTGGACGGCTACCTGGTCCTGTGATCGGACGACCACGACGACCGTTGTCAATCAAAGCGTCAACCGCTTCTTGAAGCATACGCTTCTCATTTTGAACGATGATACCTGGTGCATTCAACTCAAGCAAACGAGCCAAACGGTTGTTACGGTTGATAACACGGCGGTAAAGGTCGTTCAAGTCAGATGAGGCAAAACGGCCACCATCCAACTGCAACATTGGACGAAGATCTGGTGGAATAACCGGAAGGATGTTGAGAATCATCCATTCAGGTTTGTTACCAGACTTGTAAAAGGCATCCAAAACATCCAAACGACGGATAGCTTTGACACGTTTTTGTCCAGTAGCTGTTTTCAACTCTTCTTTGAGTTCAGCAATTTCTTTTTCAAGATCTACTTGTTTCAAAAGGTCTTGGATGGCTTCGGCACCCATTTTGGCAACGAATGAACCATAACCATACTCACGCAAGCGCTCACGGTATTCGCGCTCTGTCATGATAGACTTGTGCTCAAGCGGTGTATCCTTCGGATCAATTACCACGTAAGCTGCAAAGTAGATAACTTCCTCGAGGGCACGAGGGCTCATATCAAGAGTCAAGCCCATACGACTTGGAATCCCCTTGAAATACCAGATGTGAGATACAGGAGCTTTCAACTCGATGTGCCCCATACGCTCACGACGAACTTTTGTACGCGTTACTTCAACCCCACAGCGGTCACAAACAATCCCTCTGTAACGAATGCGTTTGTACTTACCACAAGCACATTCCCAGTCTTTTGTAGGACCAAAGATGACTTCGTCAAAGAGTCCTTCACGTTCTGGTTTCAACGTACGGTAATTGATTGTTTCAGGTTTTTTGACTTCTCCATAAGACCATGAACGGACTTTGCTTGGAGAAGCTAGAGTGATTTGCATACTTTTAAAACGATTTACATCAACCACTATTTCTTCCCTTTCTATTCTAAGTGAACTGCTTATTCTTGTTCAGCAGCTTCTTCTGTTGCTTCCGCTTTTGTTGCTTTCTCAGCTTCTTCAGCTTCAAAGGCTGCTTTAGCCTCTTGGGCTGCTTTTTCGCGGGCTTTTTCAAGGTCATCTACGTGGATGACATCTTCGTCCATTCCTTCATCCAAGTCGCGAAGTTCCACTTCTTGGTCATCTTCGTCAAGGACACGCATGTCAAGACCAAGAGATTGCAATTCTTTGACAAGAACTCGGAAGGATTCTGGAACACCTGGTTTTGGAATTGGTTTTCCTTTTGTAATGGCTTCATAAGCTTTCAAACGTCCGTTGATATCGTCAGACTTGTATGTCAAGATTTCTTGAAGGACATTTGACGCACCGTAGGCTTCAAGAGCCCAAACCTCCATCTCACCGAAACGTTGTCCACCAAACTGAGCTTTACCTCCGAGTGGTTGTTGGGTAACGGTTGAGTATGGTCCGACTGAACGCGCGTGCAATTTATCATCAACCATGTGGTGGAGTTTGATCATGTACATGACACCAACTGATACACGGTTGTCAAACGGCTCACCTGTACGTCCGTCGTAAAGGATTGTCTTAGCATCGCTGTCCATACCTGCTTCTTTAACAGTGTCCCAAAGGTCTTCAGAACTTGCTCCGTCAAAGACTGGTGTTGCAATGTGGATACCAAGAGTACGGGCTGCCATACCAAGGTGGAGTTCCATAACCTGACCGATATTCATACGTGATGGCACCCCAAGTGGGTTCAACATGATATCGACTGGAGTTCCGTCTGGAAGGTAAGGCATGTCTTCTACAGGAACGATACGAGAGACAACCCCTTTGTTTCCGTGACGTCCGGCCATCTTATCTCCGACCTTGATCTTACGTTTTTGAGCGATGTAGACGCGAACCAGCATGTTAACACCTGATTGCAACTCATCACCATTTGCACGTGTAAAGATTTTAACATCACGAACGACACCATCGGCACCGTGAGGTACACGAAGAGAAGTGTCACGAACTTCACGAGACTTGTCTCCGAAGATAGCGTGCAAGAGACGTTCTTCAGCTGAAAGGTCTTTTTCACCCTTAGGTGTGACTTTACCTACAAGGATATCCCCTTCTTTAACCTCAGCACCGATACGGATAATACCCATTTCGTCAAGGTCTTTAAGAGCATCTTCCCCAACGTTTGGAATTTCACGAGTAATTTCTTCAGGCCCAAGCTTTGTATCGCGCGTTTCTGATTCGTATTCTTCGAGGTGGACAGATGTGTAGACATCGTCTTTGACCAAGCGTTCACTCATGATAACGGCATCCTCGAAGTTGTAACCTTCCCAAGTCATATAGGCAACGATTGGGTTTTGTCCAAGCGCCATTTCCCCTTTTTCCATAGAAGGTCCGTCAGCGATAAAGTCGCCTTTTTCAACGACATCGCCAACTTTAACAAGCGTGCGTTGGTTGTAAGCAGTACCTGAGTTTGAACGACGGAATTTTTGGATGTGGTAAACGTCCAATGAACCATCTTCGCGGCGTACTTCTACCTTGTCAGCATCTGCGTATGTAACTTTACCATCATACTGGGCAATAACAGCAGCACCAGAGTCATGAGCTGCTTGGTATTCCATACCAGTACCAACGTAAGGTGCTTTTGGATCAATCAATGGCACGGCCTGACGTTGCATGTTGGCACCCATGAGGGCACGGTTGGAGTCATCGTTTTCCAAGAAAGGAATACATGCTGTCGCAACGGCAACTACCTGTTTTGGTGACACGTCCATGTAGTCAACCACTTCTGCTGGATACTCTTGGTTGACCCCTTGGTGACGTCCCATGACAACTTTTTCAGCAAAGGTTCCATCTTCGTTAAGACGAGAGTTGGCCTGCGCTACAGTGAATTCATCTTCTTCATCGGCTGTCAACCAAACGATTTCATTCGTAACAACACCTGTTTCACGGTCAACCTTACGGTATGGTGTTTGAACAAATCCATACTTATTCAAGTGTCCGTAAGATGACAAGTTATTGATCAAACCGATGTTAGGTCCTTCAGGTGTCTCGATTGGGCACATACGACCGTAGTGAGTGTAGTGCACGTCACGAACTTCATATCCAGCACGGTCACGAGTCAAACCACCAGGTCCCAAGGCTGACAAACGGCGTTTGTGAGACAACTCAGAAAGCGGGTTGTGTTGGTCCATGAACTGTGACAACTGTGATGAACCAAAGAATTCTTTAACCGCAGCTGTTACAGGACGGATATTGATGATTTGTTGTGGTGTTAAAACTTCATTGTCCTGAACAGACATACGTTCACGGACATTACGTTCCATACGAGAAAGTCCAAGACGTACTTGATTGGCAAGCAATTCACCAACTGCACGGATACGACGGTTTCCAAGGTGGTCGATATCATCCACACGGCCGATACCTTCCGCCAAGTTGAGGAAGTAGCTCATTTCAGCAAGGATATCTGCAGGAGTTACAACACGAACCTTGTCGTCTGGATTGGCATTTCCGATGATGGTTACAACACGGTCTGGATCCGTTGGGGCAACAACCTTGAATTTTTGAAGGAGAACTGGTTCTGTCAAAACAGCTGCATCGTTTGGAATATAAACGATCTTGTTCAAGTCGCCATCCAAGTGGTGCTCGATACTCTCGATCACGCTACGAGTCATGACGGTACCAGCTTCTACCAAGATTTCACCAGTTTCAGGGTCTACCAATGGCTCCGCAATGGTTTGGTTGAGCAAGCGTGTTTTAACGTTGAGTTTTTTATTGATCTTGTAACGACCAACAGCTGCCAAATCGTAGCGGCGTGGGTCAAAGAAACGTGCTACAAGCAAGCTACGTGAGCTTTCAGCAGTCTTAGGCTCACCTGGACGAAGGCGTTCGTAGATTTCTTTCAAGGCTTCGTCTGTACGAGAGTCCATTGGATTCTTGTGGATATCTTTTTCAATAGTGTTGCGAACCAATTCGCTATCACCAAAGATATCAAAGATTTCATCATCACCTGAGAAACCAAGTGCACGAACCAAGGTCGTAAATGGAATCTTACGAGTACGGTCGATACGAGTATAAGCGATGTCTTTTGAGTCGCTTTCAAGTTCCAACCAAGCTCCACGGTTAGGGATAACAGTAGAACCGTAGCCCACTTTACCGTTCTTGTCTACTTTGTCATTAAAGTAAACACCTGGTGAGCGGACCAACTGAGAAACGATAATACGTTCACCACCATTGATGATGAAAGTACCCATTTCGGTCATGATTGGGAAATCACCAAAGAAGACTTCTTGGGTCTTGATTTCGCCTGTTTCTTTATTGATCAAGCGGAAGGTTACAAAAATTGGTGCTGAGTAGCTAGCATCGTGGATACGAGCTTCTTCGAGCGTGTATTTTGGTTCCTTGATTTCATAGCCAACAAATTCCAACTCCATTGTGTCTGTGAAGTTTGAAATTGGCAATACATCTTCAAATACTTCCTTAAGACCGTGATCTAGGAAATCTTTGAATGAATCCGTTTGAATTTCAATCAAATTTGGTAAGTCAAGAACTTCTTTGATTCTTGAAAAACTACGACGGGTACGATGTTTCCCGTATTGAACGTCATGTCCTGCCAAGATGATTCTCCTTTGTAAATAAATTCCAAGCCTTGTCAATCAGGCTTTTCTAATCGTCATATGGTTTTAAAAACCCCTATCACCGTGTCCCTTTGACGAATTTTCAGAATCTTTAAATCTTTGTTACAAGCACTCAAAAACCTGAAAAAAAGCACAAAAAGAGCAGCTAAATCTGACTTTTTCAGAAGATTTAACTGCTGTGAGCCTTGTCTGGACAATATTTCAGACAAAACCTACGACAAATGATTATTCATATTATACCTTATTTAGCTAGATTTTTCAAGGTTTTTTTACTATTTTTTAAACAATCTTTTCCTATATATTATTTTAAAATTTCAAGAGAATGAAGCATTATATTTTCTCTTAAAAGTTAGGAAAACGCTTGCACTAATGTTTACCTCGTGCTATACTGATAAGGAACAACTACACAAGGAGAATTGTGATGAAAAAGATCCCATCTCAAACTGAGAAAAAAATGATTTATGGTATCCGTTCCTTGAAGAACGGAACTGGTTCTGTCCTTATTGGTGCCAGCATTATCCTGCTTTCTGCTGCAATGCCAACTATTTCGGCTAACGAAAACCTGCCTCAAACTCAGGAAAATACCAGCGCTGTGACCAAGGCCCCTACTGAGACTGAAACGAGTCAAACTCAAACGGAAACGCCTATTTCTGAACAAAAGAATGCAAACGCTTCCCTTGATTCTAAAAAAGAAGCTCCAGCTATGGAAACTACTACAGCGCCAGAAACACCCAAAACAGAAGATGCTACTACAAGCCAGGCTAACAGCACTGCAACGCCAACTTCAGAACAAAAACCACAAGCTGACACATCTTCTGAAGAACCCATCGCAGACAACCACTTCCGCATCCATGTAAAAAAACTCCCTGAAGAAAACAAAGATTCTCAAGGTCTTTGGACTTGGGACGATGTTGAGAAGCCGTCTGAAAACTGGCCCAATGGAGCCAAGTCCTTCAAGGATGCCAAGCAAGATGACTACGGCTATTACCTAGATGTCAAACTCAAAAATGAGCAAGCCAAGAAAGTCAGCTTCCTTATCAACAATACCAAGGGGGATAACCTGACAGGGGACCGTTCTGTAGAGCGCCTCTCTCCAAAAATGAATGAGGCTTGGCTAGATGAAAACTACAAGGTACACAACTACCGTCCTCAGCCAGCAGGAACTGTCCGTGTCAACTATTACCGCACAGATGGCAACTATGACAAAAAATCTCTCTGGTATTGGGGCGATGTTAAAAACCCAAGCAGTGGAGAATGGCCTGACGGTACTGACTTTACAGCAACTGGAAAATATGGCCGTTACATTGATATCCCACTCAATGAAGCTGCAAGAGAATTTGGATTTTTATTACTAGACGAAAGCAAGAAAGGCGATGATGTGAAAATCAGAAAAGAAGATTATAAATTCACTGATCTAAAAAATCACAGTCAGATTTTCCTCAAAGATGATGACGAAACCATCTACACCAACCCCTACTACGTTCACGATATCCGTATGACTGGTGCCCAACACGTGGCTAAATCTCGTATCGAAAGCAGTTTTTCTACCCTCGTTGGAGCTAAGAAAGACGATATCCTCAAACACTCCAGCATCACTGATTACCTAGGGAATAAAGTAGCTATCACAGACGTGGAAGTGGATGAGGCAGGTAAAAAAGTGACCTACATCGGCGACTTCTCTGACACTCAACACCCTTACACTGTCAGCTACAATTCAGACCGCTTTACCACACGTTCAAGCTGGCGCCTCAAGGATGAGTCCTACAGTTACGATGGGCCACTCGGCGCAACTCTGAAAGAAGATGGCAAGCGTGTTGACCTCACCCTCTGGTCTCCAAGTGCTGATAAGGTTTCCGTTGTTGTCTATGACAAGAAAGACCCTGAAAAGGTAGTTGGAACTGTCCCCCTTGAAAAAGGAGAAAAAGGAACCTGGAAACAAACTCTGGATGCAAACTCTGGTCTCGGTATCAGCAACTACACTGGCTACTACTACCACTACCAAATCGAGCGCCAAGGTAAAACTGTCCTCGTTCTTGACCCTTATGCCAAATCATTAGCGGCTTGGAACAGTGACCTAGCAAAAACAGATGCCGCTCATAAGGTCGCTAAAGCTGCCTTTGTCGATCCAGCGAAGTTAGGTCCGCAAGACTTGACCTATGGAAAGATTCGTAACTTCAAATCACGTGAAGATGCCGTTATCTATGAAGCTCATGTGCGTGACTTCACTTCGGATCCTGCCATCGCAAAAGACTTGACCAAACCATTCGGTACCTTCGAAGCCTTTATCGAAAAATTAGACTATCTCAAAGACTTGGGTGTGACCCACATCCAGCTCCTTCCAGTCTTGTCTTACTACTTTGTCAATGAATTGAAAAACCATGAACGTTTGTCTGCCTACGCTTCAAGCAACAGCAACTACAACTGGGGATATGACCCTCAAAACTACTTCTCCTTGACTGGCATGTACTCAAGCGATCCTAAGGATCCAGAAAAACGTATCGCAGAATTCAAAAACCTCATCAACGAAATCCACAAACGTGGCATGGGGGCTATCTTGGATGTGGTCTACAACCATACTGCAAATGTTGATATTTTTGAAGATATTGAGCCAAATTACTATCACTTTATGGATGCAGACGGAACTCCACGTACTAGCTTCGGAGGCGGTCGTTTGGGAACTACCCACTACATGTCTAAACGTGTCTTGGTAGACTCTATCAAGTATCTGGTTGAAACTTACAAAGTAGATGGTTTCCGCTTTGATATGATGGGTGACCACGATGCGGCTTCTATCGAAGAAGCTTACAAGGCTGCACGCGCCCTCAATCCAAATCTCATCATGCTAGGTGAAGGCTGGAGAACCTATACTGGTGATGAAAATGCGCCTGTGCAACCTGCTGACCAAGATTGGATGAAGAAAACAGATACTGTCGCTGTCTTTTCAGACGACATCCGCAACAACCTCAAGTCTGGCTATCCAAACGAAGGTCAACCTGCCTTTATCACAGGTGGCAAACGCGATATCAATACCATCTTTAAAAATCTCATTGCCCAACCAACCAACTTTGAAGCAGACAGTCCTGGAGATGTTATCCAGTATATCGCAGCCCATGATAACTTGACCCTCTTTGACATCATTGCCCAGTCTATCAAAAAAGACCCAAGCAAGGCTGAAAACTACGCTGAGATCCATCGTCGTTTGCGACTTGGAAACCTCATGGTCTTGACCGCTCAAGGAACTCCGTTTATCCACTCTGGTCAGGAATACGGACGTACCAAACAATTCCTTGATCCAGCCTATAAGAATCCTGTCTCAGAGGATAAGGTTCCAAACAAGTCTCACTTGTTGCGCGACAAGGACGGCAAGCCATTTGTCTATCCTTACTTTATCCATGACTCTTACGACTCTAGTGATGCTGTCAACAAGTTTGATTGGACCAAGGCAACAGATGGCAAAGCATATCCTGAAAATGTCAAGAGCCGTAACTACATGAAAGGATTGATCGCCCTTCGTCAATCGACAGATGCCTTCCGACTCAAGAGTCTGCAAGACATCAAAGAGCGCGTCCACCTCATTACTGTTCCAGGACAAAATGGCGTTGAAAAAGAAGATGTGACCATCGGCTACCAAATCACCGCTCCAAATGGTGATGTCTACGCTGTCTTTGTCAATGCGGATGATAAGGCTCGTGAATTTACTCTAGGAACTGCCTTTGCTCACTTGAGAAAGGCCGAAGTTCTCGCAGATGAAAACCAAGCAGGACCAGTAGGAATTGCTAACCCTCAAGGTCTCGAATGGACTGAAAAAGGCTTGAAATTGAACGCTCTCACTGCTGTCGTTCTCCGCTTGTCTCAAGGTGGTGCCATTGTCGCTCCAGCTGTGGAAGAAAAACCAGAATTTGACCTTTCTAGCTTGGAAGTCGAACCAGAACAAGGTCAAGCTCAAAACCTAGCAGCCAATCCTGAAACTCAAGAAACTGCTACAGAGGCTCACTCTCAGAACCTCCTTCCAAACACAGGAACTGAGAGCAAATCCCTCCTTGCCCTTGCTGGATTCAGCATCCTTGCCTTTCTCGGACTTGGATGGTTGATAAAGAACAAGAAAAAGAAATAACACTCAATGAAAATCAAAGGGTAAACTAAGAAGCTAGTCACAGGCTGCTCAAAACACTGGTTTGAGGTTGTAGATAAGGCGAAGCTGACGAGGTTTAAAGAGATTTTCGAAGAGTATAACCTAGCCCTCCTATAGAAAAACACCCTATGATTAGAAGAATCTTCTAGTCATGGGGTGTTGTTTTTATGATACACTTAGCTATCAAATCATATATTCTACACTATAGCTAGCGTCTGATAAGATACGAGCCAGGAACTGCTTGGTTCGTTCTTCTTGTGGACGACTAAAGAAATCATGTGGATTGTTCTCCTCTACGATACGGCCTCCATCCATGAAAATAACGTGGTTGGCGACATCTCTAGCAAATCCCATCTCATGCGTGACGACCACCATGGTCACACCTTCTCCCGCCAACTGTTTCAGAACATCCAAAACATCTCCAACCAACTCAGGGTCTAGTGCTGATGTTGGTTCATCTAGCAAAATGACCTCGGGTTTGACGGCAATAGCACGCGCAATTCCTATTCGTTGTTGTTGCCCTCCAGATAGTTGTGAAGGGTAGTAGTCTTTGTAGGCTAGTAAACCAACTTTTTCCAAGGCATATTCTGCACGTTTTAGCGCTTCTTCCTTGGGAACTTTACGAGCGACGATCAGGCCTTCTAGAATATTTTCCAGAGCAGTTTTGTTTGCAAAAAGATTGTAGTGCTGGAAAACAAAGGCTGTTTTTTGGCGAATTTCTAGAATGTCTTTCTTGCTTAATTTGGCCAAGTCATAAGTTTTTCCTGCCAAGGTCAAACGGCCACTGTCAGCTTTTTCTAAGTGATTGAGACAACGGAGAAAGGTCGTTTTTCCCGAACCTGATGGTCCTAAGATAACGACGACATCCCCTTGGTTGACCTGGAGATTGACATCCTCCAAAACCTGCCTCTCTCCAAATGTTTTTGCGATATGTTCTACTTGTAACATCCTGTCCTCCTATACGAAACGCGCGCTAGATGCTTTTGCACTCTTTTCTTTTTTCACATAGCCTTTCTCCAGTAGGGAGAAGCCCCACTGAATCAAACCACAGATCAAAATATACTGCAAAAAGATCACAAAATAAGACTCAAAATACTGGTAACCGTAGGACGCTTCTACACGAGCAATAGCGGTGATGTCCTTGATGGTCATAACAAAAACCAGGGAGGTCCCTTTGACGATATTGATCACCAGATTGGCCAAGTTAGGCAAGGCTGAGCGCAAGGCTTGAGGAAAAACAATCCTTAGATAGGCCTGGGTTGTAGTCAGCCCAATCGCATGCGCTGCCTCTAGTTGCCCCTTGTCCACCGTCAAGATAGCTGAACGCAAAATCTCCGACAAACTCCCGACTGTCATCAAACTATAAATGATAAAGGCATAATAGAGAGGATCAAGCTTGAAAATATCAAAGTCACTTCCTATGCTTTTGAGAAATTGATTCAGCAAACTTGGAAACAAACTATAAAAGAAGAGAATCAATAAAATCGGAGGAGTCGCTCGGATAAAGGCCAGATAGACCAGAGAAAAACTCCTCACACCTCGAACCTTGTAAATCTGCCCCAAGGCTAAAAATAGAGCCGGTAAAAAGCTTAAGACCATAGCCACAATCATGATAATCAAGGTGATTGGCACACCCTTCAAGGTCTCCAGAAAGGTCTTTACAATATAGTCTATATCCATTTCTTACCTCCCTTTTGTTTCCAAAGACTTCTCAAGCAAACGACTCAAGCTAGAAATAACCAAGGCAATCCCCCAGTAAAGAAGCGCAACTGCCGTATAGGTTTCCAGAGAGTAGTTCCCTAAATTGCGACTGATCAAGAGATTGCCTGCCCCCATAACATCAACAAAACCAATCGTATAAGCCAAGGCAGCATCCCGCATGAGATTAAGAATAGCGGTCGTTATATTGGGAAGAGCAACTTGAAAAGCTTGGGGAAAAATGATTCTCCAAAAAGTCTGACTTGGAGTCAAACCAATACTAAGCCCGGCCTCTGTCTGCCCCTTTGGAATAGCTTGATAGGCCGCCTTGAAAACCTCGGCAACAATAGCCGCAAACAAGAGAATCATCGTCAAGAGAACAAAAATAGTTTTAGACCAGTTGTTGATATCCAAACCAAGCCACCATTTCAGAAATTCTGGCAAGCCATAAAAGACTAGAAAAAGCAAGACAATCGGCGGTGTACAACGAAGGGTAAAGATATAGCTTTTGGAAATCGCTGCAAAACTCTTGTCATCTCCTACTTGTGCCCAGGCCAAGAGACCTCCAAAAAGGGAACCAAGAAGAGTGGTAAAAAAGAGAATGGACAAGGTCATAGGAAGTGCCTTCCATAAGGTCGGCAAAAACTGAAAGACCTTGGAAAAATCATAAGAAACCATGCAAAACCCTTTCTAGTCTTGTAATTTCTGGTCTAGTCTTTGTCTACATAACTAAAGACATCTTCTTTAAAGTATTGCTGAGATAGCTTAGCAAGCGTGCCATCTTCCTTCAACTCTTTGATTGCTTTTTCATATTCTTTAGCGAATTTCTCACCCTTTTCATCACGGTGAATCAAGGGATAAGTTGGAATACCCTTGTATGGGAACCAGCTGAGTTTATCCGCATATTGGTGGTAAGGGCCATCTTCTGCGGTAACTGCTTTTTCAAAGGACAGTTTGATATCAAAGAAGGCGTCATAACGTCCTTCCAAGACCCAGGCATAGGCATCTGCCACTTTAAAGGATTCAGCTGCTGTTAGCTCAATCGGTGCATCCTGATGTTTTTCATTGTAGCTGGTGATGACATTCCATTGAGCATTCTGTGGAGAGATGGGAACCAATTTCCCTTTATTCTTAGCAAAGTCATCAATGGTTTTGTATTTCTGTTCATCTTCTTTTCTGACAGTAAATCCGATGATGCTCGCTCCGACTGGTTCAGATGGAATGACAAACTTTTTAGCTCGTTCATCTGTGTACCAAGCTCCCTTGGTTCCGATGTCATACTTGCCTGATTCCAGACCAATCAAGAGGTCATCATCACTGGTACCCGTATATTCAAATTGATAGTTTGCCAACTTCTCATCAACAGCCTTCAAAACAGCTACCTCATAACCATCTGATTCCCCTTTTTCATTGACAAAGTCATAAGGTACATAGTTTTGTGTATGGGCAACCTTCAAGGTTATAACTTCAGCAGACGAAGCCGTTTCTCCCTCCTTGGCTGGAGCGCCAACTAAACTTCTCCCGATAATCGTTGCCCCAATTACTGCAACAACTGCTACACCACCGATAATCCATGCTTTTTTACTCATCTTTTTCTCCTTTAGTTTTCAAGCGCTTCTCTCACCCACTGGATACGTTCAACTGCGATATCACTTGGAATGGTACAATCTGCCCCAAGTACCAAGCCCTGTTCCCCAGCTTCTGCAACTAGTTTCTTTGCCTCAGCCTGAATGGCATCCTTGCTACCAGTATACAGCAAGCCTGTCTTGCCATTTTCGAATCCTCCAAGAACCGTACGTCCCTTGAAAATCTCACGACCTTCCTTGAGAGTGATTCCCTCTGGTCCTACAGCCCAGTTAAAGACTTGGGCTGGGTAGTCTGCAAAAAGATGAATATCATTTCGCGCTCCCTCGTAGCCACAGATATGAAGAACAGTGACGCCACCAACAGCACTAGCTGCTTCCAGAACCGTTATCTCGCTAGGTGCAATGACGGCTTGATAATCTGCTGCTGACACTCGTTGATCTTGGATGCTTTGCACGCTGAGGTAGATTCCATCTGCACCAGCCTCTTCGATGATAGCTCGACTGAGACTAGCAATATCCTCTGCAATCACATCCAACACCTTTTTAAGGGCTTCAGGATCTTCCACCAGAAAGTCCGCAATAAGGTCATCGCCACCAGACACTTCCCCAAGCAACCACTTGAGATAGGTCACAGGAGCAAAAATATTGTAAATCGCAACGATATCTTCTGTAAACTCTTGCTTGATTTTCTTAACCAAGTTCACCTGCTCTTTTATCCAAGCATGATCTGGTCCGAGTGTTTGAATGGTCGCCAATTCTTGAAGTGATTTGCCTTTGGCAATCGCTGGATTTGGATAAGCAAAGTAGCCATCACTCATGAGTTTGATAAAGTCTGGCTGAACTTCTCGGATAAAGCGCTTATGGCCCTCAATATTCTTCTCGATAATGACTGGATTTGAGAATCCATGTAGCCATTCGTCTTCGGATGTGAAATGGTGCCAAAAACCAACTGGCACACGATCAACCTTTTCACCTCTAAATGCTTTTAAAACCCATTCTTTTTTTTCTGACATTCTTATTCTCCATTTCTTACTTTTTCAACTAATAAACTGCTTGCGATATCATTCGAGCGTAGAAAGGGAAGACTGGACTTGGAAAAATCCTGAACTCCACGACATCTCTCTCCATTTTTGCAGTGCCCATTTTTTACGACGCTTATGGCAACCAAAGCCAGCAAACCGATAACTGCAATGAAGATGCCCCATCTTTTACTTTTCATAGCTCCTCCTTTTAGAGAACAGCTGCCTGTCGAATCCAGTCCAACCTCTCTAAGTCAAAGTCATCTGGAACAGTACAGTCAGCTCCCAGAAGAACGCCTTTACTACCAGCTTCAGCCAACAACCGCCTTGTTTCATCTTGCAATTCCGCCTTGGAACCTTGATAAAGCAAGCTTTTCTTGCCATTTTCGAATCCACCTAAAACGGCCTTTCCTGGAAACAACTCTTGCCCCTGTGTCAAACTAACATCCTCATGGTGGGTCGCCCAGTTGACCACTTGAGCTGGATAGTCCTTAAATATCGTCACATCATTGCTCGCACCTTCAAAACCACAGATATGGAGGATATTGATCCCACCAACCTGATTGGCTGCTTCCAAAATCGCTATATTGCTCGGTTCGATATAGGTTTGGTAGAGTGCTGGTGTAATGCGCTCATCTTGAATTTCCTGGGTGCTGAGGTAAATCCCGTCAACACCGCCTTGCTGAATGATTTTCTGAGTTAGGGAAGCAATATCTCCTGCAATCACATCTAGAATAGCTCTAAATTGCTCAGGATTTTCAAGCAATAGATCAGCCACTTCCCTATCTCCTCGAGAAGTTTCTGTACGGAACCAGCGCTTGAGGTAGGAGATCGGCGAAAAGATATTGTAGAAAGAAGCAATCTCTTCGGTAAAGGTCTCTCGAATCGCTTGTACCACTTCCACCTGTTGCTGAATCCATGGGTTGTTGCTGAATCCATGGGTGTTCCTCACCAATCGACTCAATAGAAGTCAGCTCCTGAATGCTTGCAATCTTAGGACTATAGACATTACTTGGATAAAGGAAAAAACCGTCGCTCATAATTTTGACAAAATCAGGGCGAATCCTTCCCACATAGTTGCGATGCCCGTCAACACTTTTTTGAAAGATACGTGGATTATTTAATCCCTGCCCCTTTTCTTCGAGTGTTACAAAATGAAACCAAAATCCCACAGGAACTCTTTCCACTTCATCGCCTCGAATCGCTCTAAAGACTAGATCTCTTTTACTTGCCATACCTCTCTCCTTCCATTTGGATTGAAACCATCTTACCACTCCTTTTCCCCTTTTCCCAATATATATTGACTATCAACTCGATTGGAAATTTTTATATCTATGAAGAAAAAAATCCCTGAAAAGCTTGATGTTACTAGCCTTTCAAAGATTCACTTTATTTTCATCTATTTTTCAAAAAGGAACTGATATAGATTTTCTATCAAGCCGATTGAATTTTTTTATATCCATCTTCATTCCAAAATTAAGTACATAATTTTATCCTAATACCAAATTACTACTGAAAAATTTCTTTTCTCTCGATATTTCCTTGCACAAATCCCATGAAAACGCTACAATATTAATAGACTATTATTAGGAGGATGGGATTATGAAAATATCCAAAGTTACCATTACAATTGCTTCTACACTTACTTCCGTCATTTTACTGACTGGCTGTGGCACAAATTCGGCAAATTCACAGACAACACAAAGTAGTACATCTGATAATCAGGTTACCATGACCTATGATCAGTTGCGTTCAAGAGAAAATACTATGTCAACTCTTTGGTATCAAAAAGCAGCTGAGACCAAGGCACTCTATCTACAAGGTTACAATGTCGCTACTGATCGTTTGAAAGAACTACTAAAAACACAGACAGATAAACCCTACTCTATCGTTTTAGACTTAGACGAAACCGTATTAGACAATAGCCCTTATCAAGCGCAAAATGTCAAAGATGGAACAGCATTTACCCCAGAAAACTGGGATGTCTGGGTAAAAAAAGCCGCAGCCAAGGCTGTACCAGGTGCTAAAGACTTCCTCCAATTTGCAGACCAAAACGGTGTCCAAATTTACTATGTATCTGACCGTACGATAGATCAGGTAGATGATACGATTAAAAACCTAGAAAACGAAGGAATCCCTGTACAAAGCCGCGATCATCTCATGTTCTTAGAAAAAGGCGTCAAATCTAAAGAAGGTCGTAGACAAGCAGTCCAAGAAAAAACCAACTTAGTCATGCTACTAGGAGATAATCTTGTGGACTTTGCAGAGTTTTCAAAGACCTCTGAAACTGAGCGCGACCAAAAATTAGAGGAATTACAAAAAGAGTTTGGTGAGAAATTCATCATTTTCCCTAACCCAATGTACGGATCATGGGAAAGCACTGTTTACAATGGTAATAAATTGGATGCCAAGGGTCAAACTGAAGAGCGCCAAAAAAACTTACAAGGTTTTGATAAATAAAATAAGGGAGCTATCTACCAGTTTACACCAACCACAAGATATCGTATTTGCGAGAATATCAAAAAGAGACGATTTCCAAGCGGAAATCGTCTTTTTTACTATTTTATCTTGTACTTGGTATAAACTAGTATATATTCCACTAGATAGTATGCTCTATCGCTTGTACCACTTCCACCTGTTGCTGAATCCATGGGTTGTTGCTGAATCCATGGGTGTTCCTCACCAATCGACTCAACTGATTGAATTTTTTTATAACCCCTCTTTCATGGCAAAGTAAGCACGTATTTTCGGCGCCACTTGTGTGCCGAAGAGTTCAATAGCTCTCAGAACCTGGTCATGTGGCATAGAACCAAGCGGTAGGTGCAACATAAAGCGGTCCAAGCCTAAATCCTCAATCATGCGAATCAATTTTTCTGCCACCTGATCTGGATTGCCCACAAACATGGCACCATTTGGTCCAACCTGCTCCAAATATTGCTCATAGGTCAACTCCTGCCAGTGCAGACGGTCTTTGGAAATTGCATCCACCACTTGCTTGGTCGGATGGAAATAATCTTTGACAGCCTGCTCGCCATCTTCAGCAATCCAGCCCCAAGAATGAGCACCCACTTTCAGGTCTTTCTCCGCATGACCGGCTTCGCTCCCAATCTTACGATAAGCTTGAATCAACTTTTTAAAATAACGCGGATTGCCACCGATAATAGCATAGACAATCGGCAACCCCGCCTGAGCAATCTTCACTGTTGACTCTACATGACCTCCTGTCGCCACCCACAATGGCAATTTGTCCTGAACAGGACGAGGATAGACTTCTTTGCCAGAAATCGTTTGGGTCAATTGACCTTGCCAGTCTATCTTGGTCTTTTCATTGACTAACTGGAGCAAGTCTAATTTCTCATCAAAGAGAGCTGCGTAGTCTTTCAAGTCATAGCCAAACAGAGGGAAGGATTCGGTGAATGAACCACGCCCAGCCATAATCTCCGCACGGCCATTTGACAAGGCATCGATGGTAGCATATTGTTGGAACAAGCGAACCGGATCCATACTCGAGAGAATGCTGACTGCACTGGTCAAACGAATTTTCTTGGTATTCACTGCCCCAGCTGCAAGAATAATCTCTGGGGCTGATACCGCAAAGTCCTCCCGATGATGCTCCCCAATCCCGTACACATCCAAACCAACCTTATCAGCCAGCTCAATTTCTGCCATCAACTGACGAATGCGTTCATCATGACTGTAAATCTGCCCAGTCGTTTCCAGAGCGGTTGTTTCACCAAATGTTGAAATTCCTAATTCTACCATCCTGTTTCCTCGCTATCTCTTTAAGTTTTTAGGGTATTTTATCACTAATTAGTTTTATGTTCAATAAATTTGCTCATTAGAAAAAGCCTAGATGAACTAGACTTTCTTGGTTTATTCTACCTGTAGTTTATTGTCTTTCAAAGTTAACTTCGAGTTTTCTGTCAATTCTGTTTGTTCAAAAGTGTAAATCGTCTCACCCTTTGTATCAATCATGTACCAGACTTGGTCTTTACGGACAACCAGGGCAAGCTCCGTACTATTTGTGTCCTCGTTTTTGACAGACAATGGAAAGGCCTTGTCCACACCTTCCAGAGCTACTTTATTCCCTGTTTTTAATTCTACTAGGTAGTACACGCCATCCTTTGTACCAAAACTGTAGTCCCCATTAATCGGTGTGTGGCTATCATAGTTTTTCATTAGAATGGAAGTTTTATCCATACCTTCAAACGCCTTTTTAAAGTGTTCTTTCTGCTCTTCAGCTTTCTTTTGATCTTGAGACTGAACCGTCTCTTGCACCGCAGCAATCCGTTCCAGGTTTTGCTTTTTCGCTTGTCTCTGCTGATGGATCAAGATCGTACGTATCAAGTAAGAACTAGACAAGACGATACCAACCAGCATAGCAATAATACTTTTTTTCTTCTTCATTTTCTTCTCCTTATAAAAAATTAAAGGCGAGCAAAAATACTCCTCACTCAAGTATACCAAGAGAGAGCAAAAAAGTCTAGATGAACTAGACTTTCTTAGCTTATTCTACTGTTACTGACTTAGCAAGGTTACGTGGTTTGTCCACATCAAGGCCACGGTGGAGTGTTGCAAAGTAAGCGACCAATTGCGTTGGTACGACCATTGAGATTGGTGAGAGGTAAGGGTGGACGGTCGTAAGGACGATATCGTCTGTGTCTTTAGCAACATTTTCCTCTGCGATAGTGAGAACCTTGGCACCACGAGCTGCGACCTCTTGGATATTTCCACGAGTGTGGTTGGCAAGAACTGGATCTGACAAGAGGGCCAAGACAGGTGTCCCCTCTTCAATCAAGGCAATGGTTCCGTGCTTGAGTTCTCCTGCCGCAAAGCCTTCACATTGGATGTAAGAAATCTCTTTGAGTTTGAGACTGGCTTCCATGGCTACATAGTAGTCTTGACCACGTCCGATGTAAAAGGCGTTGCGAGTTGTTTCAAGAAGGTCACGAACCTTTGCATCAATGGTTTCTTTTTCAGAAAGAGTTGATTCGATAGACTGAGCTACGATTGACAACTCATGAACCAGGTCAAAGGCTTGCGCTTTGGCATTGCCGTTTGCTTCTCCGACTGCTTTTGCAAGGAAGGCAAGGGCTGCGATTTGTGCTGTGTAGGCCTTGGTTGATGCCACGGCAATTTCAGGACCCGCGTGAAGGAGCATTGTATGGTTGGCTTCACGTGAAAGAGTTGATCCTGGAACGTTTGTCACTGTCAAGCTTGGAATGCCCATTTCATTAGCCTTGACCAAAACCTGACGGCTGTCAGCTGTTTCACCAGACTGGCTGATAAAGATGAAGAGTGGTTTTTTGCTGAGAAGTGGCATACCATAGCCCCACTCAGATGAAATTCCAAGTTCAACAGGTGTATCCGTCAACTCTTCCAGCATCTTCTTAGAAGCAAATCCTGCGTGGTACGATGTTCCAGCTGCAAGGATGTAAATGCGGTCTGCATCTTGAACAGCCTTGATGATAGCTGGATCTACAACAACTTGACCAGCCTCATCTGTGTAGGCTTGGATGAGTTTACGCATCACCGTTGGTTGCTCGTCGATTTCCTTGAGCATGTAATAAGGATAAGTCCCCTTACCGATATCTGACAAGTCGAGCTCCGCAGTATAGCTAGCACGTTCACGGCGATTGCCATCATAGTCTTGAACTTCGACACTATCAGCCTTGACGATTACCAACTCTTGGTCATGAATTTCCATGTATTGGTTGGTCTCACGAATCATAGCCATAGCATCTGAGCAGACCATGTTGTAGCCTTCTCCAAGACCAATCAAGAGTGGTGATTTGTTCTTAGCGACATAGATGACATCTGGATTTTCAGAGTCAACCAAGGCAAAGGCATAAGAACCACGGATGATGTGAAGAGCTTTTTTGAAGGCTTCAAGAACTGACAAACCATCTTCTTCTGCAAATTTCCCAATCAAGTGAACGGCGATTTCCGTATCTGTTTGCCCCTTGAAGTGGTGACCTGCAAGGTATTCTTCCTTGATTTCAAGGTAGTTCTCAATCACCCCATTATGCACCAAGACAAAACGTCCTGTCTCAGAGCGGTGTGGGTGAGCGTTGTCCTCCGTTGGTTTCCCGTGAGTCGCCCAACGCGTATGTCCGATACCAGTCGTTCCCTCAACACCAGCTGTCTTTGCAGACAATTCTGCAATACGACCGACAGCCTTAACCAGGTGATTTTCAGCACCACCTAGGACAAAAATCCCCGCAGAATCATAACCACGGTATTCGAGCTTTTCAAGCCCTTGAATCAAAATATCAGTTGCATTTGTGTTTCCAACAACACCAACAATTCCACACATAGTATATACGACACAGACCAGCTGTGCTTTCTCCTTAAATTGGTATAGTCTGATTCTCCTTTTTCAGAATCAGCAAAGACAGTATATACTTGTTTTTCTCACTTGTCAAGGATAAAAATTGGTATAGTTTTTCTATCTGGTATTTTAACAAGATTTCACTTGATACCTGACAAGTTAGCATCAATTACTTATAATGAATAGAGGAGGTATTTGCCATTTGATTTTTCTTGGCACTTTTATCTTCTCTTCCCATCTTGTCTGATTTTCCCCATGGGCACCTCCTAACTCTGCTACTACAAGGCACTACAGATGGGCAATGCGACTGAGGTATCTGCTGTCGATAAATTCAGTCTCGTCATTACCCTCGTTCTAGCCTTTTTCTTCCTACAGGATGCCCTGACGTTTAAAACAATTATTGGCTGTATCCTGATTACGATTGGGACCTTGGTGATGATATTGTAATAAAAAGTGAGATGAACACCATCTCACTCTTTTTATTCTTAAAATCCATTATGGTCGCTGAGTTCCTTGAACCAATGGCCTGATTTTTTTAGACGACGTTCCTGCGTTTCCAAGTCCAATTCAACCAAACCATAGCGATTTTTATAGCTATTGAGCCATGACCAGCAATCAATAAAGGTCCAGATTAAGTAACCCTTACAATTGGCTCCGTCTTCAATGGCACGGTGAAGTTCACGCAGATGTCCTTTGACAAAGTCGATACGATAGTCGTCCTGAATCATGCCATTCTCACGGAACTTTCCTTCCCCTTCAACCCCCATGCCGTTTTCGGTCAGCATCCACTCAATATTACCGTAGTTTTCCTTGATATTTTGGGCGATATCATAAATCCCCTGCTCGTAGATTTCCCAACCGCGGTGAGGATTGATTTTACGGCCCGGCATGATATAAGGCTCATAGAAATGTTCTGGCAAGAGGGGACTGTCTGGATGTTTAGCAAAACGCGGCGCCATAACGCGCAAAGGCTGATAGTAGTTCACTCCTAGGAAATCAACTGTATTCTCGCGAATGAGTTCTAACTCTTCAACAGTGTACTCTGGCAGCAAATCATGTTCAGCTAAAATTTCCACCAATTCCTCTGGATAAGCTCCCAAGACAGACGGATCTAGGAAAGATTGGGCTTGGAAGAGATCGGCAATGCGAGCTGCCTTGACATCAGCAGGATGCTGGCTGCGTGGATAAGCCGGTGTCAAGTTAAGGACAATCCCAATCTTGGAATCAGGCAAAACCTCATGACAGGCCTTAACCGCAAGACTACTAGCCAGTTGCGTATGATAGGCAACCTTAACCGCCGCTTTGGCATCTACCTTGTGAGGATAATGGGCATCATAAAAATAACCAAATTCTACAGGTACGATGGGCTCGTTGAAGGTAATCCATTGGTCCACCAAGTCGCCGTAAGTTTCAAAACAAAAACGAGCATAGTCTTTATAGGCCCTGACGGTTGCCTTATTTTCCCAACCATCGCCGTCTTCTTGGAGGGCAAAAGGCAGGTCGAAGTGATAGAGATTGACTAAGAGACGAATCCCTTTGGCCTTAATAGCTTCAAAAACCTGACGGTAGAAAGTCACCCCTTGCGGATTGACCTCTCCACGGCCTTGCGGGAAAATACGAGACCACTGGATAGAAGTTCGGAAGGCTGTATGCCCAGTCTCTACCAAAAGCTCAATATCCTTTTCCCAGTTTTCGTAAAAAGTCGATGTTTTATCAGGTCCAATTCCATTGTAGTAACGATTTGGCTCTACTTGGAACCAATAATCCCAGAGATTGTCTCCCTTGCCGTCACCAGGTACACGACCTTCTGTCTGTGGTCCAGAAGTGGAGGAACCCCAGACAAAATCCTTTGGAAATTTTAGCATAGCTTTACCTCTTCGTTTATTCATTTTTCCCATTATATAGAAAAAACAAGGTAAAAACTAGTTACATTTTTGCCTTGTTTTTCTTCTGATTATAGTTTTTATTTCTTGCTGAGGATTTCAAGGGTTTCGAGCAAGTTGTCTGCATGAACTTCGATGGTGTCACCAGTCGCCTTAATCTTAACTTCTACGATGCCATCGGCTGCTTTCTTCCCAACAGTGATACGGATTGGCAGACCAATCAAGTCGCTATCGCTAAACTTCACTCCGACACGTTCGTTACGGTCGTCTGTCAAGACTTCGTAACCAGCTCCCATCAAGCTTGCTTCAAGTTTTTCTGTTAAGGCTTGCGCTTCTTCATCCTTGACATTGACAGTGATCAAATGCACATCAAATGGCGCCAATTCTTTAGGGAAGTTAACTCCCCAAGCATAACGGTATTCCCCTTTAGGCGTTTTGTTGACAAAGAGGCGGGCGTGTTGCTCCATAACTGCTGAGAGAAGACGGCTAACACCAATACCGTAACATCCCATGATGATTGGCACAGCACGACCATTTTCATCCAAAACATCTGCGCCCATACTTGCTGAATAACGAGTGCCGAGTTTGAAAATATGACCGATCTCGATACCACGCGCGAAGTTAAGAACGCCTTGTCCGTCTGGTGAAATTTCACCCTCACGAACTTCGCGGATATCCACGTATTCTGCAGTGAAATCACGACCTGGGTTCACACCCGTCAAGTGGTAACCATCTTCGTTGGCCCCCACAACAGCATTGCGAACATCTTGTACCTTACGGTCTGCAATGATTTTCACATTTTCTGGCAAACCAACTGGGCCAAGCGAACCAAAGCCAGCTGAGATAACATTTGCTACTTCTTCCTCGCTCGCAACATCAAAGAAATCTGCTCCCAAGTGGTTTTTCAACTTGACTTCATTGAGTTGGTCATTTCCAACTAGAAGGGCTGCAACAAGCTCACCATCTGCCATGTAGAAGAGAGTTTTAATCGTTTGCTCTTCTGGCACATTAAGGAAGGCTGCAACTTCATCGATGGATTTAACACCTGGAGTTTCCACTCGAATCACTTCTTCTTCCGCAACGACACGGTTGCTTGGTTTGTACTCGTTTGTTGCCATTTCTAAGTTAGCTGCATAGCTAGACTCAGTTGAGTAGGCGATGGTGTCTTCACCAGAAACCATCCATTTGAGCAATTCTGCCTTGATTTCTTCTTGCACTTCTGCAGGAATTTCATCAAATGAGGCAACTGACTTGTCCAAGACAACCCAGCGGTCAAGGTCTGTACGGGCTGGTGTGATGGCCATAAATTCTTGGCTATCCTTACCACCCATGGCGCCACCATCACCGATTATAGCCTTGAAGTCCAAGCCACTACGAGTAAAGATACGTTCATAGGCCGCTTTGTACTCGTCATAAGTCACATCCAAACTATCGTAATTAGCATGGAAACTATAGCCGTCTTTCATGATAAATTCACGCGTACGGAGAAGCCCGTTACGTGGACGTTTTTCATCACGGTATTTCGGTTGAATTTGGTAGAGATTGAGTGGCAATTGCTTGTAAGACTTAACAGAATCACGGACAATAGCTGTAAAAGTCTCTTCGTGGGTCGGACCTAGAATAAAGTCTGACTTTTCACGGTTTTTCAGTTTATAAAGGTCTTCACCATAAGTTTCATAACGACCTGATTCACGCCAAAGATCGGCACTGAGAAGGGCAGGAGCCAACATCTCCACCGCACCAATCTTATCAAACTCTTGGCGCATGATATTCTTAGCCTTTTCAATCACACGGTTAGCGAGTGGCAGGTAAGAATAAACACCGGCAGAAACTTGACGGACATAACCAGCACGCAACATAAGGGCGTGGCTGATAACTTGAGCATCGCTTGGCATTTCGCGAAGCGTTGGGATTAGCATTTTACTTTGTTTCATAATATTCCTCGATTATCTAAAAGAAGAGTCGCATAATGTCATTCCAGGTCACAGCTAGCATCAAGACAACCATGATAACTACACCAGCCATGGTGACATAGGTTTCAATTTCTTGTTTAAGGGGTTTCCGGCGGATAGCCTCTAGGATGTTGAGCACAATCTTTCCACCATCCAAAGCCGGGATAGGAATCAAGTTAAAAATTCCAATATTGATGGAAATCATAGCTAGGAAGTAGAGGACATTCTCAAGACCATTTTTAGCAGCATCGCTACTTGCCTTAAAAATAGCAACGGGACCACCGAGTTTGTTCAAATCTGGATGGAAAATCAAGTTTTTCAGAGCCGAAAGGATACGGAGCCCCGAGTCAGCAGCTGTCGTAAATCCACCAACAAACATGGATAGAAAGTCTGACTTGACCCCCGGTTGAACCCCAAGAATATAACGTCCTTGATTTTCTTCTGGCGTCACAGTGACTTGTTTTTCACTACCATTTTCAGAAATGGTCACATCCAAGGTCGGGGCGGTCTTGTCCTTGGTATCTGCTTCCACAGCCTGGGTCAAATCTTGCCAATTTTTAACCTCATGCGAGCCGACCTTGGTAATTTGAGCGGTCTCAGCTACACCTACCTTAGCCAAAGCTCCCTCTGGCATGACATGAAAGAGATTGGTCTGAGTATCTCTAACACCGCCTTGCAAAAAGATCAAGATCCAAAAAACAACAACTCCTAAGATAAAGTTATTCATGGGACCTGCAAAGTTGGTGATGAGCTTGCCCCAGATAGAAGCATTTTGATACTGTACATCCAAAGGAGCGATGCGCACTTCGGTTCCATCTGCCTCAACAACCGTTGCATCATGATCCACTGCAAAAGTCTTTTCTTCTTCCAAGACCAAGCCTTTAATGAAGAGCTTGTCTTCAAAGTCAAACTGGGTTACCTGCATAGGGAGAGCCGTTTGATCCAGTTTCTTCCCTGAGAGGTTAATCCGTTTGACCTTACCATCGTCGGCAAGTGTTAAACTGACCGGAGTTCCTGTCTTAATTTCTGTCGTATCATCACCCCAGCCTGCCATACGAACATAGCCTCCTAGAGGAAGAATTCGAATGGTATAAGCCGTGCCATCCTTACCGATATGGGAAAAAATCTTGGGCCCCATACCAATGGCAAATTCACGAACTAAAATGCCTGATTTCTTGGCAAAATAAAAATGTCCAAACTCATGCACCACCACAATAATCCCAAAAACGAGGATAAAGGTTAGCAATCCAATCATTCAATATTCCTTTCTTTAAAACAGGCCAAATAAGTGCATCATTGGAAACACAATCAGCATGCTGTCAAAGCGATCCAACACACCGCCATGTCCAGGGATAAATTTTCCAGAATCCTTAACACCGAAATGGCGTTTCGTAGCACTCTCAATCAAGTCACCAAACTGACCTGCCACACTGAAAAAGGCTGCAAAGAGACTCATTCTATAAATCCCATAAGGAAGAGCAACTGTGCTGTCCACTAACATGAAAATCACTGTTATCAGTACCGCACCTAGAATACCACCGACAAAGCCCTCAATACTCTTATTAGGAGAAACTCTCGGCGCCAACTTATGTTTACCAAAATTCATCCCTGTCAGGTAGGCTGCGCTATCTGTCGCCCAAACGATAAAAAGGGCCAAAAGTACCTTGTCAAAACCTGCCACCCGAGCATCTAGTAAGGCATTAAAGCCAAAACCAACATAAAAGCTCACAGCAATTGGAAAAGCGGCATCTTCAATCGTATAGCTTTTACTGAAAACGGTGGTCCCTAGCATAATCATAATTAAAACGCTGTAGGCAACCACATTCCCATCAACTGGCAAAAAAGTTAGGTAATTTTCTAAGGGGATTGTGAGAGCAAAGGTCGCAAAGAGGGTCAAGGCACCCTCGATGGTCATGGTCTTTAACCCCTTCATGTGCAAGAGTTCATGGACGCCTAGCATCGCTAACAAGCCAATCCCTATCTGCAACAAGAGCCCTCCCGCAAACAAGACTGGAAGGAAAATTGCCAGGGCCAATACCGCAAACAATGTTCTCTTTTGTAAATCCTTGGTCATATCTTCTCCTAAACTCCTCCAAAACGGCGATTGCGATGGTTAAAAGCAGCAATAGCTTCCTGCAAGGCGGCTTCATCAAAATCAGGCCACAAGGTATCCGTAAAATAAAGCTCGCTATAGGCTGCTTGCCATGGCAAGAAATTACTCAAACGCAACTCACCACTCGTACGGATAATCAAATCAGGATCCCGCAAATCCTTTGGCAGGTGTTGCGTGAAAAGATAGTCCCCAATCATATCTTCTGTGATGTCACCAGGGTTTATTTTAGCATCTAGAACATCTTGAGCCAAGCCCTTAAGAGCCTGCGTAATTTCAGCACGGCCACCATAGTTAAGCGCAAAATTGAGAATCAAGCCCGTATTGTTCTTAGTCAATTCCTCTGCTTTTTTCAAAGCTTCAAAAGTCGGCTTAGGCAAACGATCTGTCTCCCCAATCATCTGAATCTTAACGTTATTTGCGTGCAATTCAGGGACGTAGTTATCATAAAATTCGACTGGCAAGTTCATGATAAACTTGACTTCTTGATCTGGGCGTGTCCAATTTTCCGTTGAAAAGGCATAAACCGTGATGACCTTAACTCCCATCTTGTTAGCTGCCTTGGTCACCTTTTGGAGGGCTTCCATCCCCGCCTTATGACCAAAAACCCGTGGTTGCATCCGTTTTTTAGCCCAACGACCATTCCCATCCATGATGATGCCAATATGAGCAGGAACCTGTGTTGGAACCTCGACTTCTACAGCTTTATCTTTCTTAAAAAATCCAAACATGTTCTTATTCCTATTCAAAAATCTATCGTTTCATTATACCATATTTCCCTATTTTCTTCTATTGCTAAGTTATTAGCTCTCCGTACAGACAAAAAATAAGCCGCCTGATTGGGCGACTTAATTTTATAGGGAGATTATTATGAAAAAGTTTTAGGAGTTTAAGTTAAGTTCCTCTTAACTTATGAACCTAGTATACCGTCCCTAACTTAAATTTTTCTTAAGTTTTTTGAAAAAGTGAGATTTTTCCATTTTTCTTGCCAATTTTTCTTGGACAAGCGTTCTTGATAGAGCTTCATTCGGTCCTCATTCTCTAAGAAATGAGGAGTTGGGGAAACCTGAAAATTCAAAATATCCTCTAGACCATAGGGCGCAAAGAGCTCTATAGTTGCGTCCGCATGCAAGCGGAGTCCTATCGCCGTACAGCGTTCTGGATACTTACTCATGGCATCACGAGAACTCGTGTAAGGCACAGTGTGGGGACTGTGCAGATGCATATAGACCTGATTTTTCAACTCCCACTGATATTGAGGGAAATCTTCTCTCAGCTTTTTCTCTAGGGATACTGTTTCCTCATAAGAAACATCTGGATCAAAGAAAATCACATCAACATCCGTCTCCCGGTCAAAAGGCGATTTGTCTGACAAGAGATTCCAGATGAAATTCCTGACAGAACCTGCTGCCAACCACGAGTCTTTCAGATCAAGATCACGAATGATGGTCAGAATGGTCATCATATCTGGATTTTCTCTGAAAGCATCTAGAATTTCTTGTTCATTTTTCATTGTATTCATAGCCTAAATGCTCATATGCCTTAGCAGTCGCTACCCGCCCAGAACGAGTTCGCATGATGAAACCTTTCTGAATCAGGTAAGGTTCGTACATATCTTCGACAGTCTCACGCTCCTCGGCAATATTAACAGAAAGAGTTCCTAAACCGACAGGACCACCACCGTACATCTCAATCATGGTGCGAAGGATTTTTTGGTCTACATAGTCCAAACCTTCACGGTCTACATCCAGCATGGTCAAAGCCTTATCCGTAATCACATCATCAATCAAGCCATCCCCCATAATCTGGGCAAAGTCGCGCACGCGCTTGAGGAGACGATTGGCGATACGAGGAGTTCCTCGACTGCGTAAGGCCAACTCCGAAGCTGCCTCATGGGTTATTTCCATCTCAAAAATATCTGCCGTCCGCTCAACAATCTCTGTCAAGTCAGCGTGGGCATAGTATTCCATATGACCTGTAATCCCAAAACGTGCCCGCAGAGGATTTGAGAGCATCCCCGCACGTGTCGTTGCACCAATCAAGGTGAATGGTGGCAAGTCCAAATGGACACTGCGACTGCCCTCTCCAGCCCCAATCATGATATCAATGTAGAAGTCTTCCATGGCACTATAAAGCACCTCTTCCACCGACATAGGCAAGCGATGAATCTCGTCAATAAAGAGAACGTCTCCAGGCTCCAAATCATTCAAAATCGCTACCAGATCCCCCGCTTTTTCGATAACAGGACCAGACGTTTGCTTGAGATTGACTCCCAGTTCATTGGCAATAACAAAGGCCATGGTTGTTTTCCCGAGACCTGGAGGACCAAATAAAAGAACATGGTCCAGTGCCTCATCCCGCATTTTGGCAGCCTCGATAAAGATTTGCAGCTGGTCCTTGACCTTATCCTGCCCAATATATTCACGTAAATACTGAGGACGGAGGGTACGTTCTACCAACTCCTCATCCCCCATGATTTCATTATCTAAAATTCTACTCATGGCTCTATTATATCAAAAATCCAAGCCACAAACAAAAAAGCCACCTGATTGGGTGGCCTCTTTAGGGAGATTATTATGAAAAAGAAAAGTTTAGGATTTCATATTATGAAAAAGAAAAGTTTAGGATTTCATTAAATAAAGTTAGGAGGTCTTTATTTAATAACTATATGATACAAGATGAATCTTAAAGCTAACTTAACTTTTCTCCTGATTTATCATTTTTTTAAAAATTTTTTTAAATGGATTTTTCCTCTCCAAGTCATAAAAAAGCCACCTGATTGGGTGACTTCTTTAGGAGATTATGATGAAAAAGAAAAGTTTGGGATTTCATTAAATAAAGGGTACTCAATGAAAATCAAAATCAGACTAGGCAGATAGACGCAAGCATAACTATAGTTATGAGATTTTCGAAGAGTATTAGGAGGTCTTTATTTAATAACTATATAATACACAAGGAGACTTAAATTTTACTTAAGAAAAAATATTTTTTTATCTTTTTCGATCCATCCAAATCATTCCTGTACAATCATAAGTAGATAAGGTTTCAAATCCCAGAGAACGATAGAATCCCAAGTTTTTTTCTTTCTGATCGGTCACTAGTTGGACTTGATAGGCATCTTTGAAGTCACCTAAAGCCTCTTTCATCAGGTTGCTACCAATCCCTTGGCGCTGATAGCTAGGCAAAACGATCAAATCCTGGACAAAAATCGATGAAAAACCATCTCCGACCAAACGGACCAAGCCCACCACGGCATCGCCATCAAGTGCTAGATAAATTGCTAATGAGTGAGACAAGGCCTTCTCCAACATCTGAGGTTGATGTGTATAATTTGTCCAACCGACAGCCTGATAGAGATGCAAAACATCCTCTAACTTGACAATTTCTTGCTTTTTAATAGTGATCATGTCAACACCTCTTAAAGTTCTCTCAAGCTCTTGTACTGTCGTCCATTTTTATCAAAATTTTCAGGAGCCAACCATGTTTCTAAACGATCTTTGACTTGAGGCCAGTCCTTATCAATCATAGACAACCAATCCGTATCTCTCGTACGCCCCTTATAAACGACTGCCTGACGGAAGGTTCCTTCATAGACAAATCCCAAACGTTCCGCAGCTCGTCTGGATGGCAGATTTAGAGCATCGCATTTCCACTCATAGCGACGATAGTTAAGCTCCTCAAAAACATAGCGAGCTAGGAGATACTGACCCTCTGTCCCTATCCTCGTACCCTTAAGAGCAGGAGAAAAAGTGACGGCACCCACTTCTATTACTCGGTTATTCTGGTCAATACGCATGAGAGAAAAAGTTCCCAAAGCCTTACCAGTTGCCTTGTCTATAATCGCATAGTAAAAACGGTCCTTACGAGCCAACATCTGATTTAAGATAGTAACCAGTTCCTCCATATCTGCCACTGGTTCCTGAAAAAGGTAGGTCCACATCTCACGAGGCGTATCAGGACCATAAACAGCTAGCAGATCCTCCGCATGCTTTTCCACCGAAAGAGTCTCTATCCGAGCGTAGCGCCCTTCTAAGAAATCAATGGAAGGCAATTCTCCTGGAGTATAACCTTCCATTAACTCACCAATCATCTGACCATATTCGTTTACTGGCATTGTTTTCTCCTTGTTTTACGCTAAAAATAATATATCATAATTTGCTCTATATGGAAACTAGCACTCTCCTCAAACCTCATCCACTCACTACATTAGTGATTTGTTTTCTTTCTTTTATCTTCTAAGGCTTGATTAATTCGTTGGGTGAGCTTGTGAGTTTGCCAGATCTGGTACAACCATATCAGTCCATAAATTAATAAGAAAAAGAACCAAAGCAAGGGACTCAACAATGCCGAACCCCAGCCAAAAAATAGGTAGGTCAATACTAAAATAGTAGCTGTCGCTAACAAATGAACTCCTACACGCATACTATAAGCAAGAAACTCTAGCCTTTCAAGGATTAAAGTCAATACCCCCATAATTCCACTCATCAAAAACAAAGCTAGAATATTTTTTGTCGTTGGTGCGGGATAGGTAATACCTGAATAAAACTGAGCCAATAACACCAAACTCAAATAAACAAAGGAGGCCGTACGCATTCCCGATACAAAATAAGCAATCAATCGCTTCATGATTTTCTCCTATAAACCTAGATAATCCATTAAGGACTTAACGTATTTCCGACTCACACTCGATTTGAGACCCCGAGTCATCTTAGCCATCATGTTCCCTGAAAAGCTATCCGATAATGACTCTAAATGGTCAATGTTTATAACTGAATGACGTGATATCTGTATAAAGTTACGTCGATTAATTCGATTCTGAAAGTTTGTTAATGTTTCCTTAGTTTTATAAATCCCATCTACCGTATAAATGGTCAACAAATTCTTATCGATATCTGCTAGAATAAGATCCTCAATTTTCACCATAACCAGATGATCATCCGTTCGAATAGGAATGACCACCTGATTGGTCGTTGAAAATTGTTCTAAATACTCCATGACCTCTCTTGCTTGGTCGGTTAACTGAGCTGCCTGAATTAAAATGTGTGGGTCTTTTTCTGAAAACTCTGTCTTCATTTCAAAACGAATCTTCATTTTCTCTCCAATACATCTTTATTTTCTCTTGCTAAACACTTTAACAAATAAAAGCCAAAGAAGAATAGCGATGAGACTGATAATAACCACTATAAAGTATGTTTCTTCCTTTGTCAATAGTTCTTGCCAGTTGATTTGGATTCCCATTTTTTCTTGAAATTCCTGTAACAGACTGTTATTTCCTGAAAATGCGATCTCTAATCGCTCTTTCATCAAGACTTGTCGATAGAGAGAAGCAATATAAGTTGCAGGGGTACACTTCATGATAATCTGTGCAAAATCAGGTAATACTCCAATGGGGATATAAGTTCCTACTAAAAATCCAGAGGCAGTTCCCACTATCGTTGCCAGTTTACCAAGGCTATCTACAGATTGAAAACGGTAAATCAAGAGAACATTTACCAAACTTGAAAGCAGACTGCTTAACAACATAATCAAAGCAATTTCCGGTAAATGGCTGATAACTGGGCTCTCTTTAAAATAAAAACTCATAACAGCATACATAAATATCTGCATGACAAAAGAAATAACAATACTACTGATCAGATAGGACGCCTGTAAGCCCCAGTTACCTAAATCTGTCAAGAAAAGATCTTGATTCACTTGATTTTCGCGATCCTGTACCATTTGTTTAAGAGCCGTAAAACTGGTTGTCATCCCAGTCACAGCCAAAGTCCCACCCATCAGCCAGTTGTTTAAAAGGTTCGTACTATTAGGGAGTTGGGACCAAGAATCTGTCAAATTCTTCTGCAAAAAAATGATATAAAGGAGGAAGGAAATCAATGCCCCCAATAATGAGAAAAATACTCCCGAACGATTACGAAAATATAAGATAAAATTCCGTTTTAATAAAGCTAGCATTAGCGGACCTCTCTTCCTGTAAGTGCAATAAAGGCATCATCCATAGTACCCGAACGAAACTCAAAAGAATCAATTTTTTCTCGAACTTTTGCCAAATATTCAATGGCCTCCTGTGACGTCCTTGGATAAAAAAGATATTCCATCTCATTTTCTTCCTCGACTGTCATTCCAGTCTGTAGCAATTTTTCTAGATCCTTCATTTCCTTAAAACGAATTTTTAGAATATTAGATGCATACTGACTTTTAATAGCAGTCGCAGAACCTTGCGCAATCACTTTCCCATGATCAACGATATAGATCTGATCCGCTTCATCCGCTTCATCCAGATAATGAGTCGTTAAGATAATAGTCATCCCTTCATCCTTTTGTAGTCGATACAGTAGATCCCAGATGGATTTGCGAGTTTGAATATCAAGACCTGTCGTTGGTTCATCCAAGAAAAGAATATCTGGTCGCGAAAGAAGAGCACGCGCAATATCAACCCGACGTTTTTGCCCACCTGACAAAGTCCCATATAGTTGTTTCTGGAAAGCAGTCAAACCCAGTTGATGAATCAAATCATCCACACGACTTGCCGCAATCTCCTTATATTGTTGAGCACGAATCGTGAGATTTTCCCTAACCGTCAACATCTCATCCAGTACACTAGCTTGAAAAACCACTCCGATTTTCGTATTTGGCGCATATCGAATCTGACCTTGTGTCGGCTTTTTCAAACCGATTAACATGGAAATGGTGGTTGATTTCCCTGCACCATTGGGTCCCAAAATAGCATTGAAACTTCCTTTTTCAAACTCTAACTGAATATCATCGACAGCCATATGATTGCCGTACCGTTTAGTCAAATGTTTAGTTTGTAAAATCATATTTTTTCCTCCTCTTAACCACACTAGTTTAACAAAAAGAATGAAAGAAAAATCGACTTTTGAGATAAGCAGTTAAAATGAAAGGCCAAGTGGTAAAATAATGGGGGTTAAATTAAAGTAGAGCAGGCTCGTTTTTCTCCTATCGAATCACTAGAGGAAGTTGAAAAACACTTACAACCATACATTATATTTTTAAACATACGCTATAAAAGAGATGTTTTATAGCATCCGGCAGAAAAATCCAGGAGTCAATAGTATTGTTCTCGCTAAACCAAACAATAAAAAATGAATCAGAAATAATGGCACACACTCCCTTCTAGTAAAATGAAAATGCTGAATGGGGCAGGATTGAATTTGAAGCAAGCAAGTATGGTCCTAAATTTGAAACTGCCATTAACGATAAGTCTATCTATTAGGAAAGAAATCTTCAATACAAGCAAAAACAGCTCTTGTTATCCAAGAAGAGCTGTTCTTTTTTATGAAAGAGAGAGTCACTAGTGACCCTTGTGCTTCTCTCTACGTTTTTGCTGTTTGCGTTCAAATTTCTCTTGCTTGAGCAATTGCTTTTGGAGACTAGACTGTTGTTTTGAATACTTTTTTCGTTCGTCATACTGCAACTGCAAGAGCTCTTGTGACTTAGAAGAAACTTTCTGCTTCACCTGTTTCTTTACAGCTCGCTGCAGACGCTTCGGATTCTTAATCTTCACATGCTGTTTGACTGTTGCCTCTGGACTAAAAGACAACCGAACAAACTGAGTCTGTAAAAGTTTCAAAATTTCATCCTCTTTTGGTTCCTGACCAAATGTCACTCGACAAACTTGATAAGTTCCCTCGTACTCTTGTTCAAACAATCCATGCCAAAAACCATCTTCAAAATAAACTGTCAAGCCAATTGAAACGATTTCCATGACAGCACCTCCTTAAATCTATCCCTAAGAATGGACAACCAAGGAGGAAGGTTACTGATAGGCTTGCCTACGTCTGGACTACCAACCAGAACTGTGTTTTTATCTTAGTTGGGACTATTATAGCATAATCCAATTTAAAAATCCTCCAGATTCTACTCTGAAGGATTCCTATCTTATTTCACAACGATATTTACCAGCTTGTTAGGTACTGCAATTACCTTCACGATTTCCTTACCGTCAATTTCTGCTTTGACTTTTTCGTCAGCCAGAGCAATTTCTTGCAATTCTTCGCGTGACAGGTCTTTAGCGACCATGAGTTTGGCACGGACTTTTCCTTTGATTTGGACAACGATTTCGATTTCGTCTTCAACCAATTTGCTTTCGTCCCATGTTGGCCAAGCCACGTAAGAGATGGACTCACCTGTTGCAGCAACAGTTTGCCAGAGTTCTTCTGCCAAGTGAGGTGCAAATGGGGCAATCAATTGGATAAAGCCTTTGGCGTAGTCCACATAGAGTTTGTCTTCCTTATTAGCAGCGTTGACAAAGACCATAAGTTGGGCAATGGCTGTGTTGAATTTCATGGATTCGATTTGCTCAGTAACAGATTTAACGGTTTCGTTATAAACCTTGTCAAGAGCACCATTATTTTCCGCAACAATTTCTTTACTTGTAATCAAACGGTAAACACGGTCGAGGAACTTACGACTTCCTTCCAGACCTTCTTCTGACCAAGCAATCGAAGCATCGAGTGGTCCCATGAACATTTCATAAACACGAAGGGTATCAGCACCATATTGTTCCACCACATCGTCTGGGTTGACAACGTTCTTGAGCGATTTAGACATCTTAGCTGGCGCTTGCTCCAACTCTTCTCCTGTTTCCACATGGAAGAAAGAACCGTCACGTTTTTCAACCTTATCAGTCGCTACAAGAGCTCCACGGTGGTCACGGTAGCTTGTTCCCAAAATCATTCCTTGGTTAAAGAGTTTTTGGAATGGTTCTTTAGTTGGAACAACACCGAGGTCATAGAGGAATTTGTGCCAGAAACGAGCGTAAAGCAAGTGAAGAACAGCATGCTCTGCACCACCCACGTAGATATCTACTGGCAACCATTGTTTGAGGAGATCCTCATCGGCCAATTTTTCTGTGTTATGTGGGTCAATATAGCGGAGGTAGTACCAGCTTGAACCAGCCCATTGTGGCATAGTGTTTGTTTCACGACGACCTTTGACACCATCTTCACGCGTCACTTCAAGCCAGTCTGCCAAGTTAGCCAATGGGCTTTCCCCAGTACCTGAAGGGCGGATATCCTTGGTGACTGGCAAGACAAGTGGCAATTCACTTTCAGGGACAGCTGTTGAAGTTCCATCTTCCCAATGAATGATTGGGATTGGCTCACCCCAGTAACGTTGACGGCTAAAGAGCCAGTCGCGGAGACGGTAGGTAACCTTCTCTTGTCCACAACCTTTCTCTTCCAACCAAGCCACAATCTTAGCAATCGCTTCTTCTTTGTTCAGTCCATCTAGGAAGTCTGAATTGACATGAAGACCATCTTCAGTATAGGCAGCTTCTTCAACGTTTCCACCTTCTAGCACTTCTACGATTGGAAGGTCAAATTGTTTGGCAAATTCCCAGTCACGTTGGTCATGGGCAGGCACGGCCATGACAGCACCTGTTCCATAACTAGCAAGAACATAGTCTGCAATCCAGATTGGGATTTCCTTGCCATTGACAGGATTGATGGCATAAGCACCCGTCCAAACACCAGTTTTTTCCTTGGCAAGGTCGGTACGAGCCAAGTCAGACTTGAGACTAGCTTGGTGTTTGTAGTCTGCAACTGCATCAGCTTGCTCTGGACTTGTGATGGCGTCAACCAAGTCATGCTCAGGAGCCAAGACTGTGAAGGTCGCACCGAAAAGAGTATCAGGACGAGTTGTAAAGACGGTGAATTCCTTGTCAGTCCCTTTCACTTTGAAAGTTACATTGGCACCAGTTGATTTACCAATCCAGTTGCGTTGCATATCCTTGATAGATTCTGGCCAATCCAACTCATCCAAGTCATTAAGCAAGCGCTCTGCATAGGCCGTGATTTTAAGCATCCATTGGCGCATTGGTTTGCGGACAACAGGATAGCCACCACGCTCAGAAGTTCCGTCAGGAAGGACTTCTTCGTTGGCGATAGCTGTTCCCAATTCTTCTACCCAGTTTACTGGTACTTCCGCTTCATAGGCCAAGCCTTTTTCGTAAAGCTTAGTGAAAATCCATTGAGTCCACTTGTAATAGTTTGGATCTGTTGTGTTGACTTCACGATCCCAGTCATAAGAGAAGCCAAGCGCATTGATTTGACGTTTGAAGTTGGCAATATTTTCCGCTGTAAATTCTGCTGGGTCATTCCCCGTATCCATAGCGTACTGCTCAGCTGGCAAACCAAAAGCATCCCATCCCATTGGGTGAAGGACATTGTAGCCTTGCGCACGTTTGTAACGGCTGAGGATATCGGTTGCAGTATAACCTTCTGGGTGTCCTACGTGCAATCCAGCTCCTGAAGGATATGGGAACATGTCGAGAGCATAAAACTTCGGTTTTGAGGCATCTGTTCCTGTCTTAAATGTATGATGTTCTGCCCAGTAGCCCTGCCACTTATGCTCAATTTCTTTATGATTGTAAAAACTCATGCTATTTCTCCAATTTTATGATGTTACTATTATACCATTTTTGAGGGAATTTGAAAGACGAGAAATGTTCTTTTAGACTTGGATAACAAGAAAGACTGAGTCGCAAATCCACCTTATTTAACAGGAAAAAAATTAGCTCCCACTTGGAGCTAACTTCTATCAATTTTTTATTTCTGCCATCTTCTCACGTCCGAGCTCTCGATAGCTACGGTCACCAACAACTTCTACGCTAAACTGACCGTTCTCGTATTCTAGGATGGTCACACTGCCATTATCCAGACCATGCGGATGCATGCCGTTGATCAGGTAAACAATGGTTCCAATGGTCATCCCATGGCTCACAACGAGGGCATTGCCCCCACCTTGTTCTTCCATTTCTTTGGCAATCGCTTCAAAGCCTTCCTTGATTCGACCACTGAGTTTTTCCCAACCTTCAGCCCAGCCTGCTGTATCAACCTCTACCAAACCTTCTGCTAGTTCTGCATAGGACAACTGATGAACATGGTCTACATTGAAAATTCTCGGAATCAATCCCATAAAGAGGTCCCCATCATAGGCTCCATCAAAACTACCAAAGCACCACTCTCTGATGCGCTTGTCCATGCGGTAAGGGATTTTCCCCTGCAGGCCAAGTTCTTCTAGGATAATTCCCATGGTTTGAATAGTGCGACCTGAATCACTGGAATAAGCGCGGTCAAACTGCAAGCCAGACTCTCTCAAGCCAATTCCCAGTTCATGAATTCCCAACTCACCTTCCGTGGTTAGAGGTGTATCACTCCATCCTTGAGCACGTCCAATGGTGTTAAACATCGTTTTCCCATGACGGACCAAATACAATCTTACTTTAGACATTTTCTATCCTCCATTTTCTTCTATTATATCATGGATCAAAGAAATATTCGGCTTTCAAAAGCAAAGCCAACATTTGTAAATTATCCAAAAGAAAAGCTACCCTCATGGTAGCTTCCCTAGGAGATTATTATGAAAAAGTTTAGGATTTCTATTAAATAAAGTTAGGAGGTCTTTATTTAATGATTATAGTATACACAGTCATCCTTAAACTCAACTTAAATCCTCTCGCTTTTTTATTAATTTTTAAAACTATGAATTGGAGCTGGGATTTGCCCACCGCGAGAGATGAAATCAACAGACGAAGCCCCGTTGACTTTCATCACTGGAGCTGTCCCTAGCAAACCACCAAACTCAATCATATCGCCTTCTTTGCCCTTTGGAATAATACGGACAGCCGTTGTTTTCATGTTAATCACACCAATTGCCGCCTCATCCGCAATCATAGCCGCAATGGTTTCAGCAGGCGTATCTTCAGGAATGGCGATCATATCCAACCCAACAGAACAAATAGCCGTCATGGCTTCCAGTTTCTCTAAATTCAGAGAGCCATTTTGCACCGCAGCAATCATCCCCTCATCTTCAGAAACGGGGATAAAAGCACCTGACAAGCCACCGACTTGGTTACAAGCCATCACTCCACCCTTCTTAACTTGGTCATTCAAAAGAGCGAGGGCAGCCGTCGTCCCATGCGTACCAACTGTTTCTAGGCCCATTTCCTCAAGGACACGAGCCACAGAATCACCAACCGCAGGAGTTGGCGCCAAACTTAGGTCGACAATTCCAAAGTCAACACCCAGTCTCTCACTAGCCATCTGACCAACTAATTGACCGATACGAGTAATCTTGAAGGCCGTTTTCTTGACTGTTTCCGCTACTACATCAAAGCTCTGTCCACGAACCTTTTCCAAGGCACGCTTGACCACACCAGGACCCGAAACCCCGACATTGATGATAACATCTGCTTCGCCAACACCATGAAAGGCCCCTGCCATAAAAGGATTGTCCTCAACAGCATTGGCAAATACGACCAACTTGGCCGCACCCATATCTGATAGCGCAGCTGTTTCCTTGATGATACGTCCCATATCAGCGGCCGCAGTCATGTTGATACCTGACTTGGTCGAGCCGATATTGACAGACGAACAAACCTTGTCTGTCTCAGCTAGAGCGCGTGGGATAGAATTGATGAGAATTTCATCTCCTTTTTGGTAGCCTTTTTGTACCAAAGCTGAGAATCCACCAATAAAGTCAACACCGATCTCCTTAGCAGCCCTATCAAGAGCCTTTGCCAAAACAAGATAGTCTGTCGCATCAGTCGCAGCACCAATTAAAGAAATCGGAGTCACCGATACCCGTTTATTAACAATAGGAATCCCTAGTTCAGCAGCAATTTCATCTCCTACAGCCACTAGATTTGCAGCTTTAGTGGTGATTTTTTGGTAAATCTTTTCAGCAGCACGATTGATATCTGGATCAATACAGCCCAAAAGGGAAATCCCCATGGTGATAGTTCTGATATCGAAGTTCTGCTCCTCGATCATGGCAATGGTTTCCGTAACTTGTCTAATATCCATATCCACCTCCTAGATATTATACATAGCGTCAAAAATCGCCGCACTTTGAATATTGATTTTGACATTCAAGGTCTGACCGAACGTTTCAAACTCATTTCGTAGATAAGTGAAATCCTGTTTTTCGTCACTAGAAACGACCGCCATCATAGTAAAGTATTCATCCAACACCGTCTGAGAAATATCGTCAATATTCAAACCCAACTCTGCAATCTTAGTAGACACGCCTGCAACGATCCCAGCCTTGTCCTTACCAACCACTGTAATAATAGCCTTCATCCTTATACCCCATTTCTACGATTTTTAGAAAACCTGAACGTTTTTGATTTTCTTTTTTCCTAGTATAGCATATTTCCATAGAAAATACTAAAAAACGCCTGCTTACGAAGTTGTTCTTAAGGAAAAAACAATTTCGTAAACAAGCGTCTACCCTATCAAATGATGATGAGTGTTCCCGCTAGGACCGAAGTCCCAGCGGTAGACCAGAGCTAGACTAAGAGCACAAGACTCCATCATCATAACACTCAACAAAATTGATGATTTTATACTAATTCGATGATTGCCATTGGCGCAGCATCACCACGACGTGGTTCAGTTTTAAGGATACGAGTGTATCCACCGTTACGTTCAGCATAACGAGGTGCGATTTCTGAGAACAATTTTTGAAGTGCTGTAGTAGAAGTGTACTTGTCAGTTGCTTCATCATAGTTTTCAGATGCGATTTCATTACGTACAAAAGCAGCTGCTTGACGACGTGCATGCAAATCACCACGTTTACCTAGAGTAATCATTTTTTCAACAGTTTTACGGATTTCTTTAGCACGAGCTTCAGTTGTCACGATTGATTCGTTGATCAAAAGGTCAGTTGTCAAATCGCGAAGCATTGCTTTACGTTGTGAGCTAGTGCGTCCTAGTTTACGGTAAGCCATGTATTCCTCCTTTATTTATCTTTTAATCCAAGACCCAAGTCAATGAGTTTGAGTTTCACTTCTTCCAAACTCTTGCGTCCAAGATTTCGTACTTTCATCATCTCTGCTTCAGATTTTTCTGTCAAATCATGCACAGTATTGATACCGGCACGTTTCAAACAGTTGTATGAACGCACAGACAAGTCCAGTTCCTCAATCGTACGATCCAAAATACGATCGTCAGATTCAGTATCAGCTTCTTTCATCACTTCAGTTGACTTAGCAATCTCAGTAAGATTTGTAAACAAATCAAGATGTTCTGTCAAGATACGTGCTGAAAGCCCTAAAGCATCTTCTGGAATAATTGTTCCATTAGTCAAGATTTCAAGGGTTAATTTGTCAAATCCATCATTGCTACCTACACGAGCAGGCTCTACTTGATAGTTGACTTTTGTAACTGGTGTATAAATAGAATCTACAGCAAGTGTTCCAACTGGTGCATTATCTTTTTTGTTTTCATCAGCAGGTACATATCCACGACCACTGTTAACAGTCATTGTCGCTTTTAGAGAAGAACCTTCACCGATTGTAAAGAGATAATGATCTGGATTTACAATCTCAATATCACTATCAGTCAAAATGTCTCCAGCTGTAATTTCAGCGGGACCTTCAACGTCAAGTTCAATGATTTTTTCGTCTTCAACGTATGATTTCACTGCAATCCCTTTAATGTTCAGAATGATTTGCATCACGTCTTCACGAACACCTGGAACTGTGTCGAACTCATGCAAGACACCTTCAATGTTGATAGATGTCACTGCTGCTCCTGGTAGAGAAGCTAGTAGTACACGACGAAGAGAGTTACCAAGAGTTGTACCGTAACCACGTTCAAGTGGTTCGATTACAAACTTGCCATAATCTTTATTTTCATCAATTTTTGTTATATTTGGTTTTTCAAACTCAATCATTTAGTTACTCCCTCTTAAACGAAAAGCAGTGTAATGCGATGATTATACACGGCGACGTTTTGGAGGACGAGCACCATTGTGTGGCACTGGAGTCACATCACGAATTGCTGTTACTTCAAGACCAGCGGCAGCAAGCGCACGAATAGCTGACTCACGACCAGAACCTGGACCTTTTACAGTAACTTCAACTGATTTAAGACCGTGTTCTTGTGCAGATTTAGCAGCAGCTTCAGAAGCCATTTGAGCAGCGAATGGTGTAGATTTACGAGAACCTTTGAAACCAAGAGCACCAGCTGATGACCAAGCAATTGCATTACCATGCACATCAGTAATCATAACAATAGTGTTATTAAATGTAGCGTGAATATGAGCAATACCAGATTCGATATTCTTTTTCACACGACGTTTACGTGTTGGTTTAGCCAAGACTTTTACCTCCTATATTATTTTTTCTTACCAGCGATCGCAACAGCTTTACCTTTACGAGTGCGAGCGTTGTTTTTAGTGTTTTGTCCACGGACAGGAAGTCCACGACGGTGACGAATACCACGGTAAGAACCGATTTCCATCAAACGTTTGATGTTCAAGTTTACTTCACGACGAAGGTCACCTTCAACTTTGATTGCATCCACTTCACGACGGATAGCATCTTCTTGATCTGATGTAAGGTCACGTACACGAACATCTTCTGAGATTCCAGCAGCAGCCAAAATTTTCTTAGATGTTGCAAGTCCGATACCATAAACGTAAGTCAATGAGATTACTACGCGTTTGTCATTTGGAATGTCAACTCCAGCAATACGAGCCATGTTTTCTCCTTTCTATCTTATCCTTGACGTTGTTTGTGTTTTGGATTTGCTGGGCAAATTACCATAACACGACCATTACGACGAATTACTTTACAGTATTCGCAAATTGGTTTGACCGATGGTCTTACTTTCATTTCTTATCCCTCCAAGTTTTTCGATTATTTAAAGCGGTAAGTGATACGTCCACGTGTTAAGTCATATGGACTCATCTCGACAGTAACACGATCTCCCGCTAAAATACGAATATAGTTTTTACGAATTTTACCAGAAACTGTTGCTAAAATCTGATGTCCATTTTCAAGTTCAACCGTAAACATTGCGTTAGGCATTGTATCGACTACTTTGCCTTCAACTTCAATCACATCGTCTTTTGCCACGCAAAAGCACCTCCATAAATTTCGATTCGATGCCTCTGAAAACAGAGACAACAATTATAAGTCAGACTATCTCAGTATAACATTTGTAGCGATTTTTTGCAAGTATGAAAAACGCTTTATTTCAAATTTGTCAATACTTTTTCGATGTCTTTGAACACATCATTGATATCTTGATTCCCTTCGATATCGTGGACCAATCCTTTGGCACGGTAGTGAGCAATGATTGGTTCACCTTGGGCGATATTCACATCCAAACGACGCTTCACTGTCTCAGGTTTATCATCTTCACGTTGGTAGTAATCTTCCTCTTTATAGTCAACTGGTGGGTTGAAAACTTTGTGGAAGGTTTCACCTGTTTCGCGATGGATGATACGGCCACTCAAACGTTCCAAGAGACAATCTGGGTTCACTTCGATATTGATCACACCTTCTAGTTCGATACCGAGTTCCGCCAATGTTTTATCCAAGGCATGGGCTTGTTCAATCGTACGTGGGTAACCATCCAACAAGAAACCTGTTTCCTTGATGTCGTCCTGTGAAAGGCGTTCTTTAACGATTCCATTTGTAACTTCATCTGGAACCAACTCACCTTTGTCGATGTATGACTTTGCAAGTACACCCATTTCAGTTTGATTTGCCATAGCAGCACGGAACATATCTCCAGTTGAAATGTGTGCCACGTGGAATTGCTCCACAATTTTAGCTGCTTGCGTTCCCTTACCTGCTCCAGGTAAGCCCATAATCAAAAGATTCATGATAGGATCTCCTTATTTTGTATTTAAATAGAAGCAGAAATCTCTTTCAACCCCTATTTAAAAACAAAATAGAAGAGGGGAGACGAAAATCTCTCTAATAGATAGACCTTCATACTCCACTCTCTAAGCAAAAGTAATTTTGCTTTTATTCTGTTTTGTCCATGAAACCAACATACTTACGTTTCAATAGGTAACCTTCTAGCTGTTTGATTCCTTCAATACCGGTTGAGATAATGATCAAAAGACTAGTTCCCCCAAAAGCAACAGCTTCTGAAAGACCAAAGACATCTTTTGCCACAATCGGCAAGATAGAAATCACACCTAGGAAGATCGATCCGACAGTCGCAAGGCGACGAAGAAGTTTCGACATGAATTCTTCAGTTCCCTTACCAGGACGGACACCATGAATGTAGGCTCCACTCTTTTGCAAGTTTTCTGCTGCTTTCTCTGGATTGATCTGTACAAATGTATAGAAGAACGTAAAGAGAATGATTAGCAAGGCATACATAGCAACACCAGTCGGAGATGTTGTAGATAACATTTCCTGTGCTGTACGTACCCAAGCCCAATCATGACCTGTAGCACTCAAAAATTGAAGAATGGCTGCAGGTGCTGCTGTGATGGAACTTGCAAAGATAACTGGGATAACCCCCGCTGGGTTTACCTTCAATGGAAGGTATGAGCTTGATGGGGCTCCTTGAGCAACTTTTGTATATTGGATTGGAATTTTATATTCTGCCTGTTGAACAAAGGTTGTAAAGTATACAATCAACAAGACAGCGATAATCAAAATAACGACAAAGATAATAGATGAAGTCAAACGGCTACTTGGAATATTGACGAAGTAGTCAACATAGATTCCTTTAATCATCTCAGGGATTGAAGCGACAATACCTGCAAAGATGATCATAGAAACACCGTTTCCGTATCCCTTATCTGTAATTTGTTCCCCGAGCCAAGTTACAATCATACTACCTGCTGTGAGGATAATACCGATAGTAACAAAGACTTGTGGTGTTAAAGCTGTCGTTAATAATTTTGCTCCAGAAAGAGTGTTAAATCCTGCTGTAATCCCGATAGATTGAACAAATGCAAGCACAAGTGCAATATAACGAGTAGCTTGGTTTAGTTTTCTCCGTCCTACTTCCCCTTGTTTGCCCCATTCTACAAACTTCGGTAAAATATCCATTTGTAGCAATTGAACAACGATGGAAGCAGTGATATACGGACTTACTCCGAGTGCAAAAACGGAGAAGTTCTTCATGGCATTCCCTGAAACAAGACTAAGCATGTTCAAGAAAGATAAACCACTGAGAGCTTCTAAACTTTTCGCATTCACACCTGGAACTGTAATACTTGTCCCAATACGGAAAACAAGAATGATAAAAATTGTAAAGAGAATTTTTGATCGAACTTGTTTAACCTTGAGCGCTTCTTTTAGTAATTTAAAAAACATGGGTCACCTCTCTTAGATGACTTCTACAGAACCACCTTTAGCAGTGATAGCTTCCTCAGCTGATTTAGAGAATTTAGCTGCTTTCACAGTCAATTTCTTAGTCAACTCACCGTTACCAAGAATTTTAACTCCTGATTTTTCAGCTTTCACAATTCCTGCTTCGATAAGTACAACTGGAGTTACTTCTGCACCGTCTTCAAAGACGTTCAATTGGTCAAGGTTTACAATTGCGTATTCTTTAGCGTTGATGTTAGTGAATCCACGTTTTGGAAGACGACGGAACAATGGAGTTTGTCCACCTTCAAAACCAAGGCGAACTCCGCCACCGCTACGAGCTTTTTGACCTTTTTGACCGCGACCAGATGTTTTACCGTTACCTGATGAAGTACCACGACCAACACGGTTACGTACTTTACGAGAACCTTCTGCAGGTTTCAATTCATGAAGTTTCATTATTATTTTCTCCTCTTTTGTAAAATGCTAGCGCCGATAAGAGAGAAAAGGTTGTCTCCCTTATCAACTCGCCTATACATGGTCATCTTAGATGACTATACCTAGTTTTAGGGGATGAGTATTGCCACATCCCCTAAAAATTATTAGTTTACTTCTTCAACTGTTACCAAGTGAGATACTGCAGTGATCATACCACGGATAGCAGCGTTGTCTTCTTTGATAACAGAGCTGTTCAATTTGCCAAGTCCAAGTGCTACAACAGTTTTACGTTGTGATGGAATGCGTCCGATTGGAGACTTAGTCAAAGTAATTTTAATTTGAGCCATTTTATCCCCTTTCTTATGCCAAATCAGAAACTGAAATACCACGAAGGGCAGCAACTTCTTCAGCGCGTTTCAATTGTTTCAAACCTTCAACAGTTGCGCGAACAATGTTGATTGGAGTGTTAGAACCAAGTGATTTAGATGTAATATCTGCCACGCCTGCCAATTCCACAACGGCACGAACTGCACCACCAGCGGCAACTCCAGAACCTTCTACAGCAGGTTTCAACAATACTTTAGCTCCACCGAATTCTGAAAGAACTTCGTGTGGGATTGTTGTTCCAACCATAGGAACCTCAATCAAGTTTTTCTTAGCATCTTCTACTGCTTTGCGGATTGCTTCTGGAACTTCTTGAGCTTTACCAGTACCAAATCCTACGCGACCGTTGTGGTCACCAACAACAACAAGAGCTGCGAAACGAAGACGACGTCCACCTTTAACAACTTTTGTAACACGGTTGACAGCAACTACGCGTTCTTCTAATTCAACTGCATTGTCTTTAAATGCCATTTTCTAGTGTCCTCCTATTAGAATTTCAATCCGTTTTCACGAGCTGCATCAGCCAAAGCTTTCACACGTCCGTGATATAGATATCCACCGCGGTCGAACACCACTTCTGAAATACCTTTAGCGTTTGCACGTTCTGCAACGAGTTTACCGACAGTAACGGCTTGTTCAGTTTTAGTTCCTTTTGAAACTTCTTTGTCAAGAGTTGAAGCACTTGCGAGCGTTACACCCGCTACGTCATCAATCACTTGAGCGTAGATGCCTGTATTAGAACGGAATACGTTCAAACGTGGGCGATCAGCAGTTCCAGAGAGTTTTCCGCGAACGCGACGGTGGCGTTTTTGGCGGAGTTTGTTTTTATCTGGTTTAGAAATCACAGTTTTCACCTCTTTAGTTTTAAATCATGTGCTATGCACTAAGTTGGAAAATAGGTTGGTGGTTGAAAATCAACCACTCAACATTATTTACCTGTTTCACCTTCTTTACGGCGAACGAATTCACCAACGTAACGGATACCTTTACCTTTATATGGTTCTGGTGAACGAAGGCTACGTACGTAAGCAGCTGTTTGACCAACTACTTCTTTTGAAATTCCGCTAACAACGATTGTTGTTGGGTTTGGAAGTTCAAAAGTAATTCCTTCTGGAGCTTCAACTTCGTCTGGATGAGATTTACCAACAGCCAAAACAAGTTTTTTACCTTGAAGTTGTGCACGGTAACCAACCCCACGCATTTCAAGTTCTTTCTTGAATCCTTCTGATACACCAATTACCATGTTGTTCAAAAGGGCACGAGTAGTTCCATGGATTGTTTTCATTTCTTTTGAATCGTTTGGACGGTGAAGAGTTACTTCAGTACCTTCCACACGAATTTCAATATCTTTTGAGAACTCACGAGTAAGCTCTCCTTTAGGTCCTTTTACAGTTACAACGTTGTCATTGTTAGTGATTTCAACACCAGCAGGCAACACGATAACTTTATTACCAATACGTGACATGTTTATTTTCTCCTGTTAAATTGTCAGGCCAGAATGGCCAGTTTTCACGGGGGCTTAAATCGATTTCTCGATTTAAAGGAACATTTAGGTTTCAATTCCAAAGTGAATCTAGGCAGCGTCTCGCCGGCATAACTTTGGGTTAGGCAAGAGACGATAACGACGAGTCGCAAAGAAATTGGGAGCTAAATATTACCAAACGTAAGCGATAACCTCACCACCAACATTCTTTTGGCGAGCTTCTTTATCAGTAAGCAAACCTTCAGAAGTTGAAAGGATAGCAATTCCAAGTCCGTTAAGAACTTTTGGAAGATCTTCACGTTTTTTGTAGACACGAAGTCCTGGTTTAGAAACACGTTTCAAGTTAGTGATAACTTTTTCACCGTTTGGTCCGTACTTAAGGAATACACGGATGATGCCTTGTTTGTCATCTTCGATGATTTCTACGTTCTTAACAAAACCTTCGCGTTTAAGGATTTCAGCAATCCCTTTTTTGATGTTTGATGCAGGTACTTCAAGTACTTCGTGTTTTGCTTGGTTAGCATTACGAATACGAGTTAGGAAGTCTGCGATTGGGTCAGTCATAACCATTTTGTTTTTCTCCTCTTACTAGTAGTTTGCAAGTTGCACTTGCTAGTTAATACATGATACAAAGAGCGTAACAGCAAGAGCAAAAATAGGCAATTTGATGAAGGAGCGATGCTCCAAAGAAAATTGGTCTTTTTTGCCAAAGCTGTAGCTCGTGTTCAAATTGGCAAGCCCAACTGAACCCGGGCTAAACCCTGTGTGAAAAAGATAAACTTTCCTAGAAAATTCAGTTTCTTCGTCAAGTTTCCTATTTTCACTTGGAGTTTTAACGCCCTTGATATCTTAAATTACCAAGATGCTTTTGTTACACCAGGAATTTGTCCTTTGTAAGCTAATTCACGGAAGCAAACACGGCAAAGTTTAAATTTGCGGTAAACTGAATGTGGACGACCACATTTTTCACAACGAGTATAAGCTTGAGTAGAGAACTTCGCTGGACGTTTGTTCTTAGCAATCATTGATTTTTTAGCCATTAGATTTACCTCCTATATTATTTTGCAAAAGGCATTCCAAGGCCTGTAAGCAATGCACGTGACTCTTCGTCAGTGTTAGCAGTTGTTACGATAACGATGTCAAGACCACGAGTTTTGTCAACGTCATCAAAGTTGATTTCTGGGAAGATCAATTGTTCTTTCACACCAAGTGTGTAGTTTCCGCGTCCATCAAATGATTTTGTTGGAACACCGTGGAAGTCACGTACACGTGGAAGTGAAACTGAAACCAATTTGTCCAAGAATTCGTACATACGTTCACCACGAAGGGTAACTTTTGCACCGATCGCTACACCTTCACGAAGACGGAAGCCGGCGATTGATTTTTTAGCTTTAGTGATAAGTGGTTTTTGACCTGAGATAAGTGCCAATTCTTCAGCAGCTTTTTCAAGACTTTTAGCGTTTGATACAGCTTCACCAACACCCATGTTCAAAACGATCTTATCTACTTTAGGCACAGCCATCACTGATGAGTAGTTGAATTGTTCTGTCAAAGCAGGAACTACTTCATTAAGATATTTTTCTTTTAAACGATTTGCCATTATACTTCTCCTTTCCTTCGTGATTAATCAAGCACTTCGCCTGATTTTTTGTTGTAGCGAACTTTTTTACCGTCTACAAATTTGTAACCAACACGACCAGCTACACCGTTTTTGTCCAAAACTTGAACGTTTGATACGTGAATAGCTGCTTCTTTCTCGATGATACCACCTTGAGGAAGCTCGTTAGTTGGACGTTGGTGTTTCTTAACGATGTTAACACCTTCAACGATAACTTTGTTTACTTTTGGAAGGGCAGTAAGGACAACAGCTTCTGTTCCCTTATCTTTACCAGCGATTACGCGAACTTTGTCGCCTTTTTTTACAAACATTAGGTTTCTCCTTGATTTTTCTTACGCCCATAAGGGCACCCTAGCCTGAAGCTAGGGGACTAGTTTGTTTGTTTTTGCTCTGCGAAAATCAAAGCAATCCTTCGTCAGTTTCAACTCACCTAACTTAAGTTATGCTTTCGTCTTACTTCCTAGACTTGTTTTAATTTTCTTTGAGCAACCAATTAAAGTACTTCTGGAGCAAGTGACACGATCTTCATGAAGCCACCTTCACGCAATTCACGTGCAACTGGGCCAAAGATACGTGTTCCGCGAGGAGTTTTGTCTTCACGGATGATAACTGCTGCGTTTTCGTCAAATTTGATGTATGAACCATCAGCACGACGAGCACCTGATTTAGTACGAACGATAACAGCTTTTACAACGTCACCTTTTTTAACCGCACCACCAGGAGTAGCTTGTTTTACAGATGCCACGATAACATCACCGATGTTTGCAAATTTACGTCCTGAACCACCAAGAACTTTGATAGTCAAGATTTCGCGCGCACCGCTGTTGTCTGCGACTTTCAAACGAGTTTCTGTTTGAATCATTTCAGTTTTCTCCTTTCAGGTTTGATTAGATGATGACCGCTTCTTCAACAACTTCTACAAGACGGAAACGTTTTGTAGCTGAAAGCGGACGAGTTTCCATGATACGTACGATATCGCCTTCTTTGGCAACATTGTTTTCATCATGTGCTTTGTATTTCTTAGAGTAGTTAATACGTTTACCATAGACTGGGTGGTTACGTTTTGTTTCAACTACAACTGTGATTGTCTTGTCCATTTTGTCAGATACAACACGTCCAACAAGAACTTTACGATTATTGCGTTCCATTGAAATTTCTCCTTCCCTAGTCTATTATTTCGCTTCAGATTGAACTGTTTTGATACGAGCGATTTGTTTTTTAACTTCTTTCAAGCGAGCTGTTTGTTCCAATTGACCAGTAGCAGCTTGGAAACGAAGTTCAAACAATTCTTTTTTCAATTCGTTTTCGCGCTTCGCGAGTTCTTCTTGAGAAAGACCACGAAGTTCTTTAACAAATTCTTTTACTTCATTAAGTTTCATGCCTTCTCCTTATTCTGCTTCACGTTTTACGAATTTACATTTAACTGGCAATTTGTGGCTTGCAAGACGAAGCGCTTCGCGAGCAATTTCTTCAGATACACCAGCGATTTCGAACATCACTTTACCACGTTTAACTGGTGCTACCCAACCTTCAGGTGCCCCTTTACCAGATCCCATACGCACACCGATAGCTTTAGCAGTGTAAGATTTGTGTGGGAAGATTTTAATCCAAACTTTACCACCACGTTTCATGTAACGAGTCATGGCGATACGAGCAGCTTCGATTTGGCGGTTAGTGATCCAGTGGCTAGTTGTAGCTTGAAGACCGTATTCACCGAATGCTACTTCTTTTCCACCTTTTGCTTCACCGCGCATTTTTCCACGGAATTCACGACGGTGTTTAACACGTTTAGGTACTAACATTGGTTATTTACCTCCTTTAGTGTTTTTACGAGCTGGAAGAACTTCACCACGGTAGATCCATACTTTAACACCAAGTTTACCGTATGTAGTATCTGCTTCTTCCCAAGCGTAATCGATATCTGCACGAAGTGTGTGAAGTGGAACAGTTCCTTCAGAGTATCCTTCAGCACGGGCGATATCTGCACCGTTCAAACGACCTGATACTTGAGTTTTGATTCCTTTAGCTCCAGCACGCATTGCACGTTGGATTGCTTGTTTTTGTGCACGACGGAAAGCGACACGTTGCTCCAATTGACGAGCAATTCCTTCACCTACAAGGTGAGCATCCAAATCAGGTTGTTTGATTTCGATGATGTTGATGTGTACTTGTTTTCCAGTCAATTTGTTAAGTTTTGCACGGAGTGCATCAACGTTAGCACCACCTTTACCGATAACCATACCTGGTTTAGCAGTGTGAAGTGAAACGTTAACTTTGTTTACTGCGCGTTCAATTTCGATAGTTGAAACTGCTGCATCAGCAAGTTCTTTTTGAACGAATTTACGGATTGCAAGATCTTCATGAAGGTAATCCGCGTATTCTTTTTCAGCATACCATTTGGCATCCCAATCACGGATGATGCCGACACGCATACCAATTGGATGTACTTTTTGACCCACGATGTTACCTCCTTATTTTTCTGCAACAGCCACAGTGATGTGAGCTGTACGTTTGTTGATTGGTGAAGCTGAACCTTTCGCACGTGGACGGAAACGTTTCATAGTTGGTCCTTCGTTTGCGAATGCTTCAGATACTACCAAGTTAGCTTTGTCCAAACCAAAGTTGTTTTCAGCGTTAGCTACAGCTGAATTCAAAACTTTCAAGATGATTTCAGCAGCTTTGTTTGGTGTGAATGTCAAGATTGCAATAGCATCAGCTACGCTTTTACCACGGATGTTGTCAAGAACAAGACGTGATTTACGAGGTGAAACACGTACTGTACGAGCCATTGCTTTAGCTGAAGTAATTTCTGCCATTTATGTTCTCCTTATTTTCTACGTGTTTTCTTGTCGTCTGAAGCGTGACCTTTGTAAGTACGAGTTGGTGCAAATTCACCAAGTTTGTGACCTACCATGTCTTCTTGGATGTAAACAGGTACGTGTTTACGTCCGTCATAAACTGCAATAGTGTAACCAATGAAACTTGGGAAGATCGTTGAACGACGTGACCAAGTTTTGATAACTTTTTTCTTTTCGTCGTTAGCTTGAGCTTCAACTTTTTTCATCAAATGCTCATCGACGAAAGGTCCTTTTTTAAGACTGCGTCCCATTTTTATATTTTCTCCTTTAAATGTTGTACCACAGCGGCTTGCGCTCACATGGAGCGCTACCGAGCTGGCGGATTTCCTAGTTGCTTAGGCGACTAGTTTACTATTATTTCTCGTTGCGACGACGAACGATAAGTTTGTCAGATTTCGCTTTCTTGTTACGAGTTTTAAGACCAAGAGCAGGTTTGCCCCATGGAGTAGATGGTGCTTTACGTCCAACTGGTGCTTTACCTTCACCACCACCGTGTGGGTGATCGTTAGGGTTCATTACAGAACCACGAACTGTTGGGCGGATACCTTTCCAACGGCTACGTCCTGCTTTACCAAGGTTTACAAGTCCATGTTGTTCGTTTCCGACAACACCAACTGTAGCACGACAAGTTCCAAGAATCATACGAACTTCGCCAGATTGAAGACGAACAAGAACGTATTTACCTTCTTGACCCAATACTTGAGCAGAAGCACCAGCAGCACGTACCAATTCTCCACCACGACCAGGTTTCAACTCGATGTTGTGGATCAAAGTACCAACTGGGATGTTAGCAAGTGGAAGAGCGTTTCCGACTTTGATATCTGCTTCAGGACCTGAAACGATACGTTGACCAACTTCAAGACCTTTTGGAGCGATGATGTATGCTTTCACACCGTCAGTGTAGTGTACAAGAGCGATGTTTGCAGAACGGTTTGGATCGTACTCGATTGTTTTAACAACTGCTTCAACGTTGTCTTTGTTACGTTTGAAGTCAACCAAACGGTAGAAACGTTTGTGTCCACCACCTTGGTGACGAACAGTGATACGACCGTTGTTGTTACGACCAGCCTTGCTCTTCAAAGCAACAAGCAATGATTTTTCAGGAGTGCTTGTTGTGATTTCAGCGAAATCCAAAGAAGTCATATTACGGCGACCGTTTGTTGTTGGTTTATAAACACGAATTCCCACGATATTTCCTCCTTAGATTATTCAGCTTCAGCAGCGAACAACTCGATTGCTTTTGAATCAGCTGTAAGTGTGATGATAGCTTTTTTAGTTTTGTTAGTAAAACCAGTGTAACGTCCAACACGTTTTGCTTTTGGTTTTACGTTGATTGTGTTAACGTTGGCAACTTTAACACCTTCGAAAGCAGCTTCAACAGCTTGCTTGATCAAAAGTTTGTGTGCACGAGTGTCAACTTCAAATACATATTTTCCTGCTTCAAGTTGAGCCATTGAGCTTTCAGTGATAACAGGTTTTTTGATAACATCATACAAATTCATTATGCAAGAACCTCCTCGATTTTAGAGATAGCTGCTTGTGTGACAAGAAGTTTGTCGCTATTTGCGATGTCAAGAACACTTGCAGTTGTAGCTGTTGCAACTTTCACATTTGGAAGGTTACGAGCTGAAAGAGCTGCGAATTCATTTCCTTCTTCAAGGATAACAAGAACTTTAGAATCGATGCTCAATGCTGCAAGAACTTTTGCAAATTCAGCAGTTTTTGGAGCTGTAAATGAAAGAGCGTCTACAGCTACGAATTTGTTTTCAGCAACTTTTTCAGAGTAAACTGATTTAAGAGCTAGGCGACGAACTTTTTGTGGAAGTTTGTAGCCGTATGAACGTGGAGTTGGTCCGAAGACAACACCACCACCACGCCATTGTGGTGAGCGGATAGAACCTTGACGAGCACGTCCAGTTCCTTTTTGACGCCATGGTTTGCGTCCACCACCTGATACTGCAGAGCGGTTTTTAACAGCGTGTGTTCCTTGACGAAGGCTTGCGCGTTGGCTGATGATCACATCAAACACAACTGATTCATTTGGTTCGATACCAAATACTGCATCGTTAAGAACAACTTGGCCAGCTTCTTTACCAGTTTGGTCAAATAATGTTACGTTTGCCATTGTGACTGATTTCCCCTTTCTTTATTATTTACCAGCTTTAACTGCTGATTTGATAGTGATAAGAGATTTCTTAGCACCTGGTACGTTACCTTTGATAAGGATAACGTTCTTTTCTGGAACAACTTGTACAACTTCAAGGTTTTGAATTGTTACGCGGTCGCCACCCATACGTCCTGCAAGGTTTTTACCTTTGAATACGCGGTTAGGTGCAACAGGTCCCATAGAACCTGGACGACGGTGGTAACGAGAACCGTGAGCCATTGGTCCACGTGATTGTCCGTGGCGTTTGATAACACCTTGGAAACCTTTACCTTTAGAAGTACCAGTTACGTCAACAACGTCTCCAGCTGCGAATGTTTCAACTGTGATTTCAGCACCAACTTCCAAGCCTTCAACGTTTTTGAATTCACGAATGAAGCGCTTAGGAGCCGTGTTAGCTTTCGCTACATGTCCTTTAGCAGGTTTGTTGCTCAATACTTCGCGTTTGTCATCGAAACCAACTTGGATAGCGTTGTATCCATCTGTTTCAACAGTTTTAACTTGAAGAACAACGTTTGGAGTTGCTTCAATAACTGTTACAGGGATCAATTCGCCAGCTTCAGTGAAGATTTGAGTCATTCCCACTTTTTTCCCTAAGATTCCTTTTGTCATGAGAAAATAGTTCCTTTTCTATATTTTTTATTCAAAAAGTTTTTAACGAGCGTTTTTTATGCTCAAGTCTAAGATACAAAGGGCGTCAAACTCAAAGTGAAAATAGGAAACTGACGCAGTGTCTAACAGACACTAGGAAGTTTATCTTTTTCACACCGAGTTTAGCCCGTGTTCAATTAAATTGAAACACCAGCCTCTGCTCTTTTATATTTTAGATTAAAGTTTGATTTCTACGTTTACACCACTTGGAAGATCCAATTTCATCAAGGCATCAACTGTTTTTTGAGTTGGGTTAACGATATCGATCAAACGTTTGTGTGTACGCATTTCAAATTGTTCGCGAGAGTCTTTGTATTTGTGAGTCGCACGAATGATTGTGTAGAGGCTACGTTCAGTTGGAAGTGGGATTGGACCCGCAACTTGTGCACCTGTACGAGTAGCTGATTCTACGATTTTTGCAGCCGCTGTGTCAAGCGTACGGTGTTCGTATGCTTTCAAACGGATACGGATTTTTTTGTTTGCCATCTTTTTCTCCTTTTCGTCTATTTAAGATAATAGGCTAGCTCCACAAGAAAACCGACGCGCGTTGCGTGGCAATGCAACCGAGCGTGTCGCAACCTCTTGCATCAAAGCTAAGGCTGTAATTTACAGCACCATAATAGAATAACACAAAGCCCCTGCGATTGCAAGGGATTTGTGAGCTTTTTTTCGTTTTTTTACTAACCTAAGTTACTAGAGTATGTTCTGATCCTCTTTCGTAAATAAAACATAGTTTGACAATTTACCCATTTTTGGGGGTGGCGATAAAGATAGATACTGTCTGATCTGGATCATATTTTTCAAAATCAATACTATACTGACGTTGCAGTTCTCTTGCTTCTTCTGCCTGCCAAATTTGTTGCCAGGTATGGAGAAACCCTTTTGAATCACTTGTATCCACCTCAAATACTTGGTAGGTTTGTTCTGAAGTGTCAAAATCCCAGTCTTCTTTATCGGATAGACTACAGAGCGACAAGCTGTAATCCCCCTTGTAGTCGCTGACATAATCATGATAGACTGCATAAATCGGAAGCCCTTGGGCAAATGCCTCCTCTACTTCTTTCTGGTGCTCCTGCCATAGATGGCTAATTTTTTCCATCATGTTTGGATCTTGGAAATTATTTGTAGAGATACTACTGATTATTTTTAAAAACATTCCTTCGCTCCTTTTACTTTCACTTCTAAGGTGACTGACTAGCAATCAACCTCAGCTCTAAACTTTCTAGCTACCAAGAGGCTAATTCACGCAACAAAATGAAATAGCATTCTTTGCGTATAGGATATATCACACCATTCACTATCAACTCCCTTTTCCCAGAAAAAACGGTGCCTATAACAAACAAAACGTTCAATTTACCGGTCTCAACCAGAGCTGAAAAACAATGCAGGCTTCAACCAAGACCATCCTTCCAATTCTTATTGATATAGTCTGGAAAGTTTTTAACGAACATTTTTTGTGCTCAAGTCTAAGACATAAAGGGATTCAAACTCAAAGCAAAAATAGGAAATCGACGCGCGTTGTGTGGCAGTGTATCCAATCGTGGTCACAACCTCTTGCATCACAGCTAAAGATGTGATTTACAGCACCACGGTAGAATAACACAAAGCCCCTGCGATTGCAAGGGATTTGTGAGCTTTTTACGTTTTTTTAAGATGAAACTGTTTTCTCTTTTTATCTTTCCAAAATTACGGATTTACATCTATAAAAAACTACCTTTTCTTCTATATAATATGTGTCATTTTGACCTTGAATGTATCTTCTGATTGATCTACTAAAATGTCCGCTTTAGACTCGGTTTCTCTATAGTATCGCAGATACTGCTCCCGTCTCATCTGATGGCTAGCCAATACAAAAGATACATCGCGATTTCTCATAGTCGTATCTCGAGCTAAGCGCCTCTTTAATTCGGTCTCCTCATCCGTGTAGAAACAGATGGTTTTGTCAAAGAGTTCCTTGGGAAGAAAACCCACGGACATCCCTTCGACTATCAAGAACGGTTTTGAACCAGATAGGACTTCGCTTGGCTTCCAAGGTTCATCAATCGTCAAGATGTCCATACCTGCCTGCAAGGCGAGAATATCTCTCTGTAAACTTGCCAGTTCATGCGCCACTGGCAGACAAGCCGTCACCTTTTGATCTGGCGCTTGCTTTGGTACTACCAGGTGACGTTCTGAGGTGATATAAGGATCTGTTTCTAGTAAATTTACTGTAGTAGAATCTAGAGCTTGATGTAATTCCTGAGCGAAGGTTGACTTGCCCGAAGCCCCATGACCGTAGATCCCCAGTGTCCTAACTCTTCCCGTTTCAATCTCTGAAACCAGTTGTTCTATCAGGTCTTTTTTCTTCATTCTCTCTTCACCTGCTCATAGCTTTCTTTTCCGTCATTAAGCTTGTCCCAAATCACTACTTTCCCACTTTTGAGGGATTTTTGCACATCGATAATTCGTTGATTGGAAGAACCTCGGAACTGGAGCATAAGATTGCGCTTGCTTTTGTCATAACGACCATCGACAAGGATGTCAATCAGCGACAAGAGTTCCAGTTTGTCTGGAGTCTCCAGCATCATTTCTTCCCAAGTATAACCTGTCCAAGACCAGATGTCTTTATCTGGCAATTCCTTCCGAATGCGTTTAACGAGAGGCAAGAGAATGCCCGTATTGAGGAATGGCTCCCCTCCCAGTAAGGTCAAACCTTGAACATAGGGCTGGGCAAGGTCTGCCATAATCTGTTCTTCTAACTCTGCTGTATAAGGAATTCCTGCATTGAAAGACCAGGTCGCCACATTATAACACCCTTCACAGTGAAACATGCAACCTGCGACATAGAGAGAGTTACGCACGCCTTCTCCATCTACAAAGTTAAAGGCCTTGTAGTCAATGATTCGCCCTTTGCTAAGCTCCTCGCTTTTCCATTCACCTGGTTTTGGTGTATTCCATGTCATCCTTCTACTCCAAATCTATCCAGTAACGTTCTACGCCATTGCGAATATCCTCAAAGAGTCCGCCATTTGTCACAATCACCACCCTACTAGCAGGATTTTCCGTACTACAGGTCACAAGTGCTTTTTTGATGTTCTTTTCCTTGGCAACTTGCAAGCCTTGTCGGAGAGCTTCTTTGGCATAACCTTTGCCTCTTTCAGATGGACGAATGGAGTAGCCAATATGGCCCCCATTTTCTAGTAAGTAGTCATTTAATCGGAGACGAAGGTTGAGAAAGCCAAGAGCCTGGCCTGCTACGTCAAAACTAACCAGCTGGATAGCAGGAACCCAGTTTTCAGGAATATTGAGGCCCGCTTCCGCTTGAAGATTTTCTTCTAGCCACTCTTCATAAACAAAATTGTTGGCGTTCCAAAACCCACCATCGTGGGGTGATTGAGTCTGTTCAAACTCTGCTATCATCTCTAAAACTGTTTCTTTATCTGCCAATGTTGGTCTGCGTAGTATCATTTTTACCTCCAATTAAGAGAAAAGTGAGAGCAGACTCTCACTTTTATTTTTTCTTATTCTTGTTTAAAAACTGTTCTCTGAGGTTGAGCAAGCGTTCTTTTTTACCTGTTCCACCTTTCGAGTGTTTCTCGTGATAACGGGTCACTTGTGCGCGTCCCTTATCGTCTAATTGGTATTTCCCCATTCCATTTCCTTCTAATTTGTTACTTCATGTCCAGCTGTTTTAATAGTTGAACCGTTCATGTGTTTGACACGCGCAGCGATTTCCTTGTGGCGTCCATTAACCATTGGACGCGCTTGAGGATTCCCCAGATAACCACACGTACGTTTGACCACATCTACTGTTTTAGGGTCGCTATTGCCACAGTTTGGACAAGCAAATCCTCGCTCAGTTGGTTCAAAATCCCCTTCAAAGTCACACTTGTAGCAACGATCAATAGGAGTATTGGTCCCTAGATAGCCGACACGGTCATAGGCATAGTCCCAAACAGCTTCCAAGGCTTTAGGATTTTGTTGAAGAACTGGATACTCACAATAATGGATAAAACCACCTGACGCACCTGCTTCTGGATAAACTTTCTCAAAGTCTAATTTTTCAAACGGCGTTGGATTTTTCCGGACATCGTAGTGGAACGAGTTGGTGTAGTATTCCTTATCCGTGATGTCAGGAATAGAACCAAACTTCTCTGTGTCTAAGCGACAGAAGCGATCTGTCAGACTTTCAGACGGTGTGGAGTAGATCGAGAAATGGTAACCATATTGGTCAGACCACTCTTCCACACGACGTTTCATATCGCGAATAATATCCAATGTGAATTCCTTGGCTTCAGGATTGCTTTCCCAGCTATTTCCAAAGAAGACTGTAGCCACTTCGTACAAACCGATGTAGCCCAGCGAAACTGTCGCACGGCGATTCTTAAAGAGTTGGTCAACACTTTCTTCTTTTCCGAGACGGCGGCCGAAGGCTCCATACTGATAAAGGATAGGGGCATTTGCTGGTGTTGCTTCCTTGGTTCGTTCGACACGATAAACCAGAGCATCCTCCGCAATGTTCATTCTCTCGTTGAAGATTTCCCAAAACTTATTCAGATCTCCTTCAGACTCGAGGGCGATACGAGGCAGATTAACCGTCACAACACCTAGATTCATACGACCTGAATTGACCTCAACACCATTTTCATCTTTCCAGCCTTGGAGGAAGGAGCGACAACCCATAGGAACCTTGAAAGAACCAGTCAGTTCGATAATCTTATCATAGGACAAGACATCTGGGTACATCCGCTTGGTTGCACACTCAAGAGCCAACTGTTTGATGTCGTAGTTAGGTGAACCTTCCTCTAAGTTGAGTCCTCTTTTCAGCGTAAAGATGAGTTTAGGAAAGATGGCTGTGCGGTGTTCTGAACCAAGCCCCTTGATTCGGATGGTCAAGATAGCTTTTTGAATTTCCCGCTCAAAACGACTAGTTCCTAGACCAAAACCTAGTGAAGTAAAAGGTGTTTGTCCATTTGAAGTGAAGAGGGTATTGATTTCATACTCAAGAGATTGCATGGCATCATAGATATCTTTTTGAGTTTTTTTCCAAGCGTAATCTTCCCGTTTTTCAGGCAAGACCCACTCTTTCGCATCTTTGAGGTGCTTTTGATAATTCTTCTCCGCATAAGGCGCCAAGACTTCATCGATACGGTCAGCTGAACAGCCCCCGTACTGGCTAGAAGCAACGTTAGCGATGATTTGTGAAATTTGAGCTGTCGCAGTCTGGATAGATTTGGGACTCTCTACCTCTGCATTTCCAATCTTAAAACCATTTTCCAACATGCCTTTAAAATCAATCAAACAGCAGTTGGTCATAGGAGTGTAGGGGCTGTAGTCCAAGTCATGATAGTGGATATCCCCTTTTTGATGAGCATTGGCTACGTGCTTAGGAAGCATTTGCAGTCCGATTGATTTCCCAACAATCCCTGCTGTCAAATCACGCTGGGTGTTGAAGACATCACTGTCTTTATTGGCATTTTCATTGACAACTGCTTGATCTTTATTGAGAAGTTTATGGATACTAAAGTTGATATCTGTCGCTTTTGAGCGCTCAAAATCCCTTTGTGTCCGATAAGTGATATACTCCTCAGCCAGCGCATACTCTTTGGCTTCAAGGAGTTCATGTTCTACGACATTCTGAATTTCGTAAATCTTGACACCTTGAGGGAAGCGGCTGTGAATTTCCGTCACGATTCTTTCAACTAGACCATTTAGGCGTTTTTCTACTAGAGGCGTAAGGTCCATAACCTTTTCCGCCGCCTTGTGGAGAGCCTTGTCAATCTTGTCTACATCAAACACCACACGTCTACCATCTCGTTTTTCAACGAACAAGGTGGGGACGGTTGCAAGCTTTTCTTCTAATACAATCATATCCATGCTCTTTTCTAAAATGTTGTTCTATGAAGTATTATACCACTCTAAAAATAAAAATCAATATCTTGTGTTAAAAATCCTAAAATTTTTAAAATTCCACAAGATATTGATTTTTTGTTATTTTGATTTATAAAGTTTGAACTCGCTAGTATCTGTCTGAACAAGCTCATATTTTTCACTGAGCCAGCTCTCTACATCTGACCACAAGGCAACTTTTTGATTGACCACAATCATCTTCGGTTGATTCTCTTTCAGGTCATTCATCAGTTTGGTTTTATTTTCATCGCTTGCAGTATAAAGTGTTGGAGTTAATAGAGAAGTCGGCGCCAAACGTTCACTTGCACGGTAGAAATCAGGACGATCATCCCAAGCATAGACACGATCCTCAGAACTCGTTTGTTGTTTGACCACGCTAGCAAGACGGTCTCTCTCCTTATAAGTCGCTGGGTGCGAAAGGTAGCGACTCACGATAGGAAGAACAATGAGATAGGCAAGGGCAATCAGTGGTAGATAGAAATTTCCTTTAAGGAAAGAAGTTTGTTTCTCACGTCTTCTTCTACTACGACTCCCTCCATCTGAAACATCTTCCTTGATTCCTGTCAGAAGGAGCAAGACCAAGAAAGGAATTAGCACCACAAGACGAGTAGCGTTGATAGGTTCTTTGGAGAGAATCAAGATTCCCAAAGAAACCAAGAATCCCAAGCTAGCAGCAATCGATAAGACATATTGCTTGGCTGGTTTTGACTGGAACAAGCCTGCAAAGAGCAAGCCAAGGGAACCTAATCCAATAGCAAGCAAGCCATAGAAGGCTGCATTTTCAAGCAAATGCGAATTTGAAAAGAGGCTAAGAGTATTTACCGGATACAAGGTCTGGCTAATGGCATCCCCAAAACTACCTGTCCACACTGTATAGTAGCCTAAAGGATAGAATAAGAGTGAAAATCCTAGGGCTGACGCAAAGAACTGATATAGACCATGAACAAAGTGACCTTTGCCTAGATTAAAGCCGATGATGCCCAAGGCCAGTACAGCCGCAAACAAGGCTGTTGGGATTGGCGCAAGGAAGAAAGCGAGAGCAAGGCTCATACCCACTCGTACAAATCCTTTGTCATCCTTTGGAAAAGCTAGATAATTTGTAACGATACTCAATGAATAAAATAGGAAAGGTAGGGCTAGCAAGAGAGCATAACCGCCACCAAAAGCGAGGCCAGCTACAAGCAAGTATAAAATAAAGACAACTCGCTTCGCTTCCTTTTCTTGGCCGACAAGAGTATCCGCAGCCTTAAAAAGAAAAACACCTGCTCCAAACAAGGTCAACCACTCAACCAAAGCAATCAAAACACTGCCTTGAAAAAGGTAGGTTAGCACATAATAGAGCAATCCCTCCGTCCCAAAGTAATCTGTATACATTTGGCCATTTTGATGCAAAGCCCAACCGGTATAAAGATCCTGACTTTGTTGTGGACTGACTACACCAAAAATAAAAGGCAGGGCAACCGAAATGGCTGTAGTCACCAAACTCCAAAGTAAAATACTAAAAAAGGGAATGGGAGCTCCTTCTCGTTTCTCTGGCACTGACCAGTCTTGGTAATGAGATTCTTCTTGTTTCTCATCTATTTTCCCGTATACGTTCATTCAATTTCTCCTCTAAGTTTATCTGTTTTAGTATATCAAAATCTTACAGGAATGTCAGCTTGGGATTGATATTTGCTGAATTTCTTATCCAATATCGCAAAGCGTTCGATTTCACGAAAACGATGAAATCGACTATTACTATACTCTCTGATAAAATCATCATCTTCTAGATTAAGCATGGTTTTCTCCTTTACTTATCTATTCGTAAGAAGACAAAAAAGACCCAGCCTTGGGCTAGATCTTGATGGATAGTTAGAGCATAGGTGCAAACAACTGGACAATTTCCTTGATGAGGCTTTGATACCAGCTTGTTTTGATGGTGTGGGGATAAATTTCTTGAGAAACTTTAAAAATCTCTTCGAAGTCCCTTTCAATATCGATGATGGACTGCGTTCTATAAAGTAAGACGGCATTTTCATAGTGGTGGAGCAAGCTACGATAGTCAAAATTGATGGTCCCCACAGTAGCTGCCTCTCCATCGACAAGCATTTGCTTGCTATGAAGGAATCCCGGACTGTACTCATAAATACGAACCCCAGCAGATAGCAAATCTGGATAGGCTCCTCGAGTAACTAACTGAATAACCTTCTTATCTGGGATACACGGCGTCACAATTCGCACATCTACCCCTCTCAGAGCGGCATTTTTGATACTTTCAGTTAGATCGTAGTCAGCAATCAGATAGGGAGTCGTGATGTAGACGTAATCTGTAGCTTGATTGATAAGATTTTGGTAGACCGTTTTTCCAACCTGGGCTCGGTAGATGGGTTTTGGTCCACTACTATAGGGAATACAAAGCCCCATCCCATCTTTTGGTTGATTTTCGAGATGGTATTGGTCAAAGTCACTAATCTCTCCACGGTTGATATACCAGGCAGATAAAAAGAGTCTGGTAAAAGCCTTTACTGCTGGACCATCCAGCCGAATACCACTATCCTTCCAGTAACCAAAGCGTTCGATATGGTTGATATACTCGTCTGCTAGATTGACACCACCTGTATAGGCAATCTGCCCATCGATGATCATGATTTTACGGTGGTCACGGTTGTTATAGGCAACAGTCAAGCGCGGAATCACCTTGTTAAACTTATGAGCTTCAATCCCTCGGCTACGAAGCTGGATGGTGTAATCTCCAGGCAAGGTTGCCATACAACCAATATCATCATAGAGGAGCTTCACTTCTACACCTTGAGCGGCCTTTTCTTCCAAAATCTCCAAAATACTATTCCACATCAAACCTTCTTCGATGATATAGTATTCGAGAAAGATAAACTTCTCAGCTTTCTTGAGATCCTCTAGCATCTGCTGCCACATACTTTCACCAGATGCAAAAAATCGTGTATCCGTTCGATCATAGACATCGGCATTCGTGTCCATGCTGAGGAGAGATTTGATAACGCCATAAGCCGACTTGTCTTGCTCTTTTAACTCCAAACGGAGAGCTCTGCTATTGTCCTCTCTATCAACCATTGATTGGAGCTGCTTTAGCTGCTTCAATTCCTTTTTAGATAAACGGCGTTCTCCAAACATGATATAGAGTAAGGGACCAAACACTGGCACAAAGGCTACTAACAACCATGTTACCTTACTCTCAGGATTCATAGATCGATTAACAATCGATACAATAGTCGCTAAGCTCACTAAAATGACTAGGATAATCCAGACAATTGGAGCCATCTGCCCTAGATAGAGAAATAAACCAAAGATGATAAACAACTCCGCCAACATGATGGTAATACTAAAACCATACTTGGACATGAGTAGCTGCATTTTTCTAGCTGTCATACATCCCCTTCCTTTTCTAACATTCTCCTTAACTGCTTGATAAACTCATGTTTCTACTAGTATACCTCAGTTCAGGGGTAGATAGCAACCTTTTACCTTTTTCTATGCAAACTATTCCAAGAACTGCAAGATTTCTAAACTACACCCACACTATATGAAGCTCTGCCCCTCTTATCTTTTTAACTAGGGTATTAAGAAACTTAAAAAGAACTACCAAAATGATAGTTCTTTCCAATATTATTTATATTTTTCAATATCGCACAAATCCTATGACAGTCGCTATTGAAGTTGTAGAAGGTAAAGCTGAAACCTTAATTCCAAACTTCTATTTAGATTTGAGATCCTATTTTGTTAATACCACTCGGTCAGATGCCTCTCGGTCCATATCATCAATAATCAATTGATTACCATTAACCGTGTAAATTTTGACATCATCACCGATAATGACACGTTGATTTTCTGGCTCAAAGCTGACTTGCTTGATTTCCTTATCTCCATCTGGCTCGACCTCAGTCCATGTACCAGTTTTACCTGTTACAACAAGAGTGATTTGGTCATTCTCATCTTTTCCAGTATAGGTACCATCGATATTCGTAGGTTGAGCTACAGTAGTGTCCTGACTTGAGGACGCCTGTGGTTGACTAGCACTTGTCGTAGCGCTAGAAGATGATTCTTGTTGAGTAGATGATTGCTGAGCAGATTGCTGGGTAGGGGCTTGTGCCTTAGGTCCACAAGCTGCTAAAAGACTAAGAATTGCTAGGGAAGCAATAGAAAGTGTGAATGTTTTCGTTTTCATAGCGATTTCCTTTCTTTTGTGCCAATGTTTTGCTGGAATCGTTTCCAGATATACCTCCTACCTACAGTATAGCAACATAAACCTATAAGGTCAACTAATCTCGTCGCTTCCTACCAAACTCCCTCGGACTTCCGAGATAAAGTAGAGGGATCCCGTCACGAAAAGCAAGTCCTGGCCATTGGCCTTATCTTCAAATTCTCTGATAAAGTCGCCATAGGAAGGAATCAAATCATAACCCGCCACATCCTTTTCATCCAGAGAGCCTTGGTAGTCAAAGCCTGTTACCTTAAGTTTTACCTGAGGCAACTGCTTAGATAGATAGCCTAGCATCCCCTGATAATCCTTGCGTTTAAGTGCTCCAAAAAGGATGCGAACCTGGTAACCTTGCTGGATTTTCCCCTGGATAAACTCGACCAGACGAGTCAAGGCTGGAAGATTGTGAGCCCCATCTAGGTAGATTTGCGGGCGAATCCGTTCCAATCGCCCTGCCCAATGTGTCTCTTGCAAGGCCCTTCTGACAAGCTCTTCTTCAACCCCTTCACCTCTTGACACCATAAACAGAAGAAAGCTTTGTAAAGCCAAGGCGGCATTTTCTTGCTGATAAACACCTTCCAAACTGATTTCAAGTTGTGAAAAACTAGCTAGGCTACTTGAAAAATCTCCAGCTTTCAAGATGAAGTCTCGCCCAGCTTGATAGAGATCCACACCTAACTCTCTCGCTGTATTTTGACAGACAAGTTTAGCTTCTGGAGCGAGCTTAGCAATGACCGCCTGCTTGCCAGCCTTGAAAATACCAGCTTTCTGCTCGGCTATTTCCCCCAGACTATCGCCCAAGGTCTCCTGATGATCTAGCCCAATGGAAGTAATAACTGCAATCTCTCCTGTTACGACATTAGTGGTGTCAAGCAAACCACCAATCCCCACTTCTAGCAGGACTAGATCCACTCCCTGCTCTTTAAAGTAAAGCAAAGCAATCAGAGTCAGTAATTCAAAAAAGGACAACTGGTCATGGGTTTGCAAAAGCGTCTTTTCCATCTCCTTGACTTGGTTAGCTATACGAACAAAGTCTTCCTCCGCGATCGGCTGTCCATTGATACAGATTCGATCATGGATGCTGATGATATGAGGAGAGGTAAAAGTACCAACTTTTTTACCATGAGCAACAAACAACTCCCTCATGAAGGCAATAGTTGACCCTTTACCGTTAGTCCCTGTTACGTGGATAATAGGATAAGTCCTCTCTGGATTCCCCAGCAAATCCACTGCTCGCTGCATTCGTCCAAGTCCAGATCTAAAGTTTAAACCAATCCGACTATGCAGCCATTCTTCTACTTCAAACATACATGTCTCCTTAACAAAAGTCCAATCAACTACCGCATCAAAGTATGATTACAAATAAAAAGCGAGGTCGGGACTAAAATCCCGACCTCTTACCTGGTTAGCTAATCACTAGCTACTATGAATTTCAACGTGAGCTAAAAACATCCACTGGATGTTCCAACTCTTTCTAGTTTCTAGGAGTTGGGGTGATACAGTCTCCCAGACATACCAGTTCTCTCTTATTTAAAGGAACTGGGGTAAAAACGTTCCCCGGACGTTCCTGCGTTTCTAATTTCTGGCGCAGGGCTAAAAACTTTCTAATTTCTGGCGCAGGGCTAAAAACATCCACTGGATGTTTTTACTCCTCCATAAAGCTGTTGAAGACTTCTTCAATCATGTTCCATTCGTCTTCTGAGCCTTCTGGGATTGGTTGCAATTCGCCTTCTGTTCCATCTTCATTTTCGATAAATGAGTAAGCTTGGATTTCAACTTCACCATTTTCATCTTCTTCTGCGTTAACTGGCACTAGCAGAACATAGTTTTTACCAAATTCTTCTTTCCCATCGATGGTCAAAAGAATTTCAAACAAGGTTTCATTTCCTTGCTCATCTACTAGTGTAATCAATTCACGTTCTTCGTGGTCATGGTTGTGATCGTGTGACATAGTTTCTCCTCTGTCTTAAAATTTTCTATCTAAATAATTCTGCAAAATCAGCTGAGCAGCCAACTTATCAATAACTTTCTTGCGTTTGTTACGGCTGATATCTGCTTGTTCAATCAACATACGCTCCGCAGCGACCGTTGTCAAACGCTCATCCTGATAGTCTACTGGCAAACCAAAGAGTTCTTCTAGCTTGGCACCATAGGCTTGACTGGCTTCTACTCGCGGACCGCTAGTATTGTTCATGTTTTTAGGCAGACCAACTACAAAGCGTTCTACCTTATAGCTGTCAACCAATTCCTTGATACGGTCAAAACCAAACTGGCCCTGATCCTCATTAATCTGGATGATTTCAAGTCCTTGAGCAGTGAAGCCTAGTGGGTCGCTAATGGCAACACCCACTGTTTTTGAACCGACGTCCAATCCCATAATTCTCATAGATTATAGATCGACTCCTTGTCCTTTAAGGTAGTAGCGTACCAATTCTTCAACAATTTCATCACGCTCATACTTACGGATTTGATTTCGTGCATTGTTGTAACGAGGAACGTAGGCAGGGTCACCACTCAATACATAACCGACGATCTGGTTAATCGGATTGTAGCCCTTGTCGTTCAAAGAAGCATAGACGTCTGTCAACGTTTCGCTAATTTCTTTCTTATTGGAATCATCCAATTTAAACCGTACAGTTTCTTCAGTAAATCCCATTCTAACACCCTCTTTCCTTAGAATATTACTATTATAGCATATTTCCTTACGTTCTACAAATAAGTCAGTCTATTAATTTGGATTTTCTATTGTTCTGTTGCTCCATTTGCCACTCTATCTGCAATATATTGGCTAGGTTCGTTTTTTAAGAGATTTTCAAGACCAATATTTTTTAAATATTCTAGTTGAGATGCCTTTTTGACATCCAAAACTTGAAAATCATAAGTCGTTGTGGTCTGGATTTCTGTCTCGCTGAGTAGCTTGGTTTCCAGTGTAAATCCTGCCAGTTTGCGCGCCTCTTGGATGGTCTCATCCTTCTCTTCAGCTTCTAGAAGCGCTTTTTGCGTTTCCTCTAGGCCATTTTCAGAGATAAAAGTCTTGAGTTCATCCCCGACAGGTCGTTTTTGCTGGATGGTCAAGGTCAAAAACTGATTGCCTTTATAGGTAATGGTTTGAATCTGTTGCGTTCCATTTTCTGACTTCGGCATCAACAGGGTCTTGGTGACAACTGTATTCTTTTCGGCATTGTCCAAAACGGGAAGGTTGGATTGGAGAGGTTCAGATGCTGTTGTGGAAGCAGCAGGAGTTTCCTTTTTTTGCCCACATCCCGCAAGCAAAAAGAGGAGAGCAAAACTAGCAATTAGTAACTTTTTCATAATTCCTCACTTGATTTTAAAACAAAAGAGCAAACAAGGCCAGGAGTCACTCCCAGCCTTGATGTTTTATAGAGCTGCACGTAGACGTGCTTCTGCATTTTCTACATTACGGACAGAGCGTGGCAAGAAGGCACGGATATCATCTTCTTTATAGCCGACTTGCAGGCGCTTCTTATCAACGAGAATCGGACTCTTTAAGATCCGTGGTGTTTCCATGATTAAGTTGAGCACTTCATTGACACTCAAATCCTCGATGTCAACTCCAAGTGCCTTAGCGTAGCGGTTTTTTGACGAAACAATACTGGCAATCCCATTATCTGTTTTCGTGAGAATATCTAATAACTCTTCTCTTGTAATTCCTTCTTTACCGAGATTTTGTTCTTTATAACTTAACTGGTGGGCATTGAGCCAGGTTTTCGCTTTTTTACAGCTAGTACAACTTGAGACTGTATAAATTTTGATCATGTACCTACCCCTTTCGCTACATGTTACTATCAGTTTAGTCTATTATACCATAAAAAACATCCGACTTGCGACCTATTTTTAAAAAAAATTAACTTTTTTCGCGATTTTCGTACTTTTTTCTTGACAAAATCAATTTATAACCAACTTTTAAATTTTTTGATATACAATCGTTTTACAACTGTAACACTTATCATATAGAGAACGATAATCAAAAGCAAAAAGAGGAAATAAATTGGTTCCAAAGGGGTTAAATGAAGCAGGCTAGCAATTGAAGAGTAGGGAAGGAAGGTCACAAAACTAGCTGCTAGCAAGGTTGTTCCAAGAACAAACCATGATGGACGACTTTGTAAGAAAGGAAGTTTTGCTGAACGAAGCATATGGATAACCATGGTTTGGGACCACATGGATTCAATGAACCAACCTGTCTGGAACAAGATGATAAAGCCCGTTGCCGACTCTGCTCCGTGAGCATAAGCTTGACCTGTCGCCATTGGGACAATAACAAAATATAGTAAGATAAAGGTCAAAATATCAAAGGCAGAAGAAATCGGACCCATCCAAATCATAAAACGAGTAATAGACTTAGCTTCCCACTTATGGGGATGCTTCAAAAAGTCTTCATCTACATTATCAAATGGCAAGGCAATGCAAGAAAGGTCGTAGACGAGGTTTAACACAATCAAGTGAATCGGAGCCATAGGAAGGAAGGGTAAAAAGATACCAGAAACTAACAGAGAGAAAATGTTCCCGAAATTAGAGCTGACCGTCATCTTGATATATTTGGTCATATTAGCGTAGACCTTACGCCCTTCAACCAGCCCTTTTTCAAGCACCATCAAATCCTTATCTAGCAAAATGACATCAGCCGTTTCTTTGGCAATATCTACTGCTGTATCAACAGAAATCCCCACATCTGCCACTTTCATAGAAGGGGCATCATTGATCCCATCTCCCATATAGCCAACACAATGTCCATTCGATTTGATTTGTAAAATGATTCGTGCTTTTTGATCCGGAGAGAGTTTGGCAAAGACAGTCACTTTCTCAACTGCTTGGGCCAATTCTTCGTCCGTCATGGCGTCAATATCAGAACCCAACAAGATTTGATCAACGTCTAGACCAACTTTTTCGCAAACTGCTTGGGTTACCTTCTCATTGTCTCCCGTCAAGATCTTTGTTTGAACACCGTGTTCTAACAAAGCTTGGATAGCAGGGGCTGCTGATGGTTTTGGTGGATCTAGAAAGGCAAGATATCCTGTTAGAATCATCTCTTTTTCATCTTCAACGGAGTAAGCAAAACCTTCTTTTAGGCCTGTTTTATAGGCGACTCCCAAGACTCGCAATCCCTGTTGATTAAGTTGATCTACTTCTTTTAAGATTTCCACTCGGATATCATCCGTCAGAGGGCTAATCTGGCCTTGATATTCCACATGGGTTGAAATCGCAAGCATTTCCTCTAGGGCACCCTTGGTTACCAAACTAACAACTTCGTTCTCATCCTTGACGATGACACTCATCCGTCTGCGTTCAAAATCAAAGGGTAATTCATCTATTTTTTGGAAGCTAGTATCCAAATTTTGTAGAATAGCGTGTTCTTTAGCTTCTTTTTCAGTTCTACTGATAATGGCACGGTCCATCAAGTTTTTCAAACCGGTTTGAAAATAGGAATTGAGGTAGGCCCGTCTCAACACAGACAAATCCAAATCTCCATGTATATCCAAAGGATATTCCAAGACAATTTCGTCTTGGGTAAGGGTTCCGGTTTTATCCGTGCATAGGATATCAATAGCACCTAGGTCCTGTATGGCATTGAGTTTTTTGATGACGACTTTTTCCTTGGCCATGATAATGGAGCCTTTTGCTAAACTGGCTGTGATGATCATAGGAAGCATCTCAGGTGTCAATCCAACACCAACACTCAAAGCAAATACGCCAGCTTCCAGCCAGTCGCCGTCTGTCAAGCCATTGGAGAGAAAGACGATGGGAACCATGACTAACATCAAACGGATCAAGAGCCAAGAGATGCTGTTCATCTCCCGTTCAAAAGAGGTCGGTTCGTCATAGGTATTGAGGGTCTGCTCGATTTCTCCCATCATGGTATCATCACCGACCGCTAGAATCAAAGCCTTGGCACTTCCTGATATCACGTTGGTTCCCATAAAGGCGAGCGCTTCTGCTTCTAGCAGACTATCGAAGTTTGACTGACTCATTTTTGACAAGGCTAGTTTTTCAACCGAGTCACTTTCACCTGTCAAACCAGACTGTTGGACAAAGAAATCACGTGATTCAATTAAAATGAGGTCTGCTGGTATCATATCCCCAGCACTTAACTTGACTATATCTCCAACGACCAAATCTTCAATTGCGACCTCTAAACTCTGGCCTTCGCGAATAACTGTGGCAGTGTTCACAATCATTTTTGATAGATTGGTCGCAGCCTTGTCACTCCGCAGTTCTTGGACAAAGCGTATGCCACCAGAAATCAATACGAGAACGACGATGATGATAGAGGTCGTCGGATCTTCTTGTCCAGGCTTCGCCAACCAGACATTGGTCACCATGGAGATCATAGCGATGACCAGCAGGATGATTGTAAATGGATTGATAATAGATTCGTAAATCTTTTTGAGGATACTGTCTTCTTGACCCTTGGTGATGGTGTTTTCGCCATATAGGTCACGATTTTTCTCCACCTGCTCCTCAGTCAAGCCTGTTAGACTTGTCTTATAAAAAGATAGAGTTTCGTTTAAGGGTGTGTGAATAGCTGTTGCTAATCTTTCTTTTGTAGTTTTCATTGGTTTCTCCTATCTGTATGAATGATGTGTTTCATACACAGAGACCAATCACTTTATAAGGGCAGAACGACACAAATCAGCGATTGGCTGTGTATGTGCGGTTCTGGATGATCGTCAATTTGCATCGTTTGTCTCCTTTCCTTGTTCTAAAACAGTAGAAAATCCCACCATAAAATGGCAGGATTAAAAAACTAATTATCTGTTTTTTCGTTCAAGCTTTAACTCCATAGGGCGATGTAATGAGCTTAGTCTTGGCCTTCGCGACCAGGACTGTTGACCAACGAGTAGTGTCTCCACTGCTTTGCGGTAGTCATCCGTATCCCTATGGTAGCCTCACCTACCGTTTTCGTCTATCAGTATAAACCTTTAAAATATAAAAGTCAATGATTTATCTTAATTTTCTTAAATAACAATTAATTCCTTTGGAGCAAGGGTCAATAATTCGCAACCTGTATCCGTAATCAAGATATCATCCTCGATACGCACCCCGTATTTTCCATCCAGATAAATACCCGGCTCATCGGTCAAGACCATGCCAGCCTTGATTGGCTCTTCTGACTTGCCAAAGTAAGGAATTTCATGGATATCCAAACCAATCCCATGTCCAATCCCGTGGCTGAAGTAAGGACCGTAGCCTGCATCGTTAATAATCTGGCGCGGAATCCTGTCAAAATCAATTCGACTGAGACCAGCCTTGGCTGCATCTATGAGGGCTTGATTGCTGCGCAGGACAATATCATAAATCTCCCGCTCTTCATCTGTCACCTGCCCCACATGAACTGTCCGCGTCATATCGCTGACATAGTGGTTGTAGTAGCAACCAAAGTCCATGGTCAGGGTTTCACCCTTTTGAATGACCTTGTCACTAGCCACGCCATGTGGCATAGCAGAGCGGTAGCCCGAAGCGATGATAAAATCAAAAGAAGCACCTGAAGCACCTAGCTGGCGCATACGGGCATCTAAAAAGTTCATAACGGCTAGCTCAGTCGTCTCACCGGGCTTGATAAAATCCAGTACATCTAGGAAGGCTTGGTCAGAAATCTGGCAGGCCCTACGAATGGTTGCGATTTCTTGCTCATCCTTGATCATCCGCAGATTTTCAATAAAACCAGTCATTGGAACCAGCTCATGACCAGCAAACACACTTTCCAGCATCTTGAAGTAAGCATAGGAAATCTCGTCATCAAAGCCAATTTTTTCCAGCTTGTCGTCCGCTATAATTTTAGCAATTTCACCAACCGCATCGCGCGTTTCCACAATGTCAAAGCCCTCAACCACGCCCTTGGCAATAAGAGTATAACGAGAATCCGTCAGAAAAATCCGGCGCTTTTTACTGATGAAAACTGTCGCCTCTGTCCCGCTGAAACCAGTCAGATAGTAAATATTCTTCAGATTGGTTACTAAGACAGCATCACACTCTGTCTGTTTTAAGGCTACTTCAAATTTTTCAACTCTTGATAACATGAGAAAACCTCCATAAAATGATTTAATTTATTATAGCAAAAAAATATCGAAAATAATACAATCTATATAGCTAAGATTAGATAAAATTGACATTTGAAAGCGCTTAATGTATAATTTCTGTTAAACAAGAAAGAATGAGGTATCGATATGAATAAAACAGAATTGCTGTTACAAAGACTAGATGAGATTGGTCAGTCTCTAAAAGATTCGAACCAAGCACTAGCTTTGCTGGCGCTTGGTTCTTGCGGAACAGAAAGAGAACGATTGGATCAGTACTCAGATTTAGACTTCTTTGTTATTGTAAAAGATGGCTACAAGCAGACCTATATCCAAGACCTAACCTGGTTAAGTAAGCTAGAACCAATTGCATTTCACTACCAAAATACAGTGGACGGACATAAAGTTCTATTTGAAGATGATGTTTTTTGTGAATTTGCTGTCTTTGAAGCTCACGAACTAGTAAACATTCCCTTCTCTGAAGGCAAGATTATCTGGAAGGAGGTCGGTTTTGATGAAACAATCTGTCAGCCACAAAGACTGCCATCAAAAGAAAACAGAGATCGTGAATGGCTGTTGGGAGAAATTTTATGTAATCTATATTTAGGGCTAGGTCGCTATCAGCGAGGCGAAAAATTAGCTGCTTATGATTTAATACAAAACAGATCCGTCAAGCTTTGGACTGAACTAATCAGTTTGGAAACAACTTCTAAATCTAATTTTATAGATATCTTTAATACCAACAGACGATTTGAAGAAGGTTATCCAAAGGAAGCCAAGCAATTACCTCACTTTTTGCAAGGTTACGAACGCATTTCTGAGTCTGCTCAAGCACTCCTAGAATATCTGGATAAACACTATTCTCTTAACCCATTTATAAAAGAAAAAATTCGTAATTTATTATAAAAAAGACTCTGCCTAAAAAAGCAGAGCCTTTTAAATCTTATTTTAACTTTCCTTTCAAATAGTGTCCTGTGTAGCTGGCTTCGTTGGCCGCTACTTCTTCTGGGGTTCCTGTTGCGATGATGGTTCCACCACCGACACCGCCCTCAGGACCCAAATCGATGATATGGTCTGCTGTCTTGATAACATCTAGATTGTGCTCGATGACGAGGACTGTATTTCCATCGTCGACAAAGCGAGCCAAGACTTTAAGCAAGCGAGCGATATCCTCAGTATGAAGCCCTGTCGTTGGCTCATCCAGAATGTAGAAGGATTTTCCTGTCGAGCGTTTATGGAGTTCACTAGCCAACTTCATACGCTGAGCTTCTCCTCCAGAAAGGGTGGTAGCCGGTTGCCCTAGCGTTACATAGCCCAGCCCCACATCCTTGATGGTCTGAAGTTTGCGTTGAATCTTGGGAATGTGTTGGAAGAATTCCACCGCATCGTTGACGGTCATGTCCAAGACCTGCGAGATATTCTTTTCCTTGTAGTGAACTTCAAGGGTTTCACTGTTATAGCGGGTCCCGTGGCAGACTTCACAGGCTACATATACATCTGGCAAGAAGTGCATCTCGATCTTGATGATTCCGTCACCCGAGCAGGCTTCACAACGACCTCCCTTGACGTTAAAACTGAAACGGCCCTTCTTATAGCCTCGTATCTTAGCTTCATTTGTCTGGGCAAAGAGGTCACGTATATCGTCAAAGACCCCCGTATAGGTAGCCGGGTTGGACCTCGGCGTTCGTCCAATTGGGCTCTGGTCAATATCAATCAAGCGGTCTACATGCTCAATCCCTGTAATCGTCTTAAACTTACCAGGTTTGTCTGAATTGCGATTGAGCTTCTGGGCAATGGCTTTTTTGAGAATGCTGTTGATTAAGGTCGATTTCCCTGAACCTGATACACCTGTCACTGCGATGAATTTTCCTAGCGGGAAGCGAGCGGTGATATTTTGCAAGTTGTTCTCACGCGCTCCTGTCACCTCGATAAAACGACCATTTCCGGAACGGCGCTCTTCTGGTACTGGAATCGCTCGTTTTCCTGATAAGTACTGGCCTGTAATAGACTTACTGTTACGGGCCACCTGCTTGGGCGTTCCTGCAGCAACAATCTCGCCACCAAAAACACCGGCACCTGGACCAACGTCAATCAGATAATCCGCCTCGCGCATGGTATCTTCGTCGTGTTCCACCACGATGAGAGTATTGCCCAAGTCACGCATCTTTTTCAGACTGGCAATCAAGCGGTCATTATCCCTCTGGTGAAGACCAATCGACGGCTCATCCAGGATATAAAGGACACCTGATAGGTTGGACCCAATCTGGGTTGCCAAGCGAATACGCTGACTCTCCCCACCTGAAAGGGTTCCTGCCGAACGTGACAGAGTCAAATAGTTGAGTCCCACGTTATTGAGGAAGGTCAAGCGATCCTTTATTTCCTTGAGGATAGGACGGGCAATGATGGCTTCATTTTCAGACAGGGTCAGCTGGCTCACTAATTCCAAATGGTCTGCGATAGACAGGTCCGAAATTTCACCGATATGTGGCCCTTGCTCCCCACCCACACGGACAGACAAGGCCTGATCGTTGAGACGGTAGCCGTGGCAAGTTCCGCAGGTCAGCTCATTCATGTAGAGGCGCATCTGGGTGCGCGTGTAATCACTGTTAGTCTCATGGTAACGACGCTTGATATTATTGACAACCCCCTCAAAAGGAATGTCAATATCGCGCACTCCACCAAATTCATTTTCATAGTGGAAATGGAATTCCTTGCCATCTGAGCCGTAAAGAATCAAGTTTTTATCTTCTTCTGACAAGTCTTCAAAAGGCTTATCCATATCTACTCCAAAGGCTGTCATGGCCTGCTCTAGCATGTTTGGATAGTAGTTGGATGAGATAGGATTCCAAGGTGCCAAGGCTCCCTCACGCAAAGTTTTGCTGGTATCAGGAACCACCAAGTCAACATCCACCTCTAGCTTGATGCCCAAACCGTCACACTCACTACAAGATCCAAAAGGAGCATTGAAGGAGAAGAGTCGAGGCTCTAATTCTGGGACAGTAAAACCACAAACTGGACAGGCATAGTGCTCAGAAAAGAGCAACTCCGAATCGTCCATAGTGTCGATAATCACATAACCTTCTGCGATACGAAGGGCAGCCTCAATGGAGTCAAAGAGACGGCTACGGATGCCCTCCTTGATGACAATACGGTCGACCACAACATCGATATTGTGTTGCTTGCTCTTGGATAACTCTGGCACTTCGGTCACATCATAAACTTCCCCATCCACACGAACACGAACATAGCCATCTTTCTGAATCTTTTCAATGACGCTCTTATGTTGCCCTTTTTTCTTACGAATGACAGGAGCTAATATTTGCAGGCGCTGACGTTCTGGCAATTCCAAGACCTTATCCACGATTTGCTCTACAGAAGAAGCCTTGATAGCCCCGTGCCCGTTGATACAGTAAGGCGTCCCCACACGTGCGTAGAGGAGACGCAGATAATCGTTGATTTCAGTCGTGGTTCCCACGGTCGAACGAGGGTTTTTGCTGGTGGTTTTCTGGTCGATGGAAATAGCTGGGCTGAGACCATCAATGGCATCCACATCTGGTTTTTCCATATTGCCCAAGAATTGTCGAGCATAGGCTGATAGACTCTCTACATAGCGACGTTGCCCCTCCGCATAAAGGGTATCAAAGGCCAGGCTGGATTTCCCAGACCCTGACAAACCAGTCACAACGACTAGCTTGTCTCGTGGAATCTCCACATCAATATTTTTTAAGTTATGGGCACGCGCCCCATGAATCACAATTTTATCTTGCATATTTGTTCTTTCTAGTCCATTATTGCTTTCCATTATACCAAAAAATGTGAAATTCTATTACCCAAAAAGCCGATTTTGTAGTATAATAGTACGGTGCAAAAAATCAAACACTGAAATAGTAGGAAAGGATAGGGGATATGAAACAAGTTTTTCTCTCAACAACAACTGAATTTAAAGAGATCGACACGCTTGAACCGGGTACTTGGATCAACCTCGTCAATCCTACACAAAATGAATCGTTGGAAATCGCTAACGCCTTCGACATTGACATTGCCGACCTTCGAGCACCGCTCGATGCGGAAGAAATGTCCCGTATTACCATCGAAGACGAGTATACTTTGATCATCGTGGACGTTCCCATCACAGAGGAAAGAAACAATCGCACCTACTACGTAACGATTCCGCTAGGGATTATCATCACCGAGGAAACCATTATCACTACCTGCTTGGAATCACTACCTGTTCTTGATGTCTTTATCAACCGTAGACTGCGCAACTTCTACACCTTCATGCGTTCACGCTTTATCTTCCAGATTCTCTACCGCAACGCCGAACTTTACCTTACGGCCCTTCGTTCGATCGACCGTAAGAGTGAACAAATCGAAAGTCAACTTCACAAGTCTACTCGAAACGAAGAACTGATCGAGCTCATGGAATTGGAAAAGACCATCGTCTATTTCAAAGCCTCCCTCAAGACAAATGAGCGCGTGATTAAGAAATTGACTAGCGCAACTAGCAATATCAAGAAATACCTAGAAGACGAAGACCTACTCGAAGACACCCTGATTGAAACCCAACAGGCCATCGAGATGGCAGATATCTATGGAAATGTCCTTCACTCTATGACAGAGACCTTTGCCTCTATCATTTCCAATAACCAGAACAACATCATGAAGACCCTGGCTCTCGTGACCATCGTTATGTCTGTCCCAACCATGATCTTCTCAGCCTATGGGATGAACTTCAAGGATAATGAAATCCCTCTAAACGGTGAGCCACACGCCTTCTGGTTAATCGTCTTTATCGCCTTTGCTATGAGTGTTTCGCTCACTCTCTATCTCATCCATAAAAAATGGTTCTAAGAGGAATCCCTATGTCTCAGATTGATTTACAAAAACTAACCAAAAAAAACCAAGAGTTTATCCATATCGCTACCCAACAATTTATCAAAGATGGTAAAACAGACGCTGAAATCAAGGCCGTCTTTGAGGAAGTCATCCCCCAAATCCTTGAAGAGCAAGCCAAAGGGACGACTGCACGTTCCCTCTACGGGGCTCCAACCCACTGGGCTCATAGCTTCACTGTCAAGGAGCAATACGAAAAAGAGCATCCAAAAGAAAATGACGATCCAAAACTCATGATTATGGACTCAGCCCTTTTTATCACCAGTCTCTTTGCATTGGTTAGCGCTCTGACTACCTTCTTCTCTACAGATCAGGCCATTGGCTATGGATTGATTACCCTCTTGTTGGTTGGGCTTGTAGGAGGACTTGCCTTCTACTTGATGTACTACTTTGTCTACCAGTACTATGGACCGGACACTGACCGTAGCCAACGTCCTCCATTCTGGAAGTCAATCCTCGTTATCCTGGCTTCTATGGTCCTTTGGTTGGTTGTCTTCTTTGCAACAAGCTTCCTACCAGCCAACCTCAATCCAGTCCTTGCTCCATTGCCTTTGGCTATCCTAGGGGCTGCTCTTCTCGCCCTTCGCTTCTATCTCAAGAAACGTTTCAATATCCGAAGCGCAAGCGCGGGCCCATCACGTTATTAAGAAAAGTGAAAAGCTATGGCATATAGTCAATCCTTAGCTCAGCAGATTCGAAAAATTCTAGCACTTAAACTTCCTCCCCAAATTTTCGAAGAAGAGTTAGAAGAAAAGAAACTGTTTGGTGGCCTGGCCTTTATGATTCGTGGGAAAATGGTCCTTACAGTCAGTTCCAGAAAGGACGAGCTGGTTATGGTGAGAATTGGCAAAGAAACGGAAAAGCAAGTTCTACCCCGAACAGGAGCTCGTACTACATTGATGAGAGGGCGACCTTATCATGGCTATATAGACCTAGATATCGAAGGTCAAAAAGAACTTCCTTACTGGATTGATTTAGCCCTCTCCTATAATCAAGAGTTGACCAAGTAACTCATATCTAGTGAGATTAGAAAAACGAAAAGCAACTGCACAGGCGGTTGCTTTTTCACTTGCTTTCTTGATATCCAACAGAACTTCTGAGTCTGATTCTTATAGTTTTCTCTCACCTTTTGTGATAAAATAGGCACAATCAATTTATTTTTAGGAGGATAATATATGACTTCTACTATTGGTATTATAAGTTTATCTAGTGGGACTATGGGTGAAGACTTTGTCAAGCACGAAGTGGACTTGGGTATTCAACGTCTCAAGGACCTCGGACTCAACCCTATCTTTTTGCCTCATTCGCTAAAGGGCTTGGACTTTATCAAAGAACATCCTGAAGCTCGTGCAGAGGATTTGATTCAGGCCTTTTCTGATGATAGTATCGACATGATCCTATGCGCCATTGGTGGAAACGATACCTATCGCTTGCTACCTTATCTTTTTGAAAATGACCAACTACAAAAGGTTATCAAACCAAAGATTTTTCTCGGTTTCTCGGATACGACCATGAACCACCTTATGCTACACAAACTAGGAATCAAGACTTTTTACGGCCAATCATTTCTAGCGGACATTTGTGAGTTAGACAAGGAGATGTTATCTTATAGCCTTCACTACTTTAAAGAATTGATCGAGACTGGGAGAATCTCAGAAATCCGCCCTAGCGACCTTTGGTATGAGGAACGGACTGATTTTAGTCCCAATGCCTTGGGAACACCTCGTGTCAGCCATGCAAATACAGGTTTTGACTTGTTACAAGGCAATGCCCAGTTTGAGGGAGAAATCCTCGGTGGTTGTCTTGAGTCTCTCTATGATATTTTTGACAACTCTCTACACGCAGATAGCACAGACCTCTGCCAAAAATACAAACTTTTCCCTGACTTATCCGACTGGGAAGGAAAGATTCTATTGCTAGAAACAAGTCAAGAAAAGCCTGAACCTGATGATTTCAAAAAAATGTTGCAGGCTTTGAAAGAAACTGGGATATTTGAGGTCATCAGTGGACTCTTGGTCGGGAAACCTATGGATGAAACCTTCTATGACGACTATAAGGAGGCACTAATGGACATCATTGATAGCAATATCCCGATTGTCTATAATCTAAACGTTGGGCACGCCACACCAAGAGCCATTGTGCCCTTTGGCGTTCACGCCTATGTAGATGCACAGGAGCAAGTCATTCGCTTTGACGATAACAAAAAATAAACAATTTCTCCATTTTTGTGCTTTGGTATTGATTTTCGTTACAATTTGTGTCTGAATTTATTGCATTTTGCTTATTTCTATGATATCTTTTTAAAGGAGGTGTATATGACTAAACAAAAAATAAATCAAATTGTCGGTTCAATCGGGGCCTTTATCGGGATTATTGTATTTATCGCCTACATCCCACAAATTTTTGCCAATTTACAAGGCAACAAAGCTCAACCATTCCAGCCTTTATCCGCAGCAGTATCTTGTTTAATTTGGGTTATTTACGGGTGGACAAAAGAACCTAAGAAGGATTGGATACTAATTATTCCAAACTCAGCTGGCGTTGTCTTAGGTGGACTGACATTTCTTACTGCACTATAAAAGTTACTAGCATATAATCAAAAAGCTGAGAGGAATTTCTCAGCTTTTTTCTATATTCTCAGATAGTTAGACGCTTGGACTCACTAACTTCCGCTTTTCCACTCACAATCATTCTCATGGTCGTCAACCAGACCTGCTGCTTGTAGAAAAGCTAAAACGGCGACTGGACCTGTGAACTTGAAACCTTGTTTTTTTAGATCTTTAGCTAATTTTTCAGACAAGGCTGTTTTAGCAGGTGCTAGGTGATAGTCAGGAACATCATTCACGATCGTTTTTCCCTCAACAAAGGACCAGAGATAAGCGTCAAAAGAGCCAAAGGTTTTCTGGATTTGTAAAAATGCTTGGGCGTTGGCACGCGTCGCAAAGAGCTTGGCACGATTTCGGATGATGGCTGGATTCTCTAACAAGGCTTCCAACTCTCCATCTGTCATTTCCGCGACCGCCTGAATTTGATAGCCATGAAATGATTCTCTGAAAGCTTGGCGCTTGTTTAGCACCGTTTCCCAAGATAGACCCGACTGGTAGGTTTCCATACACAATAACTCAAACAATGCTTGGTCATCATGAAGGGGTTGACCCCACTCCTCATCATGATAGGCTACATATAAAGGGTTATTCATTTTTACCCAACCACAGCGTTTTGGCATACTCTTCTCCTATTTTACCAACATCTTAAGGGCAGACTTGATATAGTTCTCAGCTGTATCTGTCGTTCCTTCAAAGAATTTCTTGATTTTCTTAAGCTCGGTTGCCTTGTAGCCCAGTGCCAACATGGCTTCCATGGCTTCTTCCAGTTCTTGGTTTTCAGCGCTGGTTTGCACTGCCACCTTGGCAGGAAGGTCATCACTAGCCACGACTACCTTGCCTTCCAAGTCCAGCACCATCTGTTGGGCTGTTTTCTTACCAATTTTAGGGAACTTGGTCAAGTAGGTGATGTTCTTAGTCTCGATCGCCTGAACCAAGCCAGCATTGTCATCGGCAGCGATAATAGCAAGAGCTGATACCGGACCAATCCCAGAAACCGAGATCAGACTAAGAAAGAGCTTCTTCTCATCTTCTGAGCGAAAACCATAAAGCAGATGAGCGTCCTCACGGACAACTTGGTGCACATAAATTTGGGTCTCTTGATTAACCTGACCTGAGTAAGCATAGGGATTGGCTACATGCAAGATATAACCGATACCATTCGCCTCTAGGACAATGTATTTAGCAGTGATTTTGGTAATGATTCCTTTTAAATATTCGTACATAGTTTTTTCTCCATTATTTTGCCTATCTAGTATACCATATTTCCTTAAGACAAACTGCAACAAAAGGTGCAACCTCTGGTTGACAAATAGTACAGGAGATTGTATTCTCATTATATGTAAAAATTGTTAGGATAGAGGTAGAAAAAGGAGGATAAAATGATGAAACTCGCAGAAAAACTATTTGAGCTTCGCAAGGAAAAAGGTTGGTCCCAAGAAAAGCTAGCAGAACAAATTAATGTTTCTCGGCAAAGCATCTCAAAATGGGAGTCTGGACAAGTCCTTCCAGAAATCGAAAAAATCATTGAATTAAGTAAGATTTTTCAAGTGACAACTGACTATCTACTTCTGGATGAAAACTCTGAAAAAGGTTCCACAGAAATGATTTTGGAGGAAAACAAGGACAAATACTATAAAGAGGTTAAATCTTTTGGCCTCTGGCAAGTGATTTATATTTTCGTATTGTCTCTGGCTATCTATCTCTTTTTAGCCGGTTCTAGTTTCCCAGCCGAATTCACCGCCTGGATTTGGCTGACCTTCGTTCTATTGATTGCTTCAGCGATTGCTATCAACAAGGCGCTAAAGATTAAGCAAAAGTATCTGGACAAGGTTATAGGCCTTGATGATTTTAAGAAAGAAGGTGCTAAAGATGAAACTAAAAACTGACAATCCCATACCTATCAAAACTCGTCTGAAAGAGCTGATTGGAGACTGGCTCTTTATCTCGGGCTACCTCATTTCTTTATTTTTACTAGCTATGGGCTTTTACAATCTAGTTCTAGGAGGCGTTCCCGTATTCACTGAAGCCCAGAGCCAACTTCTGGCTTTTTCTAGCTCGGTTCTGCCCCTAACTATCATCTTTGCTTGGCTCGACTATAGAAAAGGAAGTTTTGGCAAGCGTTGGGCAGGTTTACAGCTGATTTACAAGCATAGGAGCCTTTCCCACAGCCTTTTGCGCTCTGCTATCAAGTTTTTCCCTTGGCAGTTGGGACATATGGGAGCTATTCGTAGTGCTTATCAAGCAGATGCTCTGTCAATTTTCTTGTCAACCTCAGCAGGGATTCTCTTCTTGATTTTTCTGCTGATGGGACTCCTTCGCAAGGACAAACGTCATCCAGCTGATTTGCTTGCTGGAACACAAGTTCAGCTCAAAAATTCAAAACAGCTCTAGTTTTATAACTAGGGCTGTTTGATTTTCTATAAGGTTTAGTATTTCCCCAACTCTCGAAGGCTGGTATGATTCTCCTGAATTCGTCGGAACATTTTTTCCATATCCGACTTGGTGAAATGCACCAAAACAGGACGTCCATGGGGACAGTTGTAAGGATTGTCACATTGAGAGAGCTGATAGAGGAGTTGTCTGGCTGAGTGGTCATCGATGCGATGGTTGGCCTTGATAGACCGCTTGCAGGACATCATGATTGCCAGCTCTGCTCGGTATTTCTTGATAGAAACTTCCTTGGTCAGGAGAAGCATATCACACATTTCATAGATACCAGACTCAATCTCTTCTTCTGCCATCCAAATAGGATGTTCACGCAGGATAAATTGATTTTCTCCGTACTCTGCTAGAAAGACTCCAACTTCCTCTAAAAGAGGCATTCTTTCCTTGAGACGAAGGGCATCATCCGCTGGAAATTCAAAGATATAGGGCACTAGGAGTTGTTGCTGGCTCTGATCAACATTACCAATGCTTTCACGGTATTCCTCGTACTTAACCCGCTCCTGAGCTGCATGCTGATCTATGATATAGAGTCCATCTCTCCCTTGGGCAAAGAGATAGGTCCCGTGCATCTGACCAAAAAATTCCAACTCTGGGAAGCTGGATGATTCTTCTCGCTCCAGCTTGTCATAGGCTTTATCGAGACTGGCTAAATCTAGTTCTGGATGGTCTAGTTGGTCATAGTTAGCTGGCTTTCTCTCTGCGAAATGGAGCTTTGTCTGCTTGGTCAGCTGATCCAAGGTTTCCTTGGCAAACAGGGTCAAATCTTGCCCTTCCTCAGTTAATTCAACCTGATGATCAGCAACCTCAGCTTGACTAGGTCTTGAGAGTTCTGTTTTTTCATAGTAAAGCGTATTTTCTTTGAGTGGAAGAATAGTCTGCTCTACCTTTTGACGATTACGCACAGTAGATTTGGCCAGATTTTCTAAAGCATCTGGAATCAAGGCTTGTTCCTTGAGACTTTTTGCAATAGCTTCTGAAACCAGCGCCATCAACTCTCTTTCCTTGGAAATTCGCACTTCTTGCTTGGTCGGATGCACATTGACATCCGCTAGATAAGGGTCAATATGGATATGAATAACAGTCAACGGAAAGCGTCCCACCATGAGCTTGCTGCCATAACCATCTAAAATTGCACGATTGAGCAGAAAGTTCTTGATATATCGCCCATTGATGAAGAGGCTGATATAGTTACGATTTGCTCGTGTCAATTCAGGCAAGGAAACAAAACCTGAAATTTCGAAATCTAAGTCAGAGTTCTCAATTTCAATCATCTTCTTGGCACTCGCCAAACCGTAAATCCCTGCGATGGCTTGGCGTAGTTGACCAGTCCCTGCTGTCCGCGTCATTTCCTTGCCATCACTAATCAAACTGAAGGAAATCTCAGGATGGCCCAAGCCCAGACGGTTGACAATATCAATGATATGAGACAGCTCCGCTTGCTGGCTCTTCATATACTTGAGGCGGGCAGGTGTGTTGAAAAAGAGGTCCTCTACACAAACCTTGGTTCCCACAGGACTAGTCGCTGGGATGATTTCCTCTACTTGACCTCCACGCGCGACGAGCTTGGTCCCATGACTCGCGCCATCCACCGCAGTCAACAGAGTCAAGACACTGACGGAAGCGATAGAGGGCAGGGCTTCACCTCGAAATCCGAGCGTCCGAATCCGAAAGAGGTCTGCTTGATTTTTTATCTTACTGGTTGCATGGCGACGCAGGGCCAATTCCACCTCATCGTGAGGGATACCATGACCATTATCTGTGATTTGAATTTTCTTAAGACCAGCTTGCTCAATCTCAATGATAATCTGACTAGAGCCCGCGTCAATGGCGTTTTCTACCAACTCTTTGACCACACTGGCAGGACGTTCAATAACCTCTCCTGCTGCGATCTGGTTTGCCAGCACCTCTGGCAATTCAATAATTTGAGACATCTTTCAGCCCCTTTCTGTATCTATTTTCCTAGAAATTGATTAGTGCTATTATACCATATTTCAGATACTATCAGAAAAAGCAAATACCACATAGACTCCAAATCTCTCCACATAGACAAAAGCTCTTGCCAGAGGTCGTAAAATAGTGTTTAATAAAGGTGTACAAGAAGTGATCACAACCTTGTATAACTGAAAAGGAGGGAAATTTATGAAAGTAGAATTACAGATTAAGGAGACTTATGAGGAGGAAAAACTGATTGTCCAAACTCCTCAGCCGACCGAAAAAGTCCAGAAAGTCATCGAGTTCGCAGAAAATCTTGACCAAAAAGAAACAATCAAAGGAAAGATTGAAGATCAAATCTATCTAGTTGAAATTGGCAAGATTCAGCGCTTCTATATCGAAAATCGCAAGGTTCTAGCAGAAACTGCATCTCAGATCTATACCATTGATTTGCGTCTCTATCAAGTGCTTGACATTCTGCCGACCACTTTTATCCAAATTTCCCAATCAGAAATCGTTAATATTGACGCTATCTCTCATCTCAAACTAACCCCCAACGGCCTGGTCGAAATCTTTCTAAAAAATGAAAGCTTCACCTACTCTTCACGCCGCTACCTAAAAACCATCAAGGAGAAATTAGAACTATGAAAAAACAAGTCTTTCACGATGCTGCTGCTGGTGTTCTCATCGGCCTCATCCTCTCTATCCTCTTTTCACTCATTTATGCACCAAATACCTATGCCCCACTGAGCCCCGATTCTCTCATCGGACAAGTGATGGTGCAACATCAGGTTCACGGTGCTCTGGTCTTGCTCTACTGTATGATCATCTGGTCAGCTATCGGCGTTCTCTTTAACTTTGGCAGTCGCTTATTCAGCCGTGACTGGAGCTTGCTCCGTGCCACACTTTCCCATTTCTTCCTCATGCTGGCTGGCTTTGTTCCACTAGCAACTCTGGCCGGTTGGTTCCCCTTCCACTGGACCTTCTATCTCCAACTCATTCCAGAGTTTGCGATTGTCTACCTTATCATCTGGGCTATCCTCTATAAAAGAGAAGCTAAAAAAGTGGACCATATCAATCAACTCTTGGCCCATAAAAAGTAATAGAGAAAAATCCCACTCACAAATGCATGAGTGGGATTCTTTTTATAATTTTTGTTTGAACTCAACTAAGACATTCATAGCCTGCATAGGTGTCATGTTGTACACATCCAGTTTAGCTAATTCTGCTAGGATAGGATGTTCTGCTGGCGCATCAAAGAGAGAAATCTGTTCCGTGACGGCGCTAGTTTGCCTCATCGGAGCTGGGCTTTCTTGTCCCTGACTCTCCAGTTGTGTCAAAATCTTATCCGCTCTTGCTAAAAGTTCTCCTGGTAAGCCAGCAATCTTAGCAACGTGGATACCATAGGATTTGTCAGCTGGTCCTGGTTCGATCTTGTGAAGGAAAGTGACCTGCCCATCCTGCTCCAAGGTTGCCACATGAACATTGACCAAGTGTTCCAAACTGGACTCCAGACTGGTCAACTCATGGTAGTGGGTCGCAAAGAGGGTCTTGGCTCCGATATGCTCATGGATGTATTCGATGATGGACTGGGCAAGAGCCATCCCATCATAAGTCGCAGTTCCTCGACCTAACTCATCAAAGAGAATCAAGGAATCCTTGGTCGCATGCGAAATGGCATTGTTAGCCTCCATCATCTCCACCATAAAGGTTGATTGACCTGAAACCAAGTCATCTGCCGCTCCGATACGGGTAAAGATAGCATCAAAAATCGGCAAATGGGCGCTCTCCGCAGGAACATAAGAGCCTAGCTGGGCCATAACCGCCGTCATGGCTAGCTGACGCATGTAGGTAGACTTCCCGCTCATATTCGGCCCTGTAATCAATTGAATGCTGGTATCTTCTGACATCTGGATACTGTTTGGAATATAGGTCTGCGCTCCCATAACCTTTTCGACGACAGCATGGCGCCCTTTCTGGATATCAATTTGTGAATCGTCTCCAAACTCAGGTCGGATCAAATGCTGGGTTTCAGCCACAACTGCGAGACTTTGCAAGACATCAACCGTCGCAATTCCTTGGGCTAAAGCCTGCAAACGCTGGATGTACTTGCTGACTTCCTCACGGATGCGCATAAAGATTTCGTATTCTAGGTTGGCTGACTTCTCACGCGCCTCCAGCATATCTCCCTCGATACGGGCTAACTCCTCTGTCCCAAAGCGTTCCGAGTTTTTCAGCGTTGCCTTGCGGAAAAAGTGGGCTGGCACATTTCCCAGTTGCGAATTGGTCACATGGAAATAGTAACCGTCCTTTTTATTGTAGTCGATCTTAAGCGTGCTGATGCTAGAGTTTTCTCTCTCCTTAGCCTCAATCTCAGCAATCCAGCCAGTCCCTTCTCTGAGGACACGACGGTATTTATCCAAGGTCTCATCAAATCCAGTCCGAATAATGCCACCTTCCGTAATCACGTGAGGGGCTTCGGGGGCAATCGCTGCGGTAATCAAACTCTCTAACTCTGGAATGGCATCTAATTGTGCGATGAGATAGGCCAGAGCAGGCTGCTCCATTCCCTCTAAAATCGCTCGAATCCGTGGCACACTAGATAAGGTAGTCGCCAGTTGCAAGAGATCCTTGGGATTGGTCTTGCCAAAAGAAACCCGACTAGCCAAGCGTTCGATATCATAAACACCCTTGAGACTGTCTGTCAAATCACTACGCTCAAAGAAGTGGTCAAGAAAGACCTGCACCACCTCTTGACGTTGGACGATTCGTTCCTTATCAATCAAGGGACGATGGATCCAAGAACGCAAGAGTCGCATGCCCATAGCCGTTTTGGTTTCATCCAAAAGCCAGAAAAGACTCCCCTGCTTCTTGCCTGAACGGGCATTCTCAACCAAGTCCAGACTAGCCTTGGTCGCATAATCCATCTGCAAGAAATCCTTGATTTCATAGCGGATAACTGGTTTGAGGTGGTTCAATTCCCGCATCTGGGTTCGATGAACATACTGGAGTAGCTTACTAGCTGCTGCTTGCTCCACAGCTGCTAAACGTGAATCCAGTAAATGAATATCCTCAAAGACTTCCTTCTCATGGGAAAGCACAAGATTCATCTGACGGCTGAGGATTTGCTCCTCTTCTTCAGACAAGTCATAACCCAGCACTACTTCTCGCGCCTTGAGGTTACGGATTTCCCCACAAACCAACGTGAAATCCAATAGCCCTGTCACATAGAAATCACCCGTCACCAAATCCATATAAGCCAGACCAAACTGATTGCTATCACGATCTAAGGCAACCAAAAAATTATTCTGACTATCGGGCTTACTGCTATCAACTACTGTACCAGGTGTGATGACCTGAACCACCTCTCGCTTGACAACCCCCACTGCTTGTTTGGGATCTTCCATCTGTTCTGCAATAGCAACTTTATAACCCTGTTCAATCAGAACATCGATATATTGTTGGGCAGAATGATAGGGGACACCTGCCATGGGTATCGGATTTTCTGCATTTTTATTCCGACTTGTTAAGGAAATTTCTAAAATCTGTGCTGCATTGATTGCATCTTCATAGAACAACTCGTAAAAATCACCCATCCGAAAAAGCAAAAAAGCATCTGGGTATTGTTTTTTGATATCCACATACTGTTGCATGCCGGGTGATAGCTTTTCTGTTGCCATTTTCCGTCTCTCCTTGCTAAAAATAAGTCTTGAGAGCAACTCCCAAGACCTTATTTATCTTTCATCAAATCTAGCAAACGATCTTCCATCAGCTTGGCAACGTGCTGGTCTCGACAAATAACCAATAAGGTATTAGCACCAGCAACCGTTCCTAAAATCCATTCATCCTTGTTTGCATCTACAATGTTTGCTAAGACTGCAGCTTCCCCAAGTTTAGTATGAAGTACCAAGGTGAACTCTGCTCTTGCAACTCCTTCTAAATGATGAGACAAAAACTCAACTAAATCAATCTTATCTGTCTCATTTGCTAGTACATAATACACCATATCATTTTTCTTAACCTTGGTCAAGCCGATTTCACGCAAATCACGTGATAAAGTCGTTTGTGTCACATAAACATTACGAGCTTCTAAACGATCTTGAATCTCTTTTTGTGTCCCAAGTTTTTCTTCGGTGATCATCTTTTTAATCAATTGATGCCGTTCTCTTTTTCTCATATCATCCTCTTAAGTGAATATTTATAACAAATTTTACATTTATTTTATAACTACATTATACCAAAAAAAATAGATAATTCAAAAAAATTCTTTTCTTTCTCAAAAAATGTAGTAAATTGTGTTAAAATAGTAAAAAAGCCCAAAAGGAGCCCTTATGAATACAAAAGAATTGATTGCTAGCGAGTTGGCTAGCGTCATTGATAGCCTGGATCAAGAGGCTATTTTAAATTTACTGGAAACACCTAAAAACTCAGAAATGGGAGACATCGCCTTCCCTGCCTTTTCTCTAGCAAAGGTCGAGCGTAAAGCTCCGCAAATGATCGCAGCAGATATTGCTGAAAAAATCAATAGTCAAGCCTTTGAAAAGGTTGTCGCTACTGGACCTTACGTCAACTTTTTCCTTGATAAAAGTGCTATTTCGGCTCAGGTATTACAGGATGTTATCACTGAAAAAGATCACTATGCTGACCAAACCATTGGCAAGCAAGAAAATGTCGTTATCGATATGTCTAGTCCCAATATCGCAAAACCATTCTCTATTGGGCACTTGCGTTCAACAGTTATCGGAGATAGCTTATCACATATTTTCCAAAAAATCGGTTATCAAACGGTCAAGGTCAACCACCTAGGAGACTGGGGCAAACAGTTTGGAATGTTGATCGTTGCCTACAAGAAATGGGGAAATGAGGAAGCCGTTAAAGCACATCCAATCGATGAACTTCTTAAACTCTACGTTCGCATCAATGCTGAAGCTGAAAAAGACCCTAGCTTGGATGAAGAAGCACGCGAATGGTTCCGCAAACTGGAAAATGGAGATGAGGAAGCCCTCGCTCTCTGGCAATGGTTCCGTGATGAAAGTTTAGTGGAATTCAACCGCCTTTACAATGAATTGCAAGTCAAATTTGACAGCTACAACGGAGAAGCCTTCTACAACGATAAGATGGATGCTGTTGTAGATATTCTCGCTGAAAAAGGACTTCTTGTTGAGTCAGAGGGAGCCCAAGTTGTCAATCTTGAGAAATATGGAATTGAACATCCAGCTCTTATCAAGAAATCTGATGGTGCAACTCTCTATATCACACGAGACTTGGCTGCAGCCCTTTACCGTAAAAACGAATACCAATTTGCAAAATCCATCTATGTTGTTGGTCAAGAGCAATCTGCCCACTTCAAACAACTCAAGGCAGTACTACAAGAGATGGGCTACGATTGGAGCCAAGACATTGTCCATGTTCCGTTTGGATTGGTAACAAAAGAAGGGAAAAAACTCTCTACTCGTAAAGGAAATGTCATCTTGCTAGAACCGACTATCGCTGAGGCTGTTAGTCGTGCCAAAGCCCAAATCGAGGCGAAAAATCCTGAGTTAGAAAATAAAGACCAGGTTGCCCACGCTGTTGGAGTTGGGGCTATCAAGTTCTATGATCTTAAGACCGACCGTACAAATGGATATGACTTCGACCTTGAAGCTATGGTATCCTTTGAAGGGGAAACTGGACCTTACGTTCAATACGCCTACGCTCGTATCCAATCTATCTTGCGCAAAGCCGATTTCAAACCAGATACATCTGGCAACTACAGCCTGAATGATGCTGAAAGCTGGGAAATCATTAAACTACTCCAAGACTTTCCACGTATTATCAATCGTGCAGCAGATAACTTTGAACCTTCTATCATTGCGAAATTTGCGATTAGTTTGGCTCAAGCTTTTAACAAGTACTATGCACATACACGTATCCTAGATGAAAGTCCTGAGCGCGACAGTCGTCTGGCCCTCAGCTACGCAACCGCAGTCGTCCTCAAAGAAGCTCTTCGTTTGCTCGGAGTAGAAGCGCCGGAGAAGATGTAAATCGCCAAAGTTACTTGATTGCGGAGCAATCGAAGTAACTAACGCCAAATCCTATTCGGACTTTGGCTAGGCGCTTCACTAGTAAAGAAACATAAATATTGTCGATTTATGTTTCTTTACGTCGTAACCAGTACGAGTTGCCCAAACGCTTCACTAATTCACCTAACCAAATAATATCGATTTAGTTTGGTTTAGGTTCTAATCTTTTAAATTACTTGAAAGCAATCTGAACGATTGAGGCAAAATAACATTTATATTTTGTTCGGCCTTGCAGCTGTTCAATGAAATAATTTATTCACTTTTACTATTTCTTTATCACACTGGGAGATTCCTTATGAGCCAATATGCTTATATCCTCGTTGTACTTAGCTTGGTTTTCCTTTTTCTGCTCAATAAGTACGAGAAGGAAAGACTGCAAAGACTCTACCAAGAGCAACTCTTGAAGGACGAGACATTTAGGTCTGATATCAAAGAGAAAATTCACACGACTGAAAATATCAATGATGTCATTGCACATATCAATAAAACTTACCATCTGGGAATGTTGCTCTCAAAAGACGTTACAGATCAATTGAAATAATCAAAATCCGAGAAGCTTTCTTCTCGGATTTTTTAGGATTACCATATTTCCCTTGGAGAAATTTCATTAACGCATGTAAAGTTTTCTGTAATTTTCTGTATCTTTTCAAAATGGCCTTGCATTTCTTTTAAGTTTTTTGTAGAATAGTAGCTATCTATTCAGATTATTCTGAAAATTCAAAAATAGGAGCGTTTATTATGTCACAAGTTACGTTATCAAACCAGTCAACCTGGGCAAGCAAACTAAAGGCAATGGGGCCAGGAATCCTAATGGCTTCTGCTGCCGTTGGAGGTTCTCACATTGTATCCTCTACTCAAGCTGGTGGTTCTTATGGGTGGTCACTACTCCTCTTGGTTATCTTGGCCAATGTTTTTAAATATCCATTTTTCCGTTTTGGAGCCGAATATACTGCCGACACTGGTAAAACCTTGGTCGAAGGTTATGCCGAAAAAGGAAAACTCTATCTCTGGATTTTCTTTGTCCTCAACGTCTTCTCTGCCATGGTTAATACAGCTGGAGTCGCTATCCTTTGCTCAGCCATCATCGCTAGCGCTTTTCCAATGATTGGTCTTAGCATCACTCAGTGGTCCCTTATCCTTGTTGCAGTCATTTGGGCCATGCTACTCTTTGGTGGCTACAAACTATTAGATGGTATGGCAAAATGGATCATGTCTGCTTTGACCATTGCAACTGTTCTTGCAGTTATCATTGCAGCAATTAAACATCCAGAATACAGCTCTGATTTTGTCGAGAAGACACCTTGGCAAATGGCAGCCCTCCCTTTTATCGTTTCCCTCCTAGGATGGATGCCTGCCCCTATTGAAATTTCAGCCATCAACTCACTCTGGTCTGCTGAAAAGAAAAAGACTGTCAACTTTAATACAGAGGACGCTCTTTTCGACTTTAACGTTGGTTACATTGGAACTGCTATCCTGGCTGTATTCTTTGTAGCACTCGGAGCACTCATTCAGTATCCTACAGGACAAGCAGTTGAAGCCGCTTCAGCCAAATACATCTCTCAATTCGTGGGTATGTATGCCTCTGTTCTTGGAGAATGGTCCCGTTATTTGATCACCTTTATCGCCTTTCTTTGTATCTTTGGAACGGTCATCACCGTTATCGATGGCTACTCTCGTGTCAATCAGGAATCGCTGCGACTCTTGATTCGGCAAAAAGAGGATTCTCGCAAATCTTTGAACATCTGGATGACCATTACCGCTATCATCGGTATCGTCATCATCAAGTTCTTTGCTGGACAAGTTTCCACCATGCTTCGCTTTGCCATGATCGGTTCTTTCCTGACAACACCATTCTTCGCTCTTTTGAACTATGTATTGGTGACACGTGAGAATAAAAATCTTCCTTCTTGGCTAAAACTCCTCGCTATCGCAGGATTGATTTTCCTCTTTGGCTTTGCTATTTTCTTTATCTATGCACTTGCCATCGGAAAAGCAGGATAGTTTATAAAATGGCACCCTTACGGGGTGCTTTTTGCATACACGAAAAGCAGTTGAAAATCTCAACTGCCCCTCAGAACTACTTTATTTTTCTGTCTCTAACTCATACAAGTCTGCAATGATTGCTGCGACTTTTTTAATATCTCCCAGCATACCACGCATTTCAAAGTCTGCTAGGACCGGGAAGCCAAAGCGCTGGCTATACTGCTTGGCTGTCAGGCAGTATTGATTGTTAAAATTGCGGTTACCGGAACCCACTACCCCAAAACACTTACTAGCATTGGCTCCATAAGCAATAAAGTCGCCCACTGGAGTCGTTAGAATTTCAACATCGCCGTTATCAACGCCATTTCCACCTTCCAGATAGGTCGGCAAGAAAGCGACATAGGGATGCTCCATTTCAAAGAATTCTTGGCCTTCCTTGACCAAATCCTTGATATGGATTTTTTGAACCTCAATTCCCTCATACTGAGACAGGAGATAGTCCTTGAGTCGGGTTACAAAACTCTCTGTATTCCCACTCAGACTGATATACACTAAGGATATTTTTTTCATGTTGACCTCGATTTTTTGTTTACGATTTAAAAAGAACTACCAAGATTGTAACTTGATAGTTCTTTTTTGTCAATACTTAGGCAACTTCTTCTGCTTCGGTTTCTTCGGCCAAATCTTTTTGTTGGCGCCACATCTTGTAAAAGACTAAGGCTAAAAAGAGGACATTAATGATGATGAACAAAATATTCGTTCCTTGTGCCAATGCTCCCATTCCTAAGCCGAGAGTAGTATCTTTGATTAATTGAACCGCATCTTGAACGTTCATATAGCTATAAACCAAACCAACAATCGCTAGTAGAACATAGCCAATATAAGCATAGTTTGCGAATTGCACATTTTTACGTACTAGAAATACAAAGGCTACTACAACTAAAATTGCAGATAAGACAATCAACAACGTATTAAAAATAGAGTGCGATGACGCTGTTACTTGGTAAGTATAGTTAACCGTGTCTTCTATTTGCTGAGCAGTAAGGGACCCACTATTAGATAGGCTTGTACGAAGCACATCTTTACTTGGCAATGGACTCAAGATTCCAAATAATGACATAGATGAAATGAGGGCTGATAGGACTAACAAGACCCAAAGATAAATAGGATTCTTTTTCATGTTTTCCTCCATAAGATATTTTGAACATTATAGCATTTTTTGTACAGGAATACAACTTTTACAAGCTGGTTTCAACTTGTTTCCGATAAGCTTTCGGTGATTTTCCGCACAATTTACGGAAAACCTTGTAGAAATATCCAACATTACTGTAGCCAACTGCATAGCAAATATCTTCAATGCTATCACTGGTCGAAAGTAGGAGTTGCTGCGCTGCTTTTATTCGCTGTTTATTGAGCAATTCCGCAAAGGTTGAGTTGGTTTCCCTCTTGATCAGCTGACCGAGATAGACAGGATTGATAAAGAGATCCTTGCTAATATCCTTAAGTGAGAGCTCTTTCTGATAATCACGCCCAATCACTTCCAGAACACTCACCACATTTTCATTCATGCGGTACTGGCCAAAAAACTTGGTCAAGGTTTCTTTGATATAGGAAACCAATTCTTCAAAGGTGTTAATGGCATGGATAGCTTTGACAATCTCGGTCATATCATCTGCTTTTAGGTGTTCAAATAAATGAAAGACATCCATGACAAACTGAGTGAAGAGCTGCTTTGTGATGGCCACGCGCGGGGTATTCTTCAAAACAACCTTCTCTAGCAGGGTTAATTCTTCGATGATTTGATTGATATTCCCTTGGATAATCACCCGATAAATCGGCTCATAATAAGAAAACAAACTCTCGGATTTTTCTAGATTAACTGAACCGTAGAAGAGGGCTTTTTCAGCGTTGATCTTCCAATTCTCAAAGGACTGCTGGTAAGGTGCTTCAAATGGTGTCACAACGATGCCATCTAGTGGTTGATCAGATATGAAAATCTGCCAGTCTTGTCCCAAAACATAGTAAGGAATGGTAAAAGAGCCCTGCTTTTCCTTGGATAGACCAATCCACCAGCTGTCTTTACCTGACAGGTAGTTCGTAAATCCTGTCTCATCCAATTCTTGACTGAGGGTCTGACTTTGTTCCACCTTTTCCTGAAGCTGCTGCGCAATTTTTTCTAATAAATTGCCCAACTCCACCTTGTCTACTGGCTTGACCAGATAATCCACGACACTAAGGTTCATGGCTTTTTTAACGTACTCAAACTCCTGATAACCAGACAGCAAGATATAATAGGTATCTGGAAGTAGCTCTTTCATTTCCCTAATCATCTCAAGTCCGGTCTTATCTGGCATGTTGACATCGGAAATGACCACATCTACTGGATTTTTCTTAATATAGTCCAAAGCATCATCTGCGTGATTAGCTGTTGCGACGACTTGCATATCCCATTTTTCAAAGGGGATTAATCGCTTGAGCCCCTCTGTCACCATGTACTCATCGTCTACTAATAAAACTTTATACATTTCTACCCTTTCTATTCATCCTGGATAGTGATATGGTAACGAACACCTTCTTGTTCAGCTGACTCTACACTGATTTGGTAGCGATCCCCAAAGTAGAGAACAAAGCGTTCGTGTACATTTACTATTCCAATTGATTGCCGCTCCCCACTATAGCTTGCCTCGTGTTCAAAACTTCTCTGAGCTAATTTTTCTTGCAAGCTAGCTAGTTTCTCAGCGGGCATTCCCCGACCATTGTCTTCCACTAGGATTTCAACGAAGCCTTGGCCCTTCAAGGCTTTGATACTGATGACATTATCCGTTCTGCGATGGTCAACACCATGGGCAAAGTAGTTTTCTACTAATGGTTGGAGTGTAAATTTTGGAATCCTCATTTCTTCCAATTCTGATGCAATCTTGAAACCATAGGCAATGGATTTAGGATAACGCACCATACAGAGATAGCTATATTTTCGGCAAAATTCTAGTTCTTGTTGCAATGTCGTTTCACGCTCATCGGAGATATTGTTGCGTAACAAGCTACTAAATTCATAGATAATATCTGCCAGTTCATCCTGACTTTGCATGACGGCATACATCCGTAAAAACTCCAGAGTATTGTACATAAAGTGAGGATTAATTTGAGCTTGTAGAGCTCGCATATTTGCATCTTTTTGACTGAGCTCTAGCTGATAGATATCGTGGATATTTTTTTCCAGGCGATCCAACATATCATTGGTTGTTTCTGCAATGAGAAGCAACTCTTGGTCTTTTTCAGAGGTATCGATTCGAAGGCCTTCTTCCCCTTGAGCAATCACCTCGATCGAATCTACTAGATCTACGACCTGCTTTTGGTAATTTGAAAAAGTCTGTCTAAGGGTCACGTACAAAATGATGATAAAGAGGATACTTAGCCCAATAATAACAGCAGAACTCGTCAAAGTTCCTGTAAGAACAAAATTTTTAGGAACAGCAACTCGAACCTGATAACCGTGAGAGGTGACACCTACAAACCAGTTTTCTCGCTCGGCTGAGACCTTCTCCCCAATATGGAACATCTCAGTCTCAAAAGGCGAAGTTACTGTTACAGCCATTGGGATATGACCCCGAGTATTGTCAATAGCGCCATGTAAAACATCTGGGGATAGGGAGATATAAATCACTCCTAAATCCTTGTCAGACACAGGATCGGAAACAGGAATGGCAAAACTATTGGCTGTTGGCTTAAAATCCTCCGCAGGAATTTTCTCTCCACTGCGTTTTTCTCTAGTCGAAACATAGACTTCCTTGTAGTCCTGAAGAACAATAGCCACTCCAGTCACAAAATCATTCCGAACATAGAGATCATCAATATTTTCATACAGAGAAACAGAGATATAAGGCGAAGTTTTACGCTCTAATTGCCAATAGAAGTAGTCTGGTGTGCTGAGACTGAAATACTTGTAAATTCCTTCGATGCGGGCCTGATTTTCAACCAAAGACTGAGCAAGTTGAGTTGACTCTCTGTGATAGTATTCCACTTCACTCACTGTCCGAGTGGTCACACGTTCTGCAACCCGTTGGGCTTCTTTCTCACGTGAGTCCCAGTCAGCATACGATAGCATAATCGCAAAACTGGCAATGACCACGATCATAACCAAACTATAAATCCGTAAGAGAGAGTGAAGCCAGAACTGCTTCATTCTATTTTGTCGCCAATTTTTCATGGATACTTTCATAAATAGGTTCCAACATATCACTGATAAAGAAATGCCACACACCAATTCCTACAAAAAAGAGGAGAGCAGGCATATAGTAACCAACTCCTACAAGCAAGCCTGTTCCAATTAGAACCTTGGCGATTGCTGGCAAGCTCATGAAAATCCCAATAAGAGACAATTTCACGGTATTTCGATAGGATAAATCAAAGTACACCTGAAGTTTCAAGGACACAGTATAGGCTAGAAAGACAAGAGCAACTACAAGGACATTGAGAAAGGTCGCCAAGAGATGGAAAATCGTCTGGTGGGGCAATTGAACTAGAAGATACAAACCATAAACTAGGACAAGATCAACAAACACAAAACTATAGAAAGCCAGATTACTCTTGACAAAATTGCTCTTGTACAATTCCCAAGCTTCCTTCAAATGGTATGCTCGATAGGTATAACCATGCTCCCCATACAAACTCATAAGAGTTGCACTAGCTGGTGCCAAACCAAAGACTACTCCTCCTGCTAGTGTGAATAGCCAGAAATAAGCCGTCGCCATCATTCCCAAAAAGATACGATTAAAGACGAATTCTAGAAATTTTCCCATGCTACTCTCCTTAAACTAACGATGTAACTATTATATCATATTTCAAACGTTTTCAAAAATATAGAACTCCCATTTACAATCCTCAAAAAGCGTGATACAATTGGTTTTGTTAATTCGCATCAAGGAGATTCTCATGAAGAAAAATATCTTAACCACCCTCTTGGCCGCCGTCCTCTACTTTCTCTGTGTAGGGATTGGAGTCTTCCTAGGACACCTGGTCGATCAAACAGGCAATATGTTCTACGCGCCGGCCTTTTCTGCCCTTGTCGGTGGCAGTGTCTACATGCTTCTTTTGACGAAGGTCCCTCGTTTTGGCGCTATCACCAGTCTAGGACTTTTTATGGCAATTTTCTTCCTAGCCAGCAAGCATGGCGCTGGTGCCTTTCTCCCAGGACTCGCCTGTGGTCTTGTAGCAGATGCCATCGCTCGTCTCGGAAACTACAGAGATCGAATCAAAAACACCCTCTCCTTCCTCGTCTTTGCTTTTAGCACAAGTGGCCCTATCTTCCTCATGTGGATCAATCCAGCATCCTACGAGGCAGCTCTCCTCGCTCGTGGAAAATCTCAGGAATACATTGACCGTATCATGGTCGCTCCAGAGTTGGACAAAATCCTTCTCTTTGTTTCAAGCATCGTCCTAGGTGCCTTGATGGGGGCTGTTATTGGGCAATTTCTAAGTCAAAAAATAGCTGATAAACTATAAGGTAAAAGCCCTGAAGACTAGCAATGCCTAGCTCCAGGACCTTTTTGTATACAATCTTAAAATTCACTATAGATAAATTCTTGAATATTCGAAAAATCGGTCACAAAACAGTAAATCACGATGCTCAAGATAACCGTATAGAAAAATAGTGTCCACAAGATTAAACGATGTGTGTTAGTTAGCTTGGTTTGCAAATTTGTAAAGTTCTTTTTCAACTTCCATCCATCCTTTCACTCCAACGTGCATCACGTCAAATAAAAAGTAATCATCATACTCTCTGTTTCCATAGTTTAATACGGTTGCACCATGACTCTTTGCGACATCTTCTATTTTTTTATAAGTTTTTTCTCGCATCTCTCTTGAGACACCAGTGTAGTCATTCCATTTCCCGTTTACTGGGAAAATAATAACCTCAACTTCAATGCCCAATTCCTTAGCAACTGTCAAGAAAAGTTCCATATCAGAATACTCTGGTGATTCTAGATAGCTCAAATCTTTTTTAGAATCTTTCAGCGATGCATAGCGATCTTTTAAGTAAGTATTGTAGTAGTTATTATCAACAGCATAGTCATTATTGTCTGTTTTCTTTTTGACCTCTTCCACAAACTGATCCGTCATCTTTTCCCAATTATAGTCTGGGGTTTTGTCTCCTGATGAGGGATAATCTGATTTCTCATGATTTTCATAAAATTTTCGTTTGAGCTTAAAGGAATACATCGCGTTATCTAACTCTAATAGTTTTTTATCAACAATGGTTCCTTTTCCATCTATGAAATAACTTTTATATTTTTTGTAGATGTCGTTTTGTTGCTTGTTTCCTTTGGTAATCTCGATAATGCGATTGATTAGTTTTTCTTTCGTTTCTTTACTAATCTTGTCATTATCTAGCATGTGAAAAATATGTTCCTGAGAAGCCTTGTTCAAAAAGGCATCTTGATGAGTCCCATCTTTTTCAAACCACTGAACAGACTCTACTATAGCTACTTTTCGCTTACTCATAGATCCTTCAATAGAAGCTAAAGTAGAGGCCTGAATGATGTTTTGAGAATAACTAGTCCCAATCTGCATGATATTAAAATCGTTGTAGTTAAAAATTTTATTTGGATGATAGTCTTCATTTATCGTCGCAACCAACTCTGAGGAACCCATTAGAACCAGTGTATTGGGGGTGATATTGCTTGTTAGAATATCTCTACTTTTATACTTTTCATATGAAGTGCTGTAACGAATACTGTTATCCTTGACTTTATAATAATCATCAATCTTCTTGACATACGTCACATGTAAAAGGGCAAGCGTCGCAATTACGAGCACAAGCGATAGTAAAAATGCTTTTAATTTAATCATCTCGTTTTATCCTATCCCTTCAATCTGGCCGATTTCTTTTCAATCTCTTATCTCTTTAAAATCGTCAGTAAGATTTTATAGGGTTCACCTGAAAAGATAAAGAAACCAACCATAACCAAATTCATGGTCACAAACCAACTTAGTAGCTTATACCAGTTCTTGTTTTTATTTTTTTTATAAAAATTGCTTTTCTTTTGATACACTTCAAATCCAGCCATCAAGACACCATGGTAAAAACCATAAACAATATAGCTTACACTAAGACCATGCCAAAAACCCATGACCAACATATTGACCATATAGGCATAGGTTGCATTGTGTAGTCTATTTTTAAACCATTTTTTCCTGATAACTTGCATCAATACTCTTGAAAATACAAAATCTCTCAACCAGGTCGACAAGGTGATATGCCATCTGGTCCAGAAATCTTTGATATCGACACTCAAGAAAGGTTTGTTAAAGTTCATCGGTGTCTGAATACCTAGAATATTACTACTTCCAACGGCCATTAGACTATAGCCTGCAAAGTCAAAGAACAGATACAAGGTATAGAGGTACATATACTTGATTGAGTAAACGACTATGCCAGTATTATTTAGAGCGAGTAAAATCTGGTAAACATAGGTTGATAAAACAATCTTGTAAAGGAGGCCTAGAACGATACGATATACACCGTCCCCTGCTAACTCTAGATACTCTTTTCGGGGCATGACCTCGTTTATCTCTTTTAAAAATCTCCTACTCCGATCAATTGGACCAGCACTAACTGTTGGAAAAAAGAGCAAAAACTGTAGATAATCTTTTACAGTGATTTTTTCTTTGATTAAGCCATCCGATATCTCTAGCATGATCTGAATGGTCTTAAAGGACATGTAAGAAATTCCAATAAAGGCCAACAAATGCAGAGAAGTCAGAGCAAAGACTTTATTGATCACCAAAGGAAGAATGGAAAGGAAAACCAGTGGTTTCAGCCACTTTGCCTCTATCCGCTGTGCTAGAAAAACCAGATAATACTGGTAGACGATAAAGGCAAGCAAATAGACAATCATCGCTCGACTCTTACCATAGATAGCTCCTGCAAATAAGAGAGAGAGCGCCAAAATATAGTAGTCTTTACGTTTTTCAAAAAAGTTTACCACAAAACCAATCAGTAAAACTACAAATAAGAGAAGGAAAAACTCATTCCCCTCGAAATAATTCATACCAGCCAAACTCCTTTACATTATCATCCCTTCTACAGCAAACTTTCTGATTTGCTAATTGGGGACCTTTGTTTATTATAGCATATTTCTAAAAAGAAGCTTTATCCTTCTTGCATTTCGGTGAGAAAACAAAAAGGAGTCGCGTTGAACTCCTTCCATTTATTTATGACTCAATTTCTTGGTCAAGAAATCTCCCAAGAACTGGATTGTAAAGATAATCAAAATGATAATAATGGTTGCCAAGATAGTCACATCGTGGTTGTAACGATTAAATCCATAGGCAATGGCTACGTTACCGATACCACCAGCACCAACCGCACCGGCCATAGCTGTTTCCCCAACAAGGGAAATCAAGGTCACAGTCGTCACACGAATCAAATCAGGAAGACCTTCTGATAGGTAAACACCCACAATGTCCCAGAAGGTCGCCCCGCTCGCTTGAGCAGCCTCAATAACACCGCCATCTAGTTCAGCCAAGACAACCTGTACCTGACGGGCAAAGAAGGCAAAGACTGCAAATGAAAGTGGCACAAGAGCTGCATTTGGCCCGATGCTCGTCTTCACAATCAAGTGAGAGAGTGGCGACATGATTGCCAAGAGGATGATAAATGGTACCGCACGGAAAATAGAGGTAATCTTGTCTAAAATCCAGAAGATAACCTTATTTTCCAAGACACCACCTGGCGCTGTCAAGACAAGGAAAAGACCTGCTACCAACCCCAAGAACCCTCCGATAATAAAGGAAAGAACTGTCATATAAAGAGTTAGGTAAATGGCTGTTCCCCAGCCTGCCTGACCAGCCCAGCCCATCTTGTAGACATTTGGTAAGTAAGTTTGAATCAACTCTGTCATTTTACTGTCCTCCCTTCAATACTTTTAACTGTACACCAGCCTGACGGATGGCTTCTTGAGCACCTACTAGCGCTGCTTTTTCACCTGACAAGACCACCACCAATTCTCCAACAGGAGTGCCATCGAGAATTTCGATATTTCCATAGAGGATATTAGCCGTTACTTGGTAATGTTTGTACAATTCATTCAAAAGTGGTTCGTCTGTCGAAGCCCCTGCATACTTGAGTTGCACTAAGATACTGTTCTCAGACAAGTGCTCTACGATTTCTTGCTTCTCAATCTTAACCATAGCTTCGTCAATACCTGTTGCAGTAGAGATAAAGTCCTGGGTCAAAGGTTGTTTAGGGTCTGAGAAGATTTCAAGAACACTACCCTCTTCAATCAAACGACCATCCTGCATGACCGCCACACGGTTGGCAATGTCTTTGACAATCTGCATTTCATGCGTAATCAAAACAACCGTCAAGCCTAATTTTTGGTTCAAATCTTGTAACAAGGCCAAAATCTGCTTGGTTGTCTTAGGGTCAAGGGCAGACGTTGACTCGTCTGAAATCAAGATTTTTGGATCATTGGCTAAGGCACGCGCAATGGCCACACGCTGTTTTTGCCCTCCAGATAGTTGAGAAGGGTAGTTTTCAGCACGATCCGCCAAGCCAACCAAGTCCAACAACTTAGCTACTTTAGCTTTCTTTTCTTCCTTGCTGAGTCCAGAGTGTTTGAGGGCAAAGGCCACATTTTCCTCCGCTGTCTTTTGACTCATGAGGTTGAAATGCTGGAAAATCATTCCGATATCCTGACGTTTACGACGCAACTGCTCTGCTGTCAAGGTCACTCTGCCGTTAAAAATAACGTCGTTATCAATGGTAATTTTCCCAGCAGATGGCTTTTGCAAGAGGTTAATCACCCGTACAAGGGTTGATTTCCCTGCTCCAGAATATCCAACAATTCCGTAGATATCCCCTTCTTGGATGTGAATGGTCACATCCTTGACCGCTGTGATGGTTCTCTTCTTTTGGTGAAAAGTCACATCGATCTGATCTAACTTGATAATATCTCTACTCATAGCTTCTAATCAGCTCCTCTACTAATTCAATATGGGTGTAGTAATCGGCGATTCGCACGTTTTCATCTCCACCATGGTCTCGGCTATTGGCATTTCCTAGACCGAAGGCCACCATGGGTACCTCTAAGGCATCAAAGACCGTATGCATAGGTCCTGTCCCCGCTGTGGTCGGCAAGACTGAAACGCCCTGTGGATAGAATTTCTTGGCCAACTCGATCACATTGAGAATGGCCGGCGCGCTCATATCGCTTCGATAACTCATCTCTCCCAAGGTATAGTATAATTCTACCTTATCAAAGCCATTTTTGTCTAGCTGTTTCCGAATTTTTTCCAGAACATCATGCGGTTCTAAGCCAGGAACCAAACGAACTTCTAACTTGGCACTGGCTTCTGCTGGCAAAATCGTTTTAACCCCTTGACCTTGATAACCTGACTGAATCCCTTCGATATTAAGGGCTGGCTCGAAAAAGAACCGTTTTAGAAAGGCTGCACGTTCCTCTTGTAAGAGAGGCAATTCCAAGCCATAAATGCGACTGATTTCCTCAGGATTGCGTTGGGCGTAGGTATCTACCAAGGCTAGTTCTCGTTCATTTGGCTCTTGAACATCCTCGTACAAGCCTTCTACCAATATACGTCCATCTGCTGCACGTAGACTACTTAGAGCCTGGATAAGATACCATGGAGCTGACTCCACGACACCACCATAACTCGAGTGGATATCCACATCCGCACTTTTTATCTTGGCATCAAAGGTTACAATCCCCTTGTTTCCGCCAGAGATTTCCAGCTGTTCCAAGGCGTTCTTGGTCCCTTGTTCCCAGACTAGCAAGTCCGCTCCACGAAGTTTGTCTGCGTGTTTCTCTAAATACTTATCTAGATCCATGGAAGCAGATTCCTCTGCCCCTTCCATGATAAAGCTGATATTGACAGGGAGGTCATCGTGGTGCTGCATATACTTTCTCAAAGCACTCAAACGAGCTGTGATGTGGCCTTTGTCGTCGTCAACACCACGTCCATACATAAAACCATTTCGCACAGAAAGGGTAAAAGGATTCTCTGTCCACACCTGGTCGCCATCCGCTGGCACGGTGTCATAGTGATTATAGAAGATCAAGGTCTTGGCATCTGGACGCGAACTCTTGAAATGCGCTATGACAAAGGGAGCCGTATAGCTCTCATCAATCTCCACTTCAGCCCCTACACGCTTGAAAATCTCACCCAGATAGTTTGCGACCTCCTTGAGTCCAACCTGTTGGGCAAAGACTGATTTCTTGGAAATCAAGGTGCGCAAGACTTCAAAATAATGTTGGGCCACATGATCCTTCTCAAATTTTTCAATCTGCTCTTGTTCGCTAGGAAAAACCATTTTCTCTCTCTTTCTACTACGTACTTGCGTCCTCAAAACGACAACAAGTGCCTCTTTAAAATCAACTCTCTATACAAAAGCAAGAGGTGGAAACTCTCTCCCACCTCCCTGTGTCTTATTACCAAACTGGTTGATCCAAACCGTCTGATGTTTCTTCGATAACTTTTTTCACTTCATCAGTGTGGTAAGCTGCGATAATTTTCTTGATGGCATCAGCCTTAGGTGATGATTCCCAATCTTTTTTCGCAACAATGATGTTGTACCATTGTTTTGAGTTTTCATCAGCTTGTTCTTTGAAGAGTGCTTTCTTGTAGTCCAATTTTGCTTCTGTAACGAAGGTATTGTTTACAACGGCAGCATCAACTGATGACAATGAACGAGCTGTTTGGCTAGCGTCCAATTCAGTAATCTTCAAGTTCTTTGGATTTTCTGTGATGTTAGCAACTGTTGCAAGTGCAGTTCCAGAAACATCCAATTTGATCAAACCAGCTGATTGAAGCAAGTAAAGCGCACGGCTTTCGTTTGTTGCATCGTTTGGTACAGCAATTTCACCGTTATCTGGGATTTCTTCCACTTTGGTGTACTTGTTTTCTTCCCCATTTTTACCTGAGTAAAGGCGGATTGGTGAGATGTAGGTATCTGCAATCGCTACAAGGTCTTTCCCGTTTTCTTTGTTCCAGTTGTTCAAGAAGTTGTAGTGTTGGAAAGCATTCAAGTCTACTTCGCCATCAGCAGTTGCCTTGTTTGGTTGTGAATAGTCTGTGAACTCTGTGAATTCCAATTTAATTCCATCTTTTTCAACCAATTCTTGGATTTTATCCCAACGCGCTTCTTCAGAACCGCTACGGTTAACTGTTGCAATTTTGACAACTGTTTCGTTGTCTGCTTTCTTTTCTGAATTTCCGCAAGCTGCAAGAGTCAAACCTGCGACTGTAGCAAGAGCTGCTACACCGAGCCATTTTTTAATTTTCATGATTCTTTCTCCTTTAAAAATAATACCGTAATAGTATCTCATACTTTATTTGAATTAGCAAATTGTTATTAGATAGGCAGACATATAGTTTGAAACTATATACCTAAAAATTGAGAAATCATCCGCCTTTCTCAGACTGGATGATTTCATACGACTATTTAATATCAGCTTCTGCTGGGAGGTAAGTGTCCCCGAAGAACTGTTTAGACAATTTTTCAAGAGTTCCGTCTTTGTAGAGTTCTTGGATACGTTTGTCTACAAATGATTTCAACTCATCTTGACCTTTAGCAAGAAGTGGGTAAACGTAAGGTTGTTGGTCGCTTGGAAGTTCAATGACTTTCAAGTTGTCCAAACCTTGGTTCTTGATAACTGTTTCAACACCAATTTTATCGAAGATCTTGTAGTCAAACTGACCATCGCTCAAACGAGACATGATTTGTTGGAAATCAGCTTTGGTATAGTTAAGAACCGTTGGATTGTCAGCGTGTTGTTTGTTATAATCTTCTAGCTGTTTAGCTGATGTTGTCCCTTGAACGACTTCAGTAGACTTGCCTCCGATGTCATCAAGTGATTTGATGCTGTCGTCGTCTTTCTTCACAACGAGAACGTTAGGGTTTTTAGCAGTTGGAGCTGCATAAAGGTACTTTTCAGCACGTTCTTTGGTATAGCTGATATTGTTCACAGCCATTTGATAACGGTCGCTATCAAGACCTGCAAAGACACCTGACCACTCTGTCTTTTCAAACTTGACATCGTATTTGTCAGAGTCTTTAAAGATAGCACGGACTACTTCAATCTCATAACCAGTCAACTCGCCATTTTCTTCGTAGTTGAATGGTTTTGGTGAAGCATTGGTTGCAACGATAATTTCTTTCTTACCAGATGCTGCTTCACTAGTTGCAGTATCTTTCTTATCTCCACCTGAGCAAGCTGCTAGTACACCTGCGGCAACAAGTCCTAGAGCAGCCAGAGATGAATATTTGACGATTTTTTTCATGTCAATTTCCTCCAAAATAGAATACTTTACTATCTTAACAGAAAATATTTTTTTTCGCCATTATATGATATCTATCTCGGTGATAGGTTTTTTTTATGGCTGACTAAAAGACTAGACGCAAGACTGCAATCAAGACCACTCCAAAAAGAACCGTACCCACTAGATTGCGGTAGCGAAAGGCTATCCAAGCCGTTGGAAAGACTGCTAAAAAGTCCAGCCATTTGATCTGGGGAAGGCTGCCAACCTTTCCAGTCACCACGCTTGAAAGGATCAAGGCAAAGATAATGGAAACAGGCAAGAACTTCAAAAACCGCTCAACGATAGCTGGCAACCCCTTGTACTTAACCAAGATGAAGGGAATCATACGGGGAATCCAAGTCACTAGGCCTGAAAAGATAACGGCTAACAAAAGATATTTACTGACCATCTAAGACCACCCCCATGGTACAACCTAGCAAGGTCGCAAACAAAACAGCTAGCGACTGAGACACTACTGTCAAGAGCAAAAAGAAGGACACCGCAACAACGGCTAGGATCCGCAGCAGATTCCGTACAGGAACCCGTCTTTGCATAATCTGAAATTGCGAAGTAAAAATCCCGATAAACATCCCAACAAGGGCAAAGTCTAAGCCAAAGACTTCAGGATTTGGAAGAAGGCCACCTAAAGCTGTCCCCGCCACTGTCCCAATAAACCAGGCTACATAACTATTGAGATTGTTCCCGTGCATCCACATAGGATGGACTTTGTCTGTATGGGCTAATTCGCCCATCAAAACTCCATAGGTCTCATCAGTCAAGAGGCTAGACATACCGATGTTTTGCCAGAGACTAGTATGACGGAAATAGGTCGATGCATGCAAGCTCAGCAAAAAGAGTCGCAAGTTGATCAAAAAAACTGTCATAGCAATGGCTGCCACAGGCGCTTGTACCGCAATCAGTGCCAACATGGCAAACTGGGCACTCCCAGCATAAACAAAGAGGCTCATCAAGCCCATCTCAACAGGTGTCACATAAGGCGCACCAATAATCCCACAGGCTAGACCAATGCTGACATAGCCAAGAGCAGTCGGCATGGCCGCCTGTACACCTTCCCAAAATCCTTTTTCTTTCATCCTTCTCCTCATATTCTCTCCAATTGAGGCTGTTCATCATCACAGCCACAGCACGGACTATTATAACATATTCAAAGAAGAGAAAAAAGTTTCGGATTCGAAACCTATTGCCAGAAAAAGTGCTGAAGAGGAAGCATCATGGATACATGAGAAATTGATCCACTCGGATAGTATACTTATCGGTTTCTGTGCCTGTAGCATATTTATTTTCTGTTGGATAGACATCGATCCAGAGTTCCCACTGTTGTCCTTTTAACTTGACCTTGTAGCGATAACCGTCATCATAGAGGCCTACTGTCTCAGTTGTCATGGACTGGTAATCTGGGAGTTCTTCCAGTTCTTTTTTTACAGTCTGGGATAAGTTATCGAGCAATGCTTGCTGCTCAGCTTTTGAGGTAACGAGAAAATAAGCCGCTACTGTTTCCAAACGATGCGATTTTGAAAATGTAAAGGTCGCTCGGCCTGGATAGCCTTTCAAAGTAATCTGCTCATAGTGATAGAAAAGGCGACCTGTTTTATAAAAATACGGGTCTTCTGCACGCCAGGTATCGCGATAGGCCATTTCTGTTTCCTCCTCCACCTCGCTAGCATTTCCAAATACTTCTTCAAAAGATTTAGGAGACATACCGAACGAAAGGGATTCAAACAAAACCAGTTGTGTCCTTTTGATATTCTGGCAAGCTGATAAAAGCATGAGTAAAGCTCCAAGAGCAAGCAAACTACTGATTATTTTTGTAAATTTCATATTTCTACTATACAAAAAAAGGGTAGGATTTGTCCAAGATAAAAGAGTCAACAATTAACTGACTCTTTATTCTATGGTATAGAAGGAAAGGATTACGATGCATGCCTCCGATATTGACTAATCCCAACCCCATACTCCTTATCTTCAGGCTTTTCATGATATCCAAGTTCTGTCGAATAAACCTCGACCCTGAGATCCTCCGTTTGCCCTTGTAATTTGACTTTATATTGATAAGAATCTTGATCTAGTCCTACCATTTCAACTGTCATAGACTGATAGTCTGGTAAAGATTCAATTTCTGTTTTTATAGCCTGCGATAGTTTGCCAAGTAGTTCTTTCTGTTCCATTTTTGAAGCAACAGGAAAAGAAGCCCTCGCTTCTTCCAAGGTATGCCATTTTGAAAACGTAAAATCTGCGCGGATAGTATAGCCTTCCCATCTCATATTTTCGTAATAGTAGAAAAGGCGACCTGTTTTATAGAAATACGGGTCTTCTGCACGCCAAGTATCACGATAGGCCATTTCCTCCTCTTCCACGACTTTGTCAGCTGCTACAAATGAATTTTCAAAAGATTCTACAGACATATAAAACGAAAGCGATTTAAACATGACTAACTGCGTACTAGGAAATTCCAAATTTTTAAAATTTTGGTAAGATTTTATAAATAAGATTATCACTCCAAGAGCAAGTAAACCACTGATTATTTTTGTAAATTTCATATTTCTACTATACAAAAAAAGTCTATGATTGACAAACTTTGATAGAGTCGGATTTCGTGGTTAGATTCTAAAATTACTTTTTCATTTAAGGTAACAAGGAATTGAGCAAAAACTAGTAACAGATAGTCAAAATAAAAAAGACTGAAACTGTACTGCACCCCAAAAGTTAGACAGAAAAATCTAACTTTTGGGGTGCAGTACAGAGATTATCTTTTTCATTCTATTTTCTCCTATACTATGAAACAAAGACAGTATAACACGAAAACTGCCCTAACTCAAACTTGGATAGCTGAGATGCTGTCAGTCCATCACAAGCTACATCTGACTGCTTGAGTTTTCTAGTCAATCGCAATTCCTTGTAAAATTCTCCCAATGCCATCTTTTCAATCATGACCAAACTCCTGTCCAAAACCCTCTTTACTATTCCATTCGTAAATACTTTTCCTTTTTTAACATATTATAAAATATTGGAACTATATACCAGTTTACACTAGACACAAGATATAGTGCTTACGAGAATATCAAAAAGGCGGCTTACAAACGGAAATCGTCTTTTAATAATGTCTAAATTCTTCGCAGGATTTCAAAATTTTGATATAATAGAAGTAACAAAAATAAAGGAAATTAAGTATTATGAACGCAATCACAGCTCACAGCTCACAGCTCACAGCTCACAGCTCACACTCACAGCTCACAGCTCACAGCTCACAGCTCACAGCTCACGCTGATTATGTAATCGGACGTGTTTTTTGTCAAGCATTAAAACAGGCATTTTCACATTTTTGTGAGAAGGCTTTTTATGTTGAGTTTTCTGAGTTATCTTTAGAGAGAAATGGAGAGCTACAATATGCCTAACCATTTCTCAAACGAAGTTGATGGACAACTCAAGTTTTATCAAGATTATCTACCTCTAGTTGATAAAACTTTGAAAATAGATGATATTTTAACGGATTATACAGATGGTATTGTAAATGGAAATCTGATCGAATTTAAAGTTGTTATAAATGATATTAACACTGTTCTATTCCAAGCCATCAAATATCTATCTGCTCGGAGAATCAAAGGAAAAGAAATCCCCAAAAACATTCTGCTTGTGTCGCTAACGAATAAAAAAATCTATGTTTTTGATAGTCAGGACTATTTAACACATATCGAAAAAGTATATTTTGGTGGTGCAAGTGTAAAAACCTCTGGTTTTTCTGCTGGTACTCCTCTTGAAGTTTTAGAATACGGTCAAAATCAACTACACGAAAGTCGTCTTATTAATTTACTACGTTCAAAGCAATATACAAAAATTAACATTGATGAAAACTGTATTGTTGGTTGGGCAGAACGTTTTTATCGTGAAAACAAAGGAGCTAAAAAGTCTGATTTTATTGGTGATCATACTGGTAAAGTTAAAATTATTGGTGAAATTCGGAAACCTGAGAAACTAAAAGAGTTTATCAATCCTTATATCGGTGAAACTAATGTTCAATTTCAATATTTGATGGATAAACTCAATGATACTTTGCAAAAGAAAAATTTAGGAGCTTTCTACACTCCTGAACTTTATGTTCAAAAGTCATTGGAGCTAGTCCGACAAGCTATTAAACGTGTTCCAGAAGGAAATGATTATATTATTTTGGATAGATGTGCCGGAACTGGAAACCTTGAGAAATTGATGAGCGACGAGGAATTAAGTCACTGTGTTCTTTCAACTATAGAATATTATGAATATAAAGTTCTGCTGGAATTGCTTGGAGATAAAGTCCGTCATATCATTCCACCAACTGAAAAAGAAGATACTTTTAATATGGGGTTAGTTCGAGGAGCAGATGCTCTTAGCGAGGAATATATCAATAATGAAATTATTCAACACTATATCAACGATCCAAAAGTAACAATTATTTTGTATGAAAATCCACCCTACGCAGATACACGCAGTATAGAGCATCAAAAAGCAAAAAAGACTTCATCATCATCACAATGGAAACAAAGTTATTTAATGAAACAGATGAAACAAGAAGTCAAGGGAATGGGTGTAAATGAGATGGGAAATATCTTTATTTGGAGTGGTTTCAAATATTATCTTCGTCAGCCTACTGACAGTTACATTATTTATAGCCCAATCAAATATTGGAAAGAAATTCATCTCATCGATAAAAAGTTTGAAAGAGGATTTGCTTTTAATCGAAAACATTTTCACACTAAAATTGATGCGTTAGTTTCTTGTATTCTTTGGTCAAATGTAGATGAAGAATTAAATAATATTACTCTTGAAGCATTCAATATAGTCAATAACGAAATCTTACAAGAAGAAGATTTAACCATCAATCGTATTTATAAGAAATATAGTAATGTGTATTACGACAAACGGAAATTTAGTGACGATAAATTATCTGATTTTGTATTGGGGTTAAATGGAGCAAAATTAATAGGCACGAATAAAATTACTTCTCAGACAATTATAAATAACAATCTAATTGGCTATTTGCGAGCTTCTGGAGTGAATTTTGACAATCCTGACTTGGCTTCTTCTTTACTAGTTGCTAGTCTATATAATGGTGCAGGGTATTTCCCATTAAGAAAAGACAATTTCCTAGAAAAGCTCCCAATGTTTGCCGCCAGTCGCTACATTACTTATAATCGTCACTGGACACAGCGTGCTAATATTATGAAATCTGCCGATGGCGTTGAACGTTTCAATAAAGCTGTATCAAGTAACAAGATTGAACAAGACTTATTGAAAATTCTTCTATTCACAACACTTGAAACGCAAAATCACATGAGAAGTTTATATGGTTCTGATGGACGATTCTACCGAAATGAGTTGTCATTGGATAACACTAATGGAGATACGCTAGCAACAGTTAACTTAGCAAAATTGAAACAAGGTTCTAAAGAGACTGCTTTATTTGAACAATGGGAAAAAGTCCTAACAGAAGCTAAGAAGACGGAAAATTATGATTCTAAATTAACGTATTCAGTTTATCAGATTATTGATGAGCTTAACACATCTGAAAAAGATGAAAATGATAAAACAATCTATAACTATCCCGAATTAAACGGACACTTGAATACATTGAAAACAATGGTAAAAGAATATTATAATTCTGAAATTGTGCCATTCCTATTTGAGTATGAATTTTTGAAATAAGCATGAAAAAGACGATTTCCGCTTGGAAGTCGCCTTTTTGATATTCTTGTAAGCACTATATATTGTGTCTAGTGTAAACTGATATATAGTTACCTAAAATATTTTAGCAAAAAACCAGCCTCAAACTGACTCTTTATTCTATGGTATCAAAAGCGAGACTTGGTTTGGCATTGAGGTCTAAGCTTGCAAAGTTTTCTTTGTTCCACTCGCTGACGCTGGCATAGGCAATCATACCTGCATTGTCTCCACAGAGACGCAGGGGTGGGATGATGACCTTGACATCTGTAATTTCAGCTGCCAAGCGTTCTCTAAGACCTTTATTGGCTGCCACGCCACCGGCCACGACTAGGGTTTTAACAGGATATTTTTCCAAAGCCTTCTTGGTTTTGGCCATAAGAATATCCATGACTGCTGCTTGGAAAGATGCTGACAGGTCTTCCTTGGACAAGCTCTCTCCCTTTTGCTCGGCATTGTGGTGAAGATTGATAAAGGCTGACTTCAAACCAGAGAATGAAAACTCTAGATTGTCCTCCTTAATCATGGCACGAGGGAAATCATAAAGATCCTGCCCCTGATGGGCCAGCTCGTCAATCTCGCGACCTGCTGGATAGGTCAACCCCATAACTCGACCGACTTTATCGTAAGCCTCACCAACCGCATCATCACGAGTTTCCCCAACAATCTTGTAATCCCCAGCCTCAGAAACATAGACTAACTCTGTGTGCCCACCACTGACCAAGAATGCCAACAAAGGAAACTCCAAAGGCTCCACACTCTGAGCCGCCATGAGGTGGCCAGCCATGTGGTTGACGGGGATAAGTGGCAGACCATGCGCCCAAGCAAAGGCCTTGGCAGCTGACAAACCAACTAGTAGAGCTCCAACCAAGCCTGGTCCATAAGTAACGGCAACGGCTGTCACGTCCTCTTCGGTAATTCCTGCTTCTGCCAGCGCCTCCTCGATACAGGCTGTAATGACCTCGACATGGTGACGACTAGCTACTTCTGGCACTACGCCCCCAAAACGTTTATGGCTCTCAATTTGACTAGCAATGACATTGGACAAGAGTTGCTCGTCGTTTTTTAAGACGGCGACACTGGTCTCGTCACAGGATGTTTCAAACGCTAAAATATATCTATCCTTCATCTACTTCTCTCTTCATGATAATGGCGTCCTCGACTGGGTCATGGTAATAGGCCTTTCGCTCAGCGATGACTGCCATCTTTTCTTTTTTGTAAAATGCTTGCGCTCGTTGGTTTGACTTTCTGACTTCGAGGAAAATTTCTTTATCTGTCGGCAATTGAGCAAACAAGGCTGACGCAATGCTCTGTCCTTGATAGGCTTTCTTTACAGCAATTTGCAGGACTTCTGCTTCAAAGAGATTCTCCTGAACAGCTAGAAATCCAATCACTTCTACCCCATCATAAGCCAGAGCATACCAAGTCTGACCTTGGGACAGGTCTTCTTGGATTTGTTCCAGCGTCCAAGGGCTGACTGGGTAAACAGCTGCCATGACAGCATAGATAGCTTGAGCCAAGTCAGGTCGCTGTTGGATTCGTTTGATCTCTATCATAGGCGTTTAATGTAGGACTCGCCAGACTCGGTGTGATTCTTGAGCCAGTTTTCCTCGGCTTCGACACGCTTGAGGTAATTTGGCACAAAGTCGTGCAAGGAGTCTGCTTCCTTATCCCAGGCCCAAAGAGCTAGATTGGCTGCATTTGGCAAGGTTTCTTGGTAGCTAGCTTGTGGCAGCTGTTCTTGGATCTGTTCCACAAAGGCTCCAACTTCTCCGACAAAGGTTACCTGTTCAGCATCCTTGACCTGCTCTAGCACTTCCTCAAAAGACAGGTGTGCTTCTGGAAAGACAGCCTTGGCATTTTCATAAAATCCTGCATAGACATTGTTACGGCGTGCATCCATGATAGGAACCACCAAGCCTTCTTGCTGACTTGGCACCAGAGCCAAGAGGCTGGACATGCCAACCAACTCGATGTTCAAAGTATGAGCCAAGGTTTTGGCTGTCGCTACCGCAATTCTCAGACCTGTGTAGCTGCCCGGTCCCTCTGCCACCACGATTCGATCCAAGTCCTTGGGTGTCAGGTCCAGACTCGACATCAAAAAATCGATGGCAGGCATAAGGGTGATGCTGTGATTCTTCTTAATATTAATCGTCGTCTCAGCAAGAACCTGCTTGTCCTCTAAAATGGCTAGAGAAAGAGCCTTGCTGGACGTATCAAAAGCTGCAATCTTCATGCTTATCCTCTATTTTTCCTCTTGCCGCCAAAGTGAGCGGCGTTTTAATTTGTCTTCGTAGAAACTATCTACCAAAAATTCCTCTAAAATCTGGCTAAAAGCCTCCAAATTAGGCACTTGCTGCGCCAAGTGTTTTCCAAAAATCGCTTCTTGCTCAGCAATCTTGGGCAGCAAATCCGCTCCAGCAGCAGTCAAGCTCAAGCGAGAACTGCGCTTGTCCTTGCTAGAAATTTCCTTCTTGACCAAGCCTTTTTTAATCAAAGCCTGCACCAAGCGACTAGGGCTTTTTTCCTCACAAATCAGGGATTCCCCCAAGCCCTTGAGAGACAGCGGAGCATGTTCGCCCAAAACGAGCAAGACCTCGCTTTGATTGGGCGTAATTCCCAAAGGCTCTAGCAACTTCCCATATTCTCTCGTCGCTAAGCTCTCTGCACTTCTAAACAAATAGCCAAATCGAATTCCTTCTGCTACCACGCTGCTCTCCTTTCAAAAATCACTTCTATACTATTTTACACTAGATTAGGTAAATTGTTGACAATTTTAGTTAAAAAATATAAAATCTTGAATAGATGACATATCATCTATTTGCAAAAGGAGGAAAAACGGATGACCCCAAACCCTACAAATCAAAAACCAGCTAGAACAATGACCCACGCTTTTGTGACTGGTGCGACCGGTCTTTTAGGAAATAATCTCGTGCGTGCTCTGCTAAAAGAAAACATTCAAGTGACCGCTCTCGTTCGCTCCGAGGAAAAAGCGCGCAAACAATTTGCCGACCTGCCTATCCAGATTGTCAAGGGGGATATTTTAGAGCCCGAAAGCTATCGTGACTATCTAGCAGGCTGCGACAGCCTCTTTCATACCGCTGCTTTTTTCCGCGATAATTATAAAGGCGGCAAGCACTGGCAGGAGCTCTACGACACTAATATTATAGGCACAAATAACCTCCTAGAAGCTGCTTATGAGGCTGGTATCCGCCAATTTGTCCATACTTCCTCCAGTGTCGTACTGGAAGGTGAGGCCAATCAGCTAATCGATGAAAGCATGTCTCGCTCAAAAGATACTCCTTTTGATTACTATCGCAGCAAGATTTTGAGTGAAGAGGCCGTTCGTGATTTCTTGGACAAGCATTCAGATGTTTTCGGTTGCTTTATCTTGCCGAGTGTAATGTTGGGTCCTAGAGACCTTGGTCCGACCTCCAGTGGGCAGCTGATTATCAATTTTGTAGAGCAAAAACTTCCAGGTATCTTAAAGGCTAGCTATAATATGGTGGATGCTAGAGATGTAGCAGATATTCATCTCCGCGCCATGAAATACGGACGCTCAAAGGAGCGCTATCTGGCAGTTGGACGGCAAGTGACCATGACAGAATTGTACCAAATACTGGAAAAAATCACTGGCGTTCCCGCCCCTAAGCGCAAGATCTCCCCTCTTTTCGCCAAAATCTATGCCCAAGCAAGTGAGCTCTACCACCGGCTCACCAAAAAACCAATTTTGGTTACCAATGAGCTCGCTCATCTCATGGCCGAAGAATATCTCAAAAGTAATTTTAGCTTTGCCAAAACCGAGAGCGAGCTAGGCGGACAGCATCGCCCTCTCGAAGAAAGCTTAGCTGACGTGGTAGATTGGTACCGCAAGCACGGCTATCTATCATAAGATTAAAAGTATCCAGGACAGGCATTTCAAAAATATGGAATCCGAATACTTTTAGACTAAATCACTCTTACATTTTCTTATCTCCACCTTTTACTATTCCCTTATTTTATGGTATAATCATTATAATTTTAACGAATCAGGATTAATCTACTACTCAGAATTAAATAAAAGAAAACAGCTAATCAGCTGTTGTTTTCTGCAGGTTAATCATGAAAATACGAAAGGAAATGTAATGATTTACAAAGTTTTTTATCAAGAAACAAAAGAACGTAGCCCACGTCGTGAAACAACACGCTCACTTTACCTAGACATCGATGCCAGCTCAGAACTTGAGGGCCGTATCGCTGCTCGCCAACTTGTCGAAGAAAACCGCCCAGAGTACAATATCGAATTTATCGAACTCTTGTCTGACAAATTGCTAGATTACGAAAAAGAAACTGGCGCTTTCGAAATCACGGAGTTCTAATATGGCCTATACTCTTAAACCTGAAGAAGTCGGCGTTTTTGCCATCGGTGGTCTGGGAGAAATCGGGAAAAACACTTACGGAATTGAATACCAAGACGAAATTATCATCGTCGATGCTGGGATTAAATTCCCAGAGGATGACTTGCTGGGTATCGACTATGTTATCCCTGACTACTCTTACATCGTGGACAATATCGACCGCGTCAAAGCCGTTTTGATTACTCACGGACACGAGGACCACATCGGTGGGATTCCTTTCCTGCTCAAGCAAGCAAATGTCCCTATCTACGCTGGTCCACTTGCCTTGGCTTTGATCCGTGGAAAACTCGAAGAACACGGCCTCTTGCGCAACGCCAAACTTTACGAAATCAACCACAACACTGAGTTGACCTTTAAAAATCTCAAGGCAACTTTCTTTAGAACCACCCACTCCATTCCAGAGCCTTTGGGGATTGTCATTCATACTCCTCAAGGTAAAATCGTCTGTACAGGTGACTTTAAGTTTGACTTTACTCCAGTTGGGGAACCTGCGGACTTGCACCGGATGGCAGCCCTTGGTGAAGAAGGCGTGCTCTGTCTCCTGTCTGACTCGACAAATGCGGAAGTGCCAACCTTTACCAACTCTGAAAAAGTCGTTGGTCAGTCCATCATGAAGATTATCCAAGGCATCGAAGGACGTATCATCTTCGCATCCTTTGCCTCAAATATCTTCCGTCTCCAGCAAGCAACGGATGCTGCTGTTAAAACTGGACGCAAGATTGCTGTCTTTGGACGTTCGATGGAAAAAGCCATTGTCAACGGGATCGAGCTTGGCTACATCAAAGCTCCTAAGGGAACCTTTATCGAGCCAAATGAAATCAAAGACTATCCTGCAGGCGAGGTTCTTATCCTCTGTACAGGTAGTCAAGGGGAGCCAATGGCAGCCCTCTCTCGTATCGCTAATGGAACTCATCGTCAGGTGCAACTCCAACCCGGCGATACCGTTATCTTCTCTTCAAGTCCAATCCCTGGAAATACGACTAGCGTCAACAAGTTGATTAACATCATCTCAGAAGCTGGTGTCGAAGTTATCCACGGTAAAATCAACAATATCCACACCTCTGGACACGGTGGTCAGCAAGAGCAAAAACTCATGCTCCGCTTGATTAAGCCCAAATACTTCATGCCCGTTCACGGTGAATACCGCATGCAGAAAGTCCATGCTGGACTAGCGGTGGATACGGGTGTCGAGAAGGACAATATCTTTATCATGAGTAATGGTGATGTGCTTGCCCTTACTGCTAACTCAGCTCGTATCGCAGGTCATTTCAATGCCCAAGACATCTATGTCGATGGAAATCGTATCGGCGAAATCGGTGCAGCCGTCCTCAAAGACCGTAGAGATCTATCCGAAGACGGTGTCGTACTTGCAGTCGCAACTGTTGACTTCAAATCGCAGATGATTCTGTCTGGTCCAGACATCCTCAGTCGAGGCTTTGTCTACATGAGAGAGTCTGGCGACTTGATTCGTCAAAGTCAGCGCATCCTCTTCAATGCCATTCGTATCGCATTGAAAAACAAAGATGCTAGCATCCAATCTGTCAATGGTGCTATTGTCAACGCCATTCGACCATTCCTCTATGAAAATACAGAACGTGAACCGATCATCATTCCGATGATCCTCACACCAGATGAAGAATAATACTCTTTGATTTTCATTGAATACAAGTCAAAAAAAACAGCCCCGTCTTCGGAGCTGTTTTTTCTATGCTTTCTTTTGAGATTGAAACTCAATAAAAATCGAAATCAGACTAGAAGGCTAGGCGAAAGCATAACTTGAGTTAGGTGAGCCGAAGCCGACGACGTATCATTTTGATTTTTGAAGAGTTTTAGAAATACTACGATTTTTACCTTCAAGATACACCATCAAAATAGAAATATCTGCTGGATTTACTCCCGAAATACGGCTGGCTTGGCCGATGGTTTCTGGATTGATGAGTTTGAACTTCTGACGGGCTTCTGTTGCGATCGAGTCAATGTCATCCCAGTCGATATTGGCTGGAATGCGTTTTTCTTCCATGCGTTTCATCTTGGCAACCTGATCCATGGCTTTGGAAATATAACCCTCGTACTTGATCTCTGTTTCAATCAATTCAATGACCTTGTCATCCAAGTCCTCTGCAGCTGGTCCGATAAAGGCCACCACATCTTGGTAAGAGACTTCTGGACGGCGAAGGAATTCCTTGGCTGTCACTGCATCTGTCAGCGGCTTGAATCCCATCGCTTCAACCTTAGCGTTCGTTTCCTTGACTGGCTTGAGTTTGATGCTGTCTAGGCGTTTCATCTCATTGTCAAATTGATTTTTCTTAATCTCAAAACGGGCCCAGCGTTCATCATCAACGAGACCAATCTCACGACCCATCTCAGTCAAACGCATATCAGCATTGTCATGACGGAGGATGAGACGGTATTCAGCACGACTGGTTAAGAGACGGTAAGGTTCAATAGTTCCCTTGGTCACCAAGTCGTCAATCATGACCCCGATATAGCCGTCACTGCGCTTCAAAATCAATTCAGGCTTGCCTTGGATTTTCAAAGCCGCATTGATACCAGCGATAATCCCTTGGCCAGCAGCTTCTTCGTAACCAGATGTCCCATTTGTCTGACCAGCTGTGAAAAGTCCTGAGATTTTCTTGGTTTCCAGAGTCGCACGCAACTGATGAGGCAAGACCATGTCATACTCGATAGCATAACCAGTTCGCATCATTTCTGCATTTTCCAAACCTTTGATGGAATGAACCAGCTCGCGTTGTACATCCTCAGGCAGACTGGTTGACAAGCCTTGGACATAGACTTCCTCTGTATTGCGTCCTTCTGGCTCAAGGAAGAGCTGGTGGCGTTCCTTGTCCGCAAAGCGCACAATCTTATCCTCTATCGACGGGCAATAACGAGGGCCCACTCCCTTAACCACACCTGTAAACATAGGCGCACGGTGGAGGTTATTTTGGATAATCTCATGACTGGTACCATTGGTGTAGGTCAACCAGCATGGAACTTGGTCTTTGACATAATCCTCATCACGCGAAGTATAAGAGAAGTGATTGGGTGCTTCATCTCCTGGCTGGATTTCTGTCACATCGTAGTTGATAGAAGAAGCCTTGACACGCGGAGGTGTACCTGTCTTGAAACGACCGATTTCGAGTCCCAGTTCCTTGAGATTGTCAGCAAGGTTAATCGAAGCCAAGCTGTGGTTTGGTCCTGATGAGTACTTGAGGTCTCCGATGATAATTTCCCCACGGAGGGCTGTTCCTGTCGTCACGATAACGGCCTTTGCAGCATACTCTTGATGGGTCGCTGTACGAACACCGACAACCTTGCCATCTTCCACCAAAATCTCATCAATCATGGTCTGACGAAGGGTCAGATTTTCTTGATTTTCAACCGTCTTGCGCATTTCCTTAGAGTAAAGTTCCTTGTCAGCCTGCGCCCGAAGGGCGCGAACAGCTGGACCTTTCCCAGTGTTGAGCATCTTCATCTGGATGTAAGTCTTGTCAATGGTCTTGGCCATCTCGCCACCGAGAGCATCTACCTCACGCACGACAATTCCCTTGGCAGAACCTCCGATAGAAGGATTACAAGGCATGAACGCCAGCATTTCAATATTGATAGTCGCAAGCAGAACCTTACAGCCCATACGGCTAGCGGCCAAGGAAGCCTCAACCCCAGCGTGTCCCGCACCAATTACAATAATATCGTATTCTTCCGTAAAATTATAAGTCATTTTCTCTCCTATTCCTCAAGATGAATGTGTCGCAGCTGGCCGTCCCAATCTGGTAGGGCTGCTTTTAAAAATGCTGGAACTAGATTGATACCCTTAAGCTTGTCTAAGTCAATCCACTCACAGGGTTGCGTTTTCTCATCTTCCTGCATGGTCAAAGGTGCATCCTCAAGTAGATCAACCAGATAATGAAACTCGATGTTGTGATAGGAAACACCGTCTTGTTCAAAACGATTTTCAACCACAAAAGCTAGTTTCCCAGCTTGAGCTTTGACGCCCAGTTCTTCCTTCACTTCGCGGACTACCGCGTCCTCCGTTCTTTCATTGACTTGAATCGCACCGCCAATAGTGTAATACTTGCCCTTATCTTTGGTAACTAGGAGCTTGCCATTTTGGAGAATCAAGGCTGTCGCCCGAACACCAAAAACAGTATTTTCCACTTTTGTCCGAAAGTCTGGTTGAGCCATTTTTATCCTTTCCCTTAAACGACACAAAAACAGTCAAAACTCCAAAGAAGTGCAGGACAAAAAAGCCTGCAACATCCATGAGCTTTGACCATCATTTCTATTGCTTTTATTATTGTAGCAAATTGAGAAAATTTGTCAATCTAAATGTACTGACAAACTTGTCCATCTCGATAAGCATTGTCAATCAAACCGCCACCTAGGCACTCTTCGCCATCGTAAAAGACAACTGCCTGTCCTGGTGTGATGGCGCGTTGCGGTTCCGCAAAGATGACCTCTGCCTTATCTCCTTTGACATGTACTGTCACCTTAGAATCAGGCTGACGGTAGCGGAATTTAGCCGTACATTCTAGCGTAAACTCCTCTGGCATCTCACGAGTAAAATGAACTTGACTGGCTTCTAGGCTGGTTGACATAAGCGAATCATGGTAGAAACCTTGGCCGACATAGAGGATGTTCTTGTTTAGGTCTTTTCCAACAACGAACCAAGGAGCATTGTCACCGCCGTGTTGGCCACCGATACCAAGTCCGCCACGCTGACCGATTGTATAATACATCAGACCTGCATGCTCGCCCATATCGCGTCCATCCACAGTCATCATACGACCTGGCTGGGCTGGTAGATAGTTGCTGAGAAATTCTTTAAAGTTCTTTTCCCCGATAAAGCAAATCCCTGTCGAGTCTTTCTTCTTAGCAGTCGCAAGGCCTGCCTCTTCTGCGAGTCTGCGAACTTCAGGCTTTTCCAAATGTCCCAATGGGAACATGGTTTTTTGGAGTTGTTCTTGCGAAAGTTGACTGAGGAAATAGGTCTGGTCCTTGCCATTGTCCACGCCACGAAGCATGTGAACGATACCATCCTCATCACGCGCCACTCGAGCATAATGCCCCGTCGCTACATAGTCTGCCCCTAAGGTCATGGCATAGTCCAGAAAGGCCTTGAACTTGATTTCCTTGTTGCACATAACATCTGGATTTGGCGTGCGCCCTGCACGGTATTCCGCTAGGAAATACTCAAAAACGCGGTCCCAATACTCTTTTTCAAAATTGACAGAGTAGTAAGGAATGCCGATCTGGTCTGCCACCGCAGCCACATCCTTGTAATCTTCGGTCGCCGTACAGACGCCGTTTTCATCTGTGTCATCCCAGTTCTTCATGAAGATACCAATCACATCGTAGCCCTGCTCATTGAGCAAGAGAGCCGTCACCGACGAATCAACACCACCACTCATCCCCACGACAACACGTGTTTTAGAGTTATCACTCATGGTAAGTCTCCCATCTATTCGTTTATTCATACCCTCAAAATTCTATTTATTATGACTTTCAATAGAATTTCTTCGAGTATAGTCTTTTCGTTTGCTTTTAGGACTAGGCAACGAGTCGCAGGCATAACTCAAGTTAGGTAAGACGAGTTAACGACGTAATAAAAGATAAACGAAATGACTAGTTCACGATTGAAGGTCGTGTGTGCTTTAACGATTGAAGGTCGCTTGAGCAGTATTCATTATAACACGCTTAGTTGTAGAAGACAAGAAAGAGGCTGATAAATCATCTCAACCTCTCTTTCTTACTTTGCAAACGAATCAATTTTCCCCTTTAAGTTCTTTCTTCGCTTGTTCTATCTGGTATTTCACTTGCTCAAAGCCGGTTCCTCCTAAGGAATTCCGTCTCTGAACAGCGGTTGCTGGGCGCAAGTAGATATAAATATCCTCTTCAATCAAGGGATGGTAGACTTGCAACTCCTCCAAATCCCAATCTTGGATATTTTTACCATGCTTGATAGAGTCTAGAACCAATTTCCCTACTATTTCATGCGCTTCTCTAAAAGGGAGTCCTTTTTCAGCCAAATAATCTGCCAGTTCGGTCGCATTCGAAAAATCATTCTCTATAGATTGCTGCATTTTGGCCTTATTAACCTGCATGCTCGATAGCATACCTGCCAGCACATCCAGAGAATTTAAAATCGTTTCTACTGTATCAAACATGCCTTCCTTGTCCTCTTGCAAATCCTTATTATAGGCCAGAGGCAAAGACTTCATAACGGTCAATAGTCCAAGTAAGTTCCCGTAAATCCGTCCTGTCTTCCCTCGAATCAATTCGGCCATATCAGGATTTTTCTTCTGGGGCATGATAGACGAACCCGTTGAAAAGCTATCAGACAAGCTAATGTACTGATACTCAAAACTGCACCAATTGATGATTTCCTCACAAAAACGACTCATATGCATCATCAAAATGCTGGCATTTGACAGAAATTCTAAGATAAAATCACGGTCACTCACTGCGTCCAAGGAATTGGTATAGGGTTGTTGGAAACCCAGTAAATCACTCGATAATTGACGATTGATTGGAAAAGTTGTCCCCGCCAATGCAGCCGCCCCCAGTGGAGATAGGTCCGTATGTTTCAAGTTAAATGCAAAGCGCTCGCTATCCCTTTGAAACATATTGTAATAAGCCATGAGATGGTGGGCAAAACTAATCGGTTGGGCGTGCTGCAAATGAGTATAGCCTGGCATGATGGTTTCTACATGTTTTTCAGCCAAATCCAGCAAAACACTGTTCAGATTCGCCAACTTATCCAAGACATGGCCAAGCTGCTCCTTTAGATATAAGTGCATATCCGTTGCGACTTGGTCATTCCGAGAACGAGCTGTGTGTAGTTTCCCAGCCAGAGGACCGATTTTCTCTGTCAGCAACACTTCCATATTCATATGAATATCTTCATTTGCAATATCAAAATGAAGCTCTCCTGCCTCTAAATCTCGCAACAAAGCTTTCAAACCATCTTGGATCTGCTCTGCCTCTTCCAAGCTCAAAATGCCAGTCTGTCCTAGCATTTGAACATGAGCTAGGGAGCCCATCAAATCAAATTTTGCCAGCTGGTGGTCAAAGGAAATACTCGCACCGAACTGTTCTACCCACTCTTCCACAGTGCCTTCAAATCGACCACCCCATAATTTTGTATTTTTCGACATATCCTGTCGTCCCTTTCTATCGCATCACTACTCAACATTTTTCTGAACTTCTGAATAAACCTTAGTCGGAAGCCCCCAAAGCTTGATAAATCCAACAGCCGCATCTTGGTCAAAAGTATCCGCACTAGTATAAGTCGCCAAATTTTCATCATAAAGAGAATTTGGAGATTTCCGCGCTACTACCTGAGCGTTTCCCTTATAGAGTTTAACTTTTGCAGTTCCATTGACAACTTTCTGTGTCTCCTTGATATAGGCAATCAAAGCCTGAGTTGCTGGGCTAAACCACAAGGCATTATAGATGAGATTGGACAACTCATTTTCGATAATGGGTTTGAAATGAGCCACTTCTCTCACAAGAGTCAAGTCTTCAATTTCCTTATGAGCTGCCAATAAAGTCATAGCACCTGGGCACTCATAAATCTCTCTTGACTTAATACCGACTAGGCGATTTTCCACATGGTCAATACGACCGACACCGTGTTTACCCGCAATTTCATTTAGCTTTTGAATCAAAGCCGCCACTTTCATCTTCTCACCATTGAGGGAGATGGGCACCCCGCAGCTAAACTCAATGTCAATAAATTCTGGACTGTCTGGCGCCTCTTCTGGAGAAGATGTGATTCCAAATGCTTCTTCTGGCGCTTGGTTCCAAGGATTTTCCAAAACACCACATTCATTTGCACGTCCCCAAAGATTTTGATCGACAGAGTAAGGATTGTCAAGGTCAGCAGGAACTGGGACGCCATTTTCTTTGGCATATTGGATTTCTTCTTCACGAGACCATTTCCACTCACGAACAGGCGCAACTACCTTTAGATTGGGATCCAAAGCTGCAATAGAGACTTCAAACCGAACTTGGTCGTTTCCCTTACCTGTACAACCGTGGGCAATTGTGGTTGCTCCCGTCTGATGAGCTATTTCAACGAGTTTTTTTGAAATAAGAGGACGACTCAGAGCAGATACTAAGGGGTACTTTTGTTCATAGTAGGCATGAGCCTGAAGAGCCACTAAAACATAGTCATTAGCAAATTCTTCCTTAACATCAATGACATAAGACTCTACAGCCCCAACCTTGAGAGCTTTATCATGGATGAACTCCAAATCTTTTCCTTCACCCACATCCATACAAACAGCGATTACATCATAGTCTTTTTTTAACCATGTAATAGCAACCGATGTATCCAATCCACCTGAATAGGCTAAAATAACTTTTTCCTTACTCATTTCTCTTCCTTCTTTCTATTTTTCGATAGAGGCTTTAAAAGCATCGTCAATCAATTTGTCCAACTCCCCAGAATCCTTCAACTTCTGGATGGTTTTGTCAACCGCCTCTTTTAATTCTTTACTGTCTTTTTTCATCGCAACAGCGTAGGAATCTTCTTTATCATTGTCAAAATCAAACTCAGCGATGGCTAGGTCTGGATTATTCTCTACAAATCCTTTTGCCACTGGTTCCTCAAAGATAACCACATCCAGTTGCCCTGATTTTAAATCTGTTATCAAATTTCCATTTTTAGGAAGTGAAACGAGAGAAGAATCCTGCAAGGTTTCTTTAGCCAGAGTTTCCTGGATAGAACCTTTCTGCGCTCCAACCTTTTTCTGAGCCAAATCCTTGACTGATTGGTAATTCGATAATTCAGATTTTCTTACGATAACCTTATTTTTCGAAGTGTAGTAGGGAATTGAAAAATCGTAAACTTGACTTCTCTCTTCCGTTTTAGAAACACCTGATATGGCAAGATCCGCCTTGCCTGAATCAAGACTAGCCAGTACATTATCAAAACTCATTGGAGAGAACTCCACTTCTACACCTAGTTCCTTTGCGATGGCTTTGGCTAGTTCAACATCTGAACCTACAATCTGATTTTTCCCATCAACCAATTTCTGGTATTCGAATGGAGCAAACTCTGGATTTAGGGCCACCACCAATTTTCCTTTAGCCTTAATGGCTTCAACACCTTGGGATTGAGTGTTACTACAAGCAAATAATAAGGGAAACATAAGCAAACCAAACATCGTCATCAACACCTTCTTCACTTTATTCATAGAAGATCCTCCTTTTATTTTTATACTTTATTTTTGTATAAATAATACTCCTCTCGTTTTCGTTTGTCAAGAGAAAACTGTATTTTATTTCATTTTAATCAAGAAAAAGCTTATTATATGATATATTTTTACATATAATAAGCTTATTTATACTATTTGAATTTTAAAAATACAATTGCCCAATTACAGGTAAGATGAAGAAATCAATGAACTCGCCACATTCTCTTTCACAATTCAATAACTCGATGGCATTGTTGAGCTACATAAGCATCGTGGGTAACGATAATGACCGTTTTCCCTTCCTTGTTCATATCTAAAAGAAAGTTCAAAACCAAATCTCGATTTTCAGGGTCTAGAGAACCAGTTGGTTCATCTGCTAACAGGAGCTGGCTGGGTTTTAGAATGGCTCTAGCAACTGCAATTCGTTGCTGTTCCCCTCCAGATAACTCTGAAACCTTTTGATGTAGAGTTGATGGCAACCCCACTCTCTCTAAAATTTCTTCTATCTTTTTGACTTTGTCCTTCTTGGATAATTTTACATACTTTAGAGCAAGCATGAGATTATACTCTACCGTTTCAGTGTCAATCAGAGCAAAATTTTGAAACAGATAGGAGATATGTTCGCGGATAATCGCTTGCGACTTAACAGAATTGACAGGTACATTTTGCTGACCGAAAATTTCATAATGTCCACTGTAATCGCCATCTATCAAACCCAAGAGATTTAACAAGGTTGACTTGCCACTGCCACTTTTTCCAACAATGGCAACTAAATCTCCTTGGTTAATTTTTAGAGATAAGTTCTCCAGAATAACTTTTTTCCCAATGGTTTTCGTAACATTTTCCAACTTTATCATAAGATGTCCCCTTTCAATAACTGCACTACATTTCGTTTTTCCATCTTAGAACCCAAGAAAAGCACAAACAGGATATCTAAGCCTGTAAATCCTGCAAAAAGTAGGAGCGGGAAAAGTGCCTGTGTAAAGAATAGCAAAACCATAAAAGGAAGGCTATAAACAGCTAATAGAAGACCCAGCAAGGAGCGATACCGATCTATCAATTTCCAGCCCATAAACTTCTTGGTGATAATATCTGTTCGCTTCAACAAGAAAGTTGTTACTAGTAAGAAGTAGGAAATCATCATACTAAGAAGACCAACCAAAGCAAAGAGTATATTGAAATTCCGAACAGCATCTCGATAAGAATCTACTTTATCTTGTTGAATGACTTGAATAGATGAAAATTTTAAATAATTCCCATCTGATAATTTCTCAACTAACGCTGTCACCTCTTTTTGATGTTGAGCTGTATTTTCGATTTTAATGGGATTATTTAAACCTGTTGTTGAAAGGGAAGCTTTTTCATCCCACATCATATCGGAATCATTGACCAAGCTAATAATTGGATTGTAGAGATTTTCCTTTCGCTTCTCGTTATAAGGGAAGAATGACCAATCACCTTCATAGTAAGCAATCTCGATATCCATCTCCTCTATCGTTCGTTTTTGCTGCTCTTCATACTTCATAGAAAGATAGGCAATTAATTTCCCCAAGAGCTGATTTTTATCTTCTTCACCTTTCGTACTTGCTGGCATCAAAATAACTTTTTTAGTGCCGGTATCGGGTAACTTGAATCCCTTGCTCTTTAGAAAATTGCGATTGGCATAGTAAACATCCACCATATCGGTTAACTGATATTGCTGAATCTGTTCTAATTTGACAAAATTTTTTACAGGAAGACTGCTACTTTGCACATAGCCCGCCTGCGTTTTTTCTACCAAATCCTGATAAAATCGATAGAAATAATCCACTGCTTGCCCTGAGCCTGCCAACTGCTCTTGCCACAGGTTATCATTGAGTTGGAAAGTTTCCAAGGTCAGATAATTTCCTTGACTGATCCACTGTTTCTGGTAATCCAACTCTTTGTTTTCTTGCTCCAAACTTTTTCCTACCCCAACTAGCAAGACTGTCAGTAAAATGGTAGTTCCAATTTTCATCAAATAATTAAAGAGTAAACCAAATTTGAAAGATGAAAAACTTTTCAGCAGAGAGCTGATTGTCATTTTTTGGATTAAGAGATAGGTCAACCAACTGATAAAGAGATAAAGTTGCAAAAGCAAAAAATGCGACAACCATAACATTGGGAACAAATCTTTTGGCTTGTAATCAAGCAAGAAACACACTCCTAGATTGATCACAAGCGCCCCACCTAGGAGGAGGTAGAGGTTGCCTTTCACAACATCAGCTAAAACAGCCCTATCTTGAAAACCAAGTAATTTTTGTACCCCAACTCTTTTCATCTCCATCATCGGTTGATACACTGTCACTAACACAAGAAGTAAAATAGCCAAGACAAAAACAATGGCAGATAAAAGCAAATCTCGATTTATGACTTCCACTGCACTTTTGTAGGTCGGTTCTAGCAAGGTAGCCTGGTCTATCTTGAAAAAATCGCTCCATTTCTGTACAATCCTATCCTTGTCCATCTCTTGTGTAGAAGTTATCGTATAGCGACCATTTAAACTACGAGATGTGTCCTTGATATAGGTTTGAAAAGTCATAAGCTGAAAAGGCTTGGCTTTTAGAAAAGTCGGAATCGTACCAAGTTTATTGGAAATTTCTTTATTACTGTAAACTCCCTCACCATCTGTAGTAAAATCAAGAGAAGAAATCCCAAACTCTTGGTAGGGGAAGGTATCTTTATCAAAAACACCAGACTTGACCACCTCATCACCACTGTCTGTTTTGATAATGGAGACCTTGTATTCCTTTGATACATCCTCAAAAAATCGAAGAACAGATACTGCAGGTTCGTTAACATCTTTCAAATATACATCCAAAGAACCCGCTGTTTTTCCCATTTCCTGAATCCGAACCACTTCTCGTGTGTAGTTTACATTAAAAACAAAAAAAGTGGTACACAGAAGCAGGAGTAACATACAGAAATTACTGATTTTTTTCATAAAAGTACCTCCTTAGTACTTTATCATCTTAGTCGTAGAATTTATTCCCTTTTTTCACAAATTTATTTTAGATTTCTTTTTTACTTTTTATACTACTATGATACAATATTTTTAATCAGTTTCTATTTTCTGTTAACTTTTTTCACGAACAAGGAGGAGATCATGCGCTACGATTTTGGAAGTGTTTATAAAGAAATACGTGAGTCAAAAGGATTAACCCAAGAAGATGTCTGTGGTAGCGTCCTTTCAAGAACCAGCCTATCAAAAATCGAAAGTGGAAAAACAACTCCTAAATATGAAAATATGGAGTTTCTTCTCCGACAAGTCAATATGAGTTTTGAAGAGTTTGAATATATCTGTCAACTTTATCAACCAAGTCAACGCACAGAAATTATGCAAACCTATCTCAATACGAGCTCAATCCTAGGGACTAGTGAACTCGAAAAACTATTTCAAAAATGTCAAGACTACCTCAAAACTCACCACGACCTCCCCATCAAAGAGATACGAGATATGCTAGAAATTGTTATCTATATTCGCCAAAATGGGACTAAAAAACTGTCAATCGAAGTTAACAATACTGTAAAGAAGCTATGGAAGAAGATAGAAAAGCAGGACACTTGGTACGAGAATGACTTAAAAATTCTCAATACCATTCTCTTTACCTTTCCTATAGAACATATCCATCTCATCACTGGAAAAATCTTGCAACGCTTAGAAGTCTATAAAAACTATCAACATTTATATGACTTGCGAATGGCAATCCTACTCAACCTCTCCACCATTTACTTATACAATCAAGATAGAAATATGTGTAAACAAATATGCTATACTTTACTAGAAGATGCCAAGAACAAGAAAAGCTACGATAGGCTTGCTATCTGCTATGTCCGTATTGGGATTTGTACGGATGATTCTAAACTTATCCAAAAAGGTTTCTCCCTTCTGGAACTAACCGATGAAACCTCCATGCTATCTCATCTCAAAAAAGAAGTAGAGACCTATCATCAACCAAAGGAAATATAAAAAAGTCGAGGGATTTCCTCGACTTTTACATATTTTTCTGTTAGCTAGTTCTTAATACCAACCGTTGTTAAGCCAGAAGTTCTTGGCAGCTGTCCATGAACCGTAACGTCCTGCAACGTAGGCATCTGCTACACGTTCTTGGTTTTCAGCTGAGTAGTCACCGTTCAAGTATGAATCTGTCAATTGGTAACGTCCGATGTAACGTCCGTTTGTAGCAGTGTAGCTACCACCTGATTCTTTTTGAGCGATCCATTCTTTGGCTTCTGCTTCAGAACCACTTACAGTAGAAGTTGCTGCAGTGTTGCTTTCTGCTGCTGGAGCTGCAGGTGCAGCTGGGGCTTCATAAGTTGTTGTTGCAGTTGTTTCAGTTGCTTCTTCTGCAATTTCTTCCGCAGTTGCTGGGGCTTCATAAGTTGTTGCTGAAGCTGCAGCGGTTGCAGTTGCTGTCGATGGAGCTGTTCCTTCGATAACCAAAACTTGGTCAACATAGATAAGATGAATATCTTTGATGTTGTTTTTTGCTGCCAATTTTTCAACAGTTGTGTTGTACTTCTCAGCGATTTCTGAAAGAGTATCACCTGATTTAACTGTGTAAGTTACAGTTTCTTGGGCAGACGCAAGGGCTGGTGCAAAGAAAGCAAGCAAGGCTGCTAATCCTGCAAAAGTTGTTTTGATTTTTTTAGTTGTTAATGTCATATCTAAAAATTCTCCTTTTTATCTATGATACTATTTTACTCCTCGAATGTTACCGTTTCTTGACGGTTTTATGTAGAAATATTACAAAAATGTTTTATATTTACCGTTTTAAGGAGGTTTTTGTCACAAAAGACCTTATTTTATACTATCTTTAATCATTTTAAGCTTTTGATAAGGGAAATAAGCGCAGTGGTCCATTCTTTGATATAATAGATATAAGAATCTTTGTAAGGGGAAACAGATGCACTCACTTCGTTTTCAATCTGTCTTTGACATTATCGGACCTGTCATGATTGGCCCATCAAGTAGCCATACTGCTGGAGCTGTTCGTATCGGAAAAATCGTCTCTTCCATCTTTGATGATACGCCGACAGAAGTCGAATTCCAATTATTTAACTCATTTGCCAAAACCTACCGTGGTCATGGAACGGACCTTGCTCTCGTCGCTGGTATATTAGGTATGGATACGGATGATCCTGATATTCCAAATAGCCTAGAGATTGCCCATAAACGTGGTATCAAGATTGTCTGGACCATTCAGAAAGACAGCAATGCCCCTCATCCTAATACCACTAAAATTACTGTGAAGAATGAACACAAATCCATTAGTGTGACAGGAATTTCCATCGGTGGAGGAAATATCCAAGTTACGGAACTTAACGGCTTTGCTGTCTCTCTCAACATGAACACACCGACCATCATCATCGTGCATCAAGATGTTCCAGGTATGATTGCCCATGTTACTGAAGCCCTCTCTCGTTTCGATATCAACATCGCGCAGATGAATGTGACTCGAGAAAAAGCTGGAGAAAAAGCCATTATGATTATCGAAGTTGATAGTCGAAGTTGCGAAGAGGCGATTGAAGAAATCCGAAAAATCCCTCATCTCCACAATGTCAATTTCTTTAAGTAGGAGGAAACATGTTTTATTCTATCAAAGAATTGGTTGAGCAAGCAGATCTAGACTTCCAAGGAAATGTCGCAGAACTCATGATTGCGACAGAATATCAACTAACCGGTCGAGAACGGCCAGAAGTTCTCCTCCTCATGGAACGCAATCTAGAAGTCATGAAAGCCTCTGTCGAGCTCGGTCTCAGTGAAAATAAATCCCGTAGTGGCTTAACGGGTGGAGACGCGGCCAAACTAGACCGCCATCTCAAAAGTGGCAAGGCCTTGTCTGACTTTACCATCCTATCAGCAGCCCGTAATGCCATCGCGGTCAATGAACACAATGCGAAGATGGGCTTGGTCTGCGCCACTCCAACCGCAGGAAGTGCTGGCTGTCTGCCAGCCGTTCTCACTGCTGCTATCCAAAAATTAGACCTTAGCCACGAAGAACAGCTGGATTTCCTCTTTGCTGCTGGTGCCTTTGGACTAGTCATCGCAAACAATGCCTCTATCTCAGGCGCTGAAGGTGGCTGTCAGGCCGAGGTTGGATCTGCCTCTGCCATGAGTGCCGCAGCCTTGACCTTGGCTGCAGGTGGAACCCCCTATCAGGCTAGTCAAGCCATCGCCTTTGTCATTAAAAATATGCTAGGCCTTATCTGCGACCCCGTCGCTGGTTTGGTTGAAGTTCCCTGTGTCAAGCGCAATGCCATGGGAGCCAGCTTTGCCTTTATCGCAGCAGACATGGCCTTGGCAGGTATCGAGTCTAAGATCCCTGTTGACGAAGTCATCGATGCCATGTACCAAGTCGGATCAAGCCTTCCAACTGCCTTTCGTGAAACGGCTGAGGGTGGACTCGCCGCTACACCTACTGGTCGTCGCCTACAAAAAGAAATCTTTGGAGAATAAATTTATCTATTAGGAGAAACTATGCCCTCTATCTCAGCAGTCTTTTTTGATCTAGACGGAACTCTGGTTGACAGTTCCATCGGGATTCACAATGCCTTTACCCATACCTTTAAAGAGCTAGGAGTTCCAAGCCCTGATGCCAAAACCATTCGTGGTTTCATGGGACCACCCCTTGAAAGTAGTTTTGCAACATGTCTTCCCAAGGAGCAAATCTCGGAGGCGGTGCAGATATACCGCTCTTACTACAAGGAAAAAGGGATTCACGAAGCCCAACTCTTCCCCCGAATAACGGAATTACTCCAAGAACTTTCACAAAGCTACCCTCTCTACATCACTACAACAAAGAATACTCCTACTGCTCATGATATGACTAAAAATCTAGGAATCCATCATTTCTTTGATGGCATTTATGGTTCCAGTCCTGAAACACCTCATAAGGCGGATGTTATCCGTTATGCTTTGCAAACGCATCAACTCATTGCAGACCAAGTCCTCATCATCGGGGACACCAAGTTTGATATGATCGGAGCCCAAGAAACTGGCATTAAAAAGTTTGCTGTTACTTGGGGATTTGGAGAAGAAGCTGATTTACTCAGCTATCAACCTGACTGGATTGCCCATACCATTGACGATATCATTAGCCAGCTCTAACCATACAAAAATACTCCTAACACTAGTGAACTAGGTTGAGGAGTATTTTTTGTATATGTTGTTGCTATCAGAAGGAATCAACTCCTTGCTTAAGCAGTAATTTGATCCTGTTCTTCAGTATCTGTATCTTCATCCTTCTTACTTGGCCAAGTAAGCATCACAATAAGCGCAATCGGTCCAACGATAGGAACCAAAGCAATGAAGATAAAGGCCCAGTGGAAACCAGCATCCCGTAAGCGACGAACAGTCACGGCGATAGAAGGCAACATGAGAATAGCCGCTAAAAAGAAGTACAAGTCCTGAAGGGATTATTTGCTGCGAAGCGACCTAGACGTTTTTAAATAGAGTAGAAATATCTTAATATTTTCGTACCATTTCTTCAAACCGAGAGTCTTCCGTATTCTCTTTATCTTTATCTTTTTCACTATTTTCTATCACTTTTTCTACAAATCGTTGACTTGGCATAGCGAGCATAACAAGCAGTGTTACTGCACCTAAAGGAACAAATACAATAAAGATATAGGCCCAATGGATACCTACATCTCGTAAGCGACGTACTATCAGTGCTAGTAGAGGAACAAACTCTACTATAAACAAAATAATACACATACTGAAGACCGCAATATTCCTGATGGCTTTATCAGATTCTACTCCAGTAAAAAGTGAGTAGTAGGCGGGCAAGAAAATCACCATATTTAGTAGCCAAACCCACCAAAATTCTGGACGTGTGGAACGACCAGAAAAATTTGCATAGCCTTTGAAAAAACTCCTAATAGCACTCAGCATACAAAAAATCTCCTTTTGATTTTAATACTTATTTCGCAAAGTTATGTTACCAGCTTAAAAAAGAGGTAGTTTTTAGATTGTCTGAAATCACTCTCCTGATAGATCACATAACATCGTCCCTTGAATAGTTGCGCTTATTAAACCTTTGAAAGATCCGATGTTCTCTACTCTCTATTTATAAAAACCAGCTTTCTGATTCTCTCAGAAAACTGGCGATAGTTGTTTCATTATGAAGGTAGTTGGACACTCTTACTCAGCATGAGTTGTCTCATTCGCAAAGGAAATAATCGCTTCTTTGAGCTCATCTCCGCTGAGTGAACGGAACTCTTCAATCTTTTGATCGATGGCTTCTAGCGGCATGACATTTACCTTACCAACGAAAATCTTGTCCATGACTTGGTTATCAACCAATTCGGTCGAAACCAAGAGTTCTTCATAGAGTTTTTCCCCTGGGCGGATACCGACCTCAACGATTGGAATTTCACTTTCTGTGTGCCCGCTTAGAAGGACCATTTTCTTAGCCAAGTCATAGATCTTAACTGGTTTACCCATATCGAGGATAAAGACTTCTCCGTCCTTGGCATAAGCCCCAGCATGGATTACTAGACGGCTAGCCTCTGGAATGGTCATAAAGTAACGTGTCATTCGGAAGTCTGTTACTGTTACAGGACCGCCTTCAGCAATCTGACGTTCAAAGACAGGAATCACGCTACCACGACTACCCAGAACATTTCCAAAACGGACTGCACAGTAGGTTGATTTGCTACGTTGGTTAAAACCAGTGACAATCAATTCTGCCACGCGCTTAGTGGCACCCATAACATTGGGTGGATTGACCGCCTTGTCAGTCGAAATCATGACCATCTTAGGCACTTTGGCCTCATCAACAGCCTTAGCAACATTGTAAGTCCCGAGGATATTGTTCTTGAAGGCTTCTTTTGGATTGCGCTCCATCATTGGAACGTGTTTGTGGGCTGCAGCATGGTAAACGATAGCTGGTTTGTACTGCTCAAACACCTGCAAGAGACGGTCATAGTCCTGAATATCTGCAATAACAGGAACATAATCAATCCCTTGGAACGTACGGATCAATTCATGATAAACGAGATAGATTGAGTTTTCACCATGTCCAAGCAAGACAATACGCTCGGGATTGAAGCGACTAACCTGGCGACAAATCTCCGAACCAATCGAACCACCAGCTCCTGTCACCAAGATGGTCTTGCCTGTAATCTCCGTACCTAGACGCGATTCGTCAAGACGAATCTCCTGACGGCCCAAAAGGTCTGTGATATCAATTTTCTGGAAACCACTACCTGGTTGATGGAGCCCTTGAACGACTGTCTCAACCTTAGGCATCTTGTAACATTTGACGCCTAGCTTATTACACATCTGTAAGATGCGTTCGTACTCTGATGGGTCAAGCGAAGGGATGGCTACGATGACACGCTCGATCTGGTGGCGTTTAGCTAATTCAGGTAGATTATCATAAGAGCCCAATACTGGGATTCCACCTAGTTTTTGTCCCTTTTTCTTTTCATCATTATCCAATATCCCCACTAGCTCAAGGTCGCTAGTTGGGTGTTGGTAGCTGTTCATAAAGAGGGCACCACCATCACCAGCACCAATCAAGAAGGTCCGACGGTGTTCTCCATCTCCACTACCTTTTTTACGTTTAGAATAAATCAACTGCCAAGTGATACGAGGAAGCAAGATGAGGAAGGTACTCAACAAAATGAAGAGTACGATGAAACGGATAGAAAACAATGGAAGGAAGGCATAGCAGATTCCATAAGAAAGAACACTGCTGAGCATCACTCCGAAAAAGATTTTCATGAAATCCGTAATCTTGCTATAACGACTGATACTAGCATTTAGCCCCCAAAATGCAATCATGATTTGATAAAGGAGGAAGGCTAAAAGAGTGTAGATTACATAATCTACAGGCGCAGGATTTATAAGGCCATAAAACAAGATATAAGATACGATGATGGAAACCACCATGCTTAGAATATCGAATATCCCCCAAAATACTTGTTTTTGCTGTTTATTTAAAATTTCAACCAGATCAATCACATAATCTGTTAGTTTTTTATTCATAGGAATTTACTCCCCCTTAAAAGAGTCAGATGATACTGTTGTTATGATAACCTGAATCATTCAGTCTATCGGGGCTTACTTTCTCTTTCTTAAAAGTTTGACGAAGATAAACTGACGTACAAAGCCTGGACAAAGTGCAACAATTGCCTGAATGGCTACACTTTTAGCATAATCCATGTAAGAAATTTGCCCTCGCTCAAGCATCCGTTGGCGAGCTTGACGATAGAGTTTAAGGTAACGCAAGCCACCTCGACGCTCAAACATCCCTGCACCGACACGAACCTTACACAAGATTTGATCCAGGTTCCCTGTCTTGGCACCTGCCGCAATCATATTGAGCCAAAGGAGGTCATCCTCCATGTAAAGGCCATCTTCGTAGTTACCCGCCTTGAGGACCATGTCCTTTTTGAACATGACTGTCATATGGTTAAAGGCGCTTCTCATTCTCTGATAAGCCACAATGTCTGCGTGCTGAGTTGGAACACGACGATAAGACACAATCTCATCTGGATTGTCAATGAACTCTGCGATATGCCCACCTAAGAGATCCAGATTTTCCTGTTCCATTAGTTGGACTTGCTTTTCAAAGCGGTCAGATACCGCTATATCATCTGTATCCATACGAGCAATGATATCGTACTGACACTGTAAAACACCGTATCGAAGAGCCAAACCTAAACCTTGATTTTCTTCTAAGGGGCAACGCTTAACTGGAATTTCTGACTGAGCTTCCACTTCATCTAGCACCTGATAGAGTTCTGGTGTGAGAGGCCCATCCTCTACGAGAACAAGCTCACTCGGCTTTAAGGTCTGGTTTTGAACACTTTTGATGGCATCTCTCAAAAATGTCGGATTTTCCTTCACATAGACCGACATCAAGACGCTAATTTTTTGCTTTTCAGACACAGTTTTTCTCCAATATATAGATTTCCTTCCACTATTTTATCACAAAATTTCCTAGTTTCCTATTTTTATATCAAATCAAGGAAAATTCTAGTAAAGAAATCTGTCTCTTTTCACTTTATTTTCACTTCCATTGATTGAACTGTCTTGGCTGTCATTACTTGACATTATAAGGAAAAAACCTTAAAATAAGCTGTTATTAAAATCATCTTATCGAGGTTTTTATGAAAAAACAATCGCTCTTTTTTGTTCTAGGAATTGTCTTAATCGGGACCGTTTTACGCTCTCCCTTTACTGCTCTTCCAACTATTTTAGGAGACATTGCTCAGGGGCTAGGAGTCGAGGTCAGTTCTCTTGGGATTTTAACCAGTCTCCCTCTCTTGATGTTCGCTCTTTTCTCTGCTTTTGCAAGCCGCTTGGCACAAAAAATCGGATTGGAACATCTCTTTACTTACTGTCTCCTCCTCTTAACTGTTGGCTCTGTCGTTCGTATCTTTAATCTTCCCCTTCTCTATCTAGGAACTCTGATCATCGGAGCAAGCATTGCGATCTTCAATGTACTCCTCCCAAGTATGATCCAGGCAAATCAGCCTCAAAAGATTAGCTTCCTAACGACACTCTATGTCACTTCTATGGGGATTTCCACAGCTATTGCTTCTTATCTTTCGGTCCCTATCACCCAAGCTAGTTCTTGGAAGGGCCTCATCCTCGTTCTAAGCTTTCTCTGCTTGATCACTCTGCTAGTCTGGTTGCCAAATCATCGCCACAACCACCACCTAGAAAGCCAAAAAGAAAAGCAAGTCAAAGAGAATATTCTAAAAAGTAAAGATGTCTGGGCTATCATTATCTTTGGGGGGCTTCAGTCCTTGTTCTTTTATACAAGTATGACTTGGTTGCCAACTATGGCTGTTAGTGCTGGTATTTCTAATAGCGATGCGGCTCTCCTCGCTTCTATTTTCTCACTGATCAGCATTCCTTTTTCAATGACTGTTCCAAGTCTGACCACTCGTCTGTCAGATGGTCATCGTCGAATCATGCTGGCAACTATCTCTATCGCTGGTATGATGGGAATTGCCATGCTCTTGTATCCAGCCAATAATTTCCTCTACTGGTTAGTCGTCCATCTCTTGATTGGAACGGCCTGCAGTGCCCTCTTCCCCTACCTCATGGTTTGCTTTTCTCTTAAAACCAGTTCTCCTGAAAATACAGCTCAGCTATCAGGACTAGCGCAAACAGGAGGCTACATCTTGGCGGCCTTTGGCCCTACCTTGTTTGGTTATAGTTTTGAACTTTTCCAATCTTGGATCCCAGCTGTCCTTGCCCTTCTAGTCATCGATATCATCATGACCGTCTCACTCTTTATGGTGGATCGGGCGGATAAGATTCTTTAATTTTTCTAAAATACTTCTCAGATATAAACAATGCAAAGCCAGACACTGTCTGGCTTTTTTGGTGCTTATACCAACAAGAAGCACCATCCATCTGTTAGCAGAAAGATGGCATTTTTGATATAATAAGATGTATAGAAACTAATTGTCATAGGAAAAATACATTAGTTCATAAGATAGCTACTATTTTAAATGAGGTGTACAGAATGAATGAACAGAAATACAATTTGGAAGAGAGTTTAGCAGAGTTAAATAAGCTCCTTAACTTATCAGCCAAGGCGACAGATAAGGCTAGCCGTGAAGCTCTAGCAGAAAAGGCAAGAACAATTTATGAACAATACCCTGAATCAGAAGACATTGCGTTGCGGTATGCTATGACTTTGTTTTATTTATCAACCAAGCAAACTGAATTAAAAGAGCTAGAGACTACTGCTGAGAAATTAAAAGTCGTGCAACAACAATTCTACGATGCACATGATATTGCTTTGCTATATGCCATGATTTTGGTTAATTTATCAAACAAGCAGACTGAATTGAAAGAACGAGAGGCTACTGTTGAGCTGAATCGCCTGATATTGCTTTGCAGTATGCTATGATTTTGTTCAATTTATCAACCGAGCAAACTGTGTTGAATGAGTGGGAGGCCACTGCTAAGAAATTAAAGGAATTGCATGAACATGAACCCTTCCAAGAATCTGAAGAAATTGCTTTTATATATAGTATGGTCTTAGCAAGCTTATTTGAACACCAAAAAGAGCTAAGTGAACGTCTTCAAACCACAGAGACAATTAAAAATCTCTATGAACAATTTTCCAAATTTATGTTACAAAATTTTGATGATTTATTTTTTAGTAATGATAATGTTTGTGACAGTGATGAGTACAAGCTATTCAACTTTATCCTAAGAGAAGGTCTTTTAAAGAAGACTAAATATGCTGTTTTACAAACATGGGCAAAGCATTATAAAGAAGACTCGAGTGAACTAAAGAACTTGCTATCTATTTATCAACTTGTTCAAAAAATCAAGTATCACCTTGGGCTAAAAGGTGAAGATAAAAATCAGGAGCTTAAATTTGGCCATTACACCAAGGGGAGCACTCTCCAAATTATGTTAGATCAAGAGAGGACTGATAAGGAGGATTTTTCAGTATCTGGAAAAACTCGCTTGTATAATGCAAATTATATGAATGATCCTGAGGAAGGAATCGTCATAGAAAAGATATTAGGCTTAGATAGACGAGATATCTTAGAACCAAGCTCATGGTTTTTAATGAGTTTTACAAACAAAACGGATGATCTGGCCATGTGGTCCCAGTATGGTGATGATGCTAAAGGTGTTTGTCTGGTACTTCGTGAAGATGATTTTTCTAGATTTACTTCCTTCAATGATGTTTCTTGGCGTAAAGAGGCCATCCCCTTAGTAGAGACAATGAGTAAGATAGAATCTACTCTATCGTACGATTTAAAAGGCTCGCCAAATGAATTAAATAATATTAAACCAACTGTAGCTGTTAAAGATGAAGAAAAAAGGTCGAAATCTGAAAAAAAAGAGAATGTACCAAAAGGGGATAGTGATTATCTCTATAGAATAGCCTACGTTAAAAATATAGGTGAAGATATAGAACTTGAACAAACTGAACTATTTAGTAAGTCCGAAATAGAAGATTTAGCAAAAATGTTGAATAGTTTAAAGAAAAAACTAGATAGTGGTTCAAAAGTTACGGAGAAGAACTATCAAGATGCTATTGCTGAGTGTATAGAAGAGATTCGCTACTTATTTAAATCTGTCGATTACAAATATGAAAACGAACTTCGTATCTTACGCTATTCCAACCTAGATCCTAGCAATAAGGAAATCAAAATTGATAAAACTTCTGGAGTAGGTAAACTTTATGTAGAACGAAAAAATTCCATTCAAATCGGTGAGATCATTTTCGGTCCTAAGTTTCCGAATCCTGAGTACGTGACTCCTTTATTAAAACTTTTAGATAAGGAAATTAAGTATAAGAAATCTACGATAAAATTTAGATAAAGGCTGATAAAATCCCTTAAACTTCTAGTTTTTACTAGGAGTTTTTTTATATGTAAAATTTTTACACATATTTCTTGACAGGGCTTTCAACTTGAGATACAATATATTTGAAAAGAGTATATATAAAATTTTTATATAATATAAAGGAGGTTTCCCATGTACTTCCCAACATCCTCTGCCTTGATCGAGTTTCTCATCTTGGCTGTACTGGAGCAGGGGGATTCTTATGGTTATGAGATTAGTCAAACCATTAAGCTCATCGCCAATATCAAAGAATCTACGCTCTATCCCATTCTCAAAAAATTGGAAGCCAGTGGCTTTCTGACCACCTACTCTAGAGAGTTTCAGGGGCGTATGCGCAAATACTACTCCTTGACCAATCGGGGCGTAGAGCAGCTCGTTACTCTAAAGGAAGAGTGGACGCTCTATACCGACACCGTCAACGGCATCATAGAAGGGAGTATCCGCCATGACAAGAACTGACTATCTGACTCAGTTAGAAACCTATCTCAATAAACTGCCTGAAGCTGACCGCATCGAAGCTATGGACTACTTTAAGGAACTATTTGACGATGCAGGTTCAGAGGGCGAAGAGGAACTCATTGCCAGTCTAGGAACACCAAAAGAAGCGGCTCATGATGTCCTCTCTGATCTTCTCGATAAAAAAGTCAATGAAGCCCCTGCTCAAAAGAATGACCGTCAACTGCTACACATTGCCCTCCTGGCCCTGCTAGTAGCTCCTATCGGAATTCCGGTCGGGATCGGCATCCTCATGGCCATCATCGGTATTATTATCGCAGCCGCCTCCGTCATTCTAGCCTTCTTTACCGTCTCTGTGACAGGTATCCTACTGGGCGGACTCTTTATCGTAGAGAGCTTTAGTGTCCTAGTCGAAGCCAAATCTGCCTTTATCTTGATTTTTGGGGCCGGTTTGCTTTCTATCGGTGCTTCTTCTCTTGTTCTACTGGGCATCTCCTATGTAGCTCGTTTCTTTGGGCTCCTGATCGTCCGCTTGGTGCAATGGATTCTTAAAAAAGGAAAGAGAGGTGATAGACATGCGTAAATTGACAAAAGGATTTCTCATCTTTGGTGTGGTTTCTACAATCCTTGGTTTTATCATGATCATTGTAGGCGCCCAGTCCAATGGTATTCAAAGTTTGCTTGCCATGTCAAAAGACCCCGTCTATGACAATCGTATCGAAGAAGTGACCTTCGGAAGTGAGGTGGAAAAACTTGATTTGACCCTTGAGGAACATAGCCTAACTATCACAGAGTCGGTAGATGACAAGATCCACATCACCTATCATCCTTCCGTGTCTGGTCGTCACGATCTGACTACTGGCATGAGTGACAAAACACTGAGCGTCACTGACAAACAAGCCTCCCAACATCGTTTTCTCGGTTCAGGAATCGAAAGCCTACTTCGTATTGCCAGCAATTATTCTCACCGTTTTGACGAAGTCATTCTCTCCCTCCCTAAAGGAAGAAGGCTGCAAGCTATCACCGTCTCAGCCAATCGTGGACAAACCAATATTCGTCAAGCCAATCTTGAAAATGCGACAATCAAAACAAAAGGCTATCTCTTAAAGATAACAGAAAGCTCTATCAAGAACAGCACACTAACGACACCTCATATCATCAATATCTTTGATACCGAATTGACAGATAGCCCGGTCAAGACGGAGGGGGGACACATCTATGCTGAGAATATCCAGGTTCACGGCAAGGTTGAGCTAGAAGCCCATTCCACTCTAACACTCATTCTCTCCCAGAAAGAGACCGACCGTATCAATCTAGAAATTTCTTCTCAGCATGGTGGTATCTATCATAAACCCAAAGAAGAACATCGTGGACAAAAAGAGAATGAACTTACCAACCCCTACAAGACAGACAAAGCAGATGTCAAGGACCTGCTCATTGCAAAAGCCAACCAGGATATCTACCTACCTAAAGAAGAGCACTCTTCTCCATCTAGAAATCATTGACAAAAACGCTTTCATCTGCTAGTCTAAAGATAGAAAACGACCATAAAAAAGGAGGTTCCACCATGACACAAGAATGGTTTGAAAGCGCCGATCTTGAGAAGAAATCAGCTCAGATGAAATCGGAAATTCAGCCCGACCAACCAGAGACTTCGGAAACTGTGGAGACCGAACCACAAGCAAGCCAAGAAACTCCTATCTCACCTAAAGAGTCGGAAACGCATGAGGCGGAAACTCCCGAAATAATCGGGGAAATCCAAACCGAGGAACAGAGAGAAGGGAAAGCTGAAGAGAAACACAAGCAAGAAAACTCTGTAAAAGAGAAAAGTATTCTCAGCAAGGCTTTAGAAAGCCCCTATATCCCAGATATTGACCCTCGTAAAACAGCCAGATTCAAAGAAGAAATCGCACTATTTTGGTCTTGGCTACTGGATGCTATCCAAGAACCAACTACCAGCAAGACCACGGACCAAAAGCATCGTTACAGTGTCTTTGCCCTGCTCACTTTGCTGTCTTCGATTAACCTTTTCTTTAGTATCTATCATATCAAGCACCTCTACTATGGCTATATGATTTCTATTGCTAATAGTTCTCCTAACCAGCTCCCACCTTTGGATCTCTTTGCTGGCCTTTCTATCTTGGTCGCTAGCGCTCTATTTTACTTTTCCATCATTTTGGGAGGCTTTACTGTCCGACGTGTGCTGGATCAGGAGAGTGACTTCACATTCCAAGAAGCTTGCGATCGTTACAGCCGACTCTTTGCTATCCCGCTTGTCTTAACATCTCTAGCAAGTTTCTTTGCACTCTTTGGTGGCTTACGATTTGCTGGTATCCTCACTCTTCTAAGCATGGCCATCTTTGCCCTTGGAAATCTCTTTGTGATTAGCAAGCCAAGTAAGACCAGTAGCCTCGACCCATTTTATCGATTCTTGCTAGCTGTCTTACTTGATGGCGCTATTCTCTTGCCCTTCTTCATTGCAGAGCTCGCGCTGACAGTAGACTACCTTCGCATCCTGACCTTCTTTTAACCAAAATCCCTGCCATTGACCAATGACAGGGATTTTTTATACTAACTATTTTTTAAACAAGGCCTACTCGATGCTTGCCAATTCTTCAAAGTCTTTTCCCAAAATGGCTTGTACTTCTAGTTGATTGGCATCTAATTGCTGGTAAAATGCTTTTGGTAGTGACTCTAGGAATCTTGCATAGTCCAAGCGAGCGATGGATTCGTAGTCTTCGGCTTTTGAACCATCACCAGAAATCGCCACTAGGTCAATCTCCCAAACAAGTTCCTTGCCTGCTAGCTGCTCAGTATAGTGCGCCGGTACAAAGGGTTCCTTTGGCAAAATCGTCTTGACTCCCTGGGCTAGGTGATAGATACCGTACACCTTGCCTTGAGCATCTGGGTAAAATTTCACACTGGCAAGGTAGGCATCAGAGCCTTGAACCTTCTTGACTAGCTCTTCAAAACGTGCCAATCCATCCTCAGCCAAAAAGCTCTCGAGGTATTCCTTGTTGAGATAGATAGGGGACAAGAGCCCTTGGCAGTATACTAGACGAGCCACTTTGTCAGCTAGATAATTCTGAACTGTTTGTCGGAAATAAGCTTCAAAGTCAAAGTCTTCTAGCCCTTCTACCACTTGCCCCAACTTGCTCGATAGGGCTTGGAGGAGAGCTTCTACAATCTCCCAGTCCGCTCTGGTAAGGAAGTCTGGAATCACCACTTGATAGCCTTTTCGACTATCCGCATAGTTCACCTTGAAGAGAAATTGTGACTGACCTACAATCCCACACTCGATATACTCGAGACGATTAAGCGGCTGACGGAGATAGACTGAATCATAACTGTGTGACTCCAAGCCCTCCACCAAGGCCAAGATAGACTTGGCAGTCAAGATCTCCTGTTGTCCGAGGATGCTTTCTTTATTTGGGATAAAAAATGTTTTCGCCATAACTGGCCTCCTTTGAAATCGTTTACATATAGTATAACCTATTTTCCTGAAAGATACAGAAACAAATTTTAGATTTTTAGATAAAAAGCATAGAAAAACAGCCCCTAAGGGCTGTTTGCTTTATACTGTAGCGACTTGATCCAAGCTTTCACCGATTACAGCTAGATGCTCGATTACTTCTGCTTGTGTCAATTCATTTTCTGAAACATAGCGGTTTCGTGGGTGAACACGGCACTCGTGTGAGCATCCACGGAGATACTTGTCTTCATTTTCTTCTGATGTTAGGATACGACGGTTACAGAAGGGATTTCCACAGTTGACATAACGTTCACATGGTGTTCCATCAAACCAGTCTTTCCCTACGATGGTTGGGTTAACATGGTTGACATCGACTGCGATACGCTCGTCAAAGACGTACATTTTCCCATCCCAAAGCTCACCTTGAATTTCTGGATCTTTACCGTAAGTTGCGATTCCTCCGTGCAATTGGCCGACATCTTTGTAGCCTTCACGGACCATCCAGCCTGAGAATTTCTCACAGCGAACTCCACCTGTACAGTAAACCACGACACGCTTGTCCATGAATTTTTCCTTGTTGTCACGAACCCATTGTGGCAACTCACGGAAGTTGCGGATGTCTGGCCGGATAGCCCCACGGAAGTGTCCTAGGTCGTACTCATAATCGTTACGTGTGTCAAGGACAACTGTATCTTCGTCAAGAAGGGCTTCTTTAAACTCTTTTGGAGACAAGTATGCACCTGTTGTCTCAAGTGGGTTGATGTCGTTGTCAAAGTCGTTGTCTTCCAAACCAAGGTGAACAATTTCTTTCTTGTAGCGAACAAACATCTTCTTGAAGGCTTGTTCATTTTCTTCGTCAATCTTGAACCAGAGGTCTTCCATTCCTGGGAGGCTGTGAACGTAGTCCATGTATTTTTGAGTTGTTTCGTAATCACCTGAAACGGTTCCGTTGATTCCCTCGTCAGCGACTAGGATACGACCTTTAAGGCCGATTGATTTACAGAAAGCCAAATGATCTGCCGCAAATTGTTCTGCGTTTTCAATCGGAGTATAAAGGTAGTAAAGTAAGACACGAATATCTTTTGCCATAAGATTTGTTCTCTTTTCTATTCTTAAATTTTCAGAATTTTTCATTCAACTATACTAGTATACCCACTTGGGAAAACGAATGCAATTTATTTGACTGGAAATTATATAGAGAGTCCTGCCCCTGCACTTCATCAGTAACCATACCGAATCGCAGATAATTCTCTCAATTTTTTGATTTGCTTAGCTTGATTTTCTGACAAACCCAGCTTGTTATCAATCAACACACGTGAGATGTCAACGTTCATTTGGCTCAGAATAAATGGAGTAGAGGTCCCATCATCCTTTAATCGTTTTTGATAAATCACTAACTGATTTTTCAAGGGAGTAAGTTGAGGCGCAGCCTTTATATCTTCCAATAGATAATCAATAATGATCATCGCTTCACAACGCCTTTCTCTACCTCCGGCAAACCATTTTAATGGTGTCATTCTCATTTTCCTCCTTAAATTAAAAAACTATCATTCCTAACTCTCGATCCAGTATTTAACCAAACACCCTCTGTAAAAAAGTCAGCAAAAATGGTAATGTTGCGAAAATATTATTGATCACATGCACCGCATAAGATGGATAAATGCTCTTGGTATAGCGGGTCAAACCAGCAAAGATGATTCCAGATGTTGTAAAAACGAAAATATCTAACAGACTAGGCAGACTTGAAAAATGAGGGAGAGCAAATAAAATAGACGGAAGAAGCAAATCAAGACCAAATCTCGAATCTTTAAAAAAGGCGTGTTGCAGTAATCCTCTATAGATTAACTCTTCCATCAGTGGAGTCAGAAAGAACAGGGTTATATAGATACCTAACTCGGCAAAGTTAGTCCCACTATAACCAATCAATACAGCCCAACCTTCCGCAGTTGACTGAACATGTTTAGCTGTCTGAACGTTAAAAGAGATCTGGAGCACTACCACTAATACTGTCAAAATCGAATACCAAAGCCATTTTTTTCTTGGAATGCGAAAGAGATAGCCATGGCCTGTCTTAACCAGAATCCAAATCATGACTCCGATAAATAGCAAACTCAAGATATTTTGAATCCAGAAGAAATTGCCAATCTGGGAAGAAAATTGCCAATAGTTTTGGACAATAAGCGTCAGCTGAGAAAGGCCAAATACGAAAAATAGGTAAGAGAAGACAGCACTCATTTTGAAAAGAAGGCGATATTTTTTCATAATAAATCCTCTATAGATGTATGTGTATCACATCGCATAAACCCTCAGAACCACTGTTTTCATTTTTACATCCTAAAAATCACTACCTCCCCTAGAGAACTAGGGAAGGCAGTGATCACATTTTTAGGAATGAATACACGAAATCAATCAATCTTATGATTTTTTGTTTTTCAAGAATTCGTCATATTGTTTTTGCATTTCGTTCAATACTTTTTCGTAGGCACCTTCAGATTTCAATTTTTCCATCAATTCTGGAATAGCTTTATCTGGGTCTACAGTACCAGTGTTGATAGCTGTATCGAATTGTTGCATTGTGTTAGAAATTGCTGAGATTTCAGATTTCACATTGTCAGTGTTAAAGATGAATCCAAGTGCTGGAGATTCTTTAGCTTCTGCCAATTGTTTCTTAGAATCTTCGATTTGTTGGTCTGTAACGTTTTCGTTGATGTAAAGAATCCAGTTGTTACCAGTGTTCCATCCACCCATGTGAGTATTTCCTTTGTAGCCATCAAGGACGCGTACACGGTTTTCTTTACCTTCAATTTTTTCCCAGTTCTTGCCTTCTGGACCGTAAACAAGGCCGTTCAAGAGTTCTGGGTTCGTGTTCAAGAGGTTCAACACTTCCATTGATTTTTCTTTGTTCTTAGAGTTGTTTGAGATAACAAAGTTGGCAACTTGTGTTGTTTGATTTTTCTTGATAAAGTTAGTGATTGGTTTAATTTGGATGTCTTTGTTCGCAACGCGTGAAAGCAAGCTGTTACCGTAGTCAGCTGGTCCTACTGTTTCTTCACGAACGAACCAAGTATCTTGTTGAAGGTCAAATGAAGTGTCGCTTGTTGCTACGTCTTTTGGAATGTATCCTTCTTCATAGAATTTGTGAAGAGTCTTCAAATGTTCTTTGAAACGAGGCACTTCGTAACGGTTTACGATCTTAGTAGTGTCTCCTTCAAGGTCGATAACAAATGGAAGTCCATTTGGTACTGGGTAGTCAAAGTTATCAGATGGAATAAAGTTCTTCGTAACCGCAAATGGTACTACGTCTGGAGCTTTTTCTTTGATTTGTTTCAAGACTGGTTCAAGTGTTTCGTATGAAGTGACACCTGAAATATCGATACCGTATTTAGCAAGAAGAGTTCCGTTGAAGGCAAAGTTTTGAGATGATGCAACGTTAGCTGCAACTGGTACTGCATAGATCTTACCGTTTACAGTGTTCCCTTTGATGTAAGCTGGGTCAAGTGCTTTGTAAAGCTCTGCTCCTTCTTTTTTATACAATTCTGTTAAGTCAGCATAGGCACCTTTTTGAGCATTTACGACATAGTTAGATGCAAATGCGATATCATAGTTTTCACCAGATGATGTGATGACAGACATTTTCTTATCATAGTCACCCCATCCGAGGTATTGGATATCCAATTTGGCACCAACTTTTTCACCGATGATTTTGTTAGCATTTTCTAGCAATTCATCCAAGTTATCTGGTTTGTCACCAATTTGGTACATTTTGATAACAGTTTTTTCACCTGAAGCTGAGTCCGCAGCTTTTTTGTTATTACCTGTAAGGTTTCCACAAGCAGCGAGACCAGCAGCCAAAGCGACTACGCTAGCAGATGCAAAAGCATATTTTTTCCAGTTTTTCATGATAAAAACTCCTTTTTTTATTTTTAAACTTATAAACGATTTAATAATTTTTAACTTCAATCGCTATGATGAAGTTGAGAAGGGAGAAACGGTGTTTCTCAGTAAGTGCTATTCTTTCACACCACCGATTGTCAAACCTTTAACAAAGTAGCGTTGGAAGAATGGATACAGAATCGCGATTGGAAGGGTTGCAACTACAACCATGGCCATACGACCTGTTTCTTTTGGAAGAGCGACTCCCAGTTGGCCAGATAGGCCGACTGCTTTTGCAATGTAGTCCATATTTTGCTGGATTTGCATAAGCAAATATTGCAATGGATACAAGTTATCACTCTTGATGTAAAGAAGGGCGTTGAACCAGTCGTTCCAGAAACCAAGAGCTGTCAAAAGCGTAATGGTTGCGATACCTGGAAGTGACAATGGCAAACAAATCTGGAAGAAGATCCGAGCTTCACTGGCACCATCAATACGAGCAGATTCGAGAATGGCTTCTGGAATGGTCTTCTTGAAGAAGGAACGCATCAAGATGATGTTAAATGGTGAGAGAAGCATTGGAACAATCAAGGCCCAAACTGTATCACCCAGTTGAAGCAGGCGAGTGACCACGATATAACCTGGTACCAAACCAGCATTGAACAACATACTAAGAAGAGCAAAGATCGTAAAGAATCTGCGATACTTAAAGGTTGTCCGTGAAATGGCGTAGGCATAAGTGGTTGTAATGAAGACGTTGGTCACTGTTCCGACTACGGTTACAAAAACTGAGATAAAGAGCGCTTGGAGGATCTTATCTTTAAACTGAGCTAAGAACTGGAATCCATCTACACCAAACTTTGAAGGGAAAAAGCTATATCCATACTGGAGGATGCTCTTTTCGTCTGTCACCGAAATGATGATAACGAAGATAAAGGGCAAGATACAAGAAAGAGCGATCAAACCAGAGATGATACTAAAGAAGATATCTGCTTTCTTACTGAAGGAGTGAATGCCGACATTATCGATTTTTTCTTTTTTAATTTTCTTTTCTGCCATATTCTCCCCCTTTCTAGAACAAAGCTGAGTTTGGATCAACTCGTCTTGCAAGCAAGTTTGATAGAATAACCAGTATCAAGCCGACAACGGATTGGTAAAGTCCGGCTGCTGAAGCCATACCGATATCTGCTGTCTGAGTCAAACCATTAAAGACATATACATCCAAAACGTTGGTTACATTGTAAAGCTGACCAGCATTATGCGGGATTTGATAGAAGAGACCAAAGTCTGCACGGAAGATATTTCCGACTGCAAGGATGGTCAATACAGTTACAAGTGGAGTCAACTGAGGAATGGTTACGTTGCGAATCCGTTGCCACTTGCTAGCTCCGTCCACTGTTGCTGCTTCGTAGTAGGTTGGGTCAATTCCCATGATCGTCGCATAGTACATGACACTGCTATATCCAAAGCCTTTCCAAATACCTAGGAAAAGGAGAAGGTATGGCCAAATGCCTAAGTCAGCGTAGAAGTTGACTTCCTTCATGCCAATGGATGTTAGGAAATGGTTGAAGACCCCTTTGTCAATGTTTAGGAAGGCATCTGTAAAGAAACTGATGATAACCCATGACAGGAAGTAAGGGAACAACATAGACGTTTGGAAAATTTTAACCATTCTCTTAGAGCGGAGCTCGCTGAGGATGATGGCAATCCCCACTGATACAATCAAACCGATAAAGATAAAGCCGAGATTGTAGAGAACGGTATTACGAGTGATGATAAAGGCATCTTTTGAACTAAACAAGAATCTGAAATTATCTAACCCGACCCATTTACTATTCACAATACTATCTATGAAACCATTACTGGTCATATGGTAGTCTTTAAAGGCGACCACATTCCCAAATACTGGAATGTAAAAGAATAGAATCAACCAGAGTGCCCCTGGTAAAACCATCAAGAGAAAGATCCAGTTATCTCTCAAGGTCTTTGAAAACTTTTTCATACTTTCCTCCCTTTTTATTCCTAAAAACTGATTTCATCGAATTTTTAGGTTTGATAACGATTACATTATTAGTATACTCCTAATTGATGGCTAGGTTAAACTACTAATTATAGAAAAAACTCCACAAATTATTTTATGTGGAGAAGTTTTTTATAAGAAATAGGTTTCACGAGAAACACTCTGAACAAGGGACACTGTTCTTGTTTTTATACTCAATGAAAATCAAAGAGCAAACTAGGAAGCTAGCCGCAAGCTGCTCAAAGCACCGCTTTGAGGTTGCAGATAAAACTGACGAGGTCAGTAACATCTATACGGCAAGGCGAAGCTGACGTGGTTGAAGCTGACGTGGTTTGAAGAGATTTTCGAAGAGTATTAAGTCGTATAAATCGTCGATGCGGTCGCAATAGTGTGCCACTGGTTGGCTGTAGTTGCTGCAAAATCCTTGTCTGCGTAGAAGTCAGTAAATGGTAGGATTTTAACTTCTAGCTCGTCGATGCGGTCAATCTGCCCTATCAGATAAGCCTCGATACGACTTTCTGCTCGTTTGATACGTTGCAAAAGTCCGCCCATACGGATATCGACTGTATCCAAGCCAAAGACCTTGTTTTCTTTCAACCATTGGTGGCTAAAGAGAGCATGGAAGGTTTCAATCTCTCTTCTGAGTTTTGGTAATTCTTCTCTGGCGATTTGCTGCAAGCTGACTTTTTCACCGACTTTATAAGTTTCACGAATGCGTCGTCCAACATCAACCTTACTACTTAAAATAGCATTCAACTGAGCCTGTGTTTCAAAGAGATAAGCATAGTTCCCAGCTTTTTCTTTAATGTCAGAGAGAATCTCAGCTGCCTGAGCGAAGTGTGGTTTGTCCTGTTCAGGTGTCATGTGTCGATCAAGAATCGGACAGAGAACATCCTGATAAAAGACATAGCGGTTGGGATTGATACCACTGAGATTATCTGGCAGGTCTGGCAAGAGGTTGGCTAGGTCGATCTGCATGAATTCCTCAACTGATAGACCTGTATTGGTCTTGAAGTGGGCAGACAAACGGTCGAGGTTATTGCGGTAGCTGAGTTCTGCCCAGATTTGCAGACTTGGTAGAATAGAAAACTGGGCAGTTTCCCCACCATTGTCCCCCCAACCCGTTACAATGACTTCTGTGATGTCGTTAGCACGACAGGCTTTGTTGGCTTCAAGAGCAATAAGACGGCTGAAATGGTTGTTGGGTGTGAAACCGATCCACTTCCAAGCACCACCTGCAAAGGCAAGGTCATGACTAATCTTGTGATGGTTGCGGAAATTGCGATTGTATTTTTCCTCGCTATCCTGATAATAGTCCCAGTAAACCAAGGTTACACGGTCTTTGAGACGATCTAGGTAGACACGAGTTTCCTCAGGAATCTCCACATCGCGATCGTACTGGCCATCTGCTGACATGAGTTTGAAGAACATATCACTCCACATCTGACAATGGAAACCATACTTGTCAGCAATATCTAATACGCGCTCCAAGTGTTGGCACATGAGGAGACTACGGTCCACAACACCGTTCAAAATGAGGTAGCGCCCCAAACCAACCAAATGGGCTTCGTCCATCCCGATATTGACCTTGCGAGTCTGCAGTTTAGATAGAGTGGCAAACATGCCATCAATCAGGTCATAAACCTTTTCTTCGCCGATAAGGAGAATGTCCTCCACATCACGGAGTTCTTGCACTTCCTTAACACCCCATTTGACAAAGGCTGACAAGTGGGCCAAGGTCTGGATGCAAGGCACAAAGGTCATGTCAAACTGCTGAGCGTAGGCTTCGATTTCCTGCAACTCCTCAGCCGAGTAGGCACCACGGAAATAGCCAAAGTAAGGCTGTCCCTCAATCTGGTAGGTGTCTTCCATGTAAAGCTCAAATGTTGAGTAGCCCATGAGAGCCAAGACCTCAATCATCTGTTTGGCAGAAGCGACATTGAGCACTGCATTTCGTGAACAGTCTGCCATGTAGGCCAACTCTTCGTAAGCAGCTTCTTCTTCAATCTCTACCTTATCCCCTTCTACTAGAGCTGTTGCCAATAAGGACAAGGCGCGGTATAGTTGGTGAGGTTTGCGATAGGTTAGTTGATAGTGTCCACTTTCACCCTTGATAGAGATAGAGGCCTGATCAGACTGAGCGACTGCAATTTCCACATCTGGTAAAGAGATATGCTTTGTCAGCAAGTCGATTGCCTGAGTTTGTTTGGGACTAAGTCCTGTAAATCTTACCACTGATTTTCCTCCTGTAGCCAGTTGACAAGGGCACCGTAGAGATTGGCGTCTGCGTGATAGGTGCAGGCCTGGATAACTGGTGCGATCGTGTATTCTTCGTAGGTTTCGACAAAGTTATCGACAGCCTTCTTGACACCTTGGATAAAGTCTGGATTCTGACTGATGGAGCCTCCCAGACTAATGACATCTGGGTCGATGAGATACTGAATATTGAGCAAGCCTTGCGCCAGATTACGGTTCATGCGTAAAATAGCTTCTTGACAAAGAGCATTACCAGCTGCAACCTCTTGGTAAATCTTGCGACCATCCCAGTCAGTCTGACCAGATTTTTCAATTACGTAGCGAACCATGTTTCCTGTAGAGGCTAGTAACGACCAGTTGTTGAGCTTTTCTGCTGGTTCAATGGTTGTCATGTAGCCAAACTCACCACCTAATCCGTGGCGACCACGGTGAAGTTTGCCATTGATAATCATAGCCCCACCAATCCCTGTCCCAATAACGACACAGGCTGCATTTTCAATCTCTGGATGTGCTAGCAGTTCACTCAGTCCAACACAGTTGGCATCATTTTCTAGATGGACAGGTAGCTGATGATGAGCAAGAGCTTCATACCAAGAAAAGCCATGGATGTAAGGCACAGCACTGATTCCCACAATGACACCTGTTTCTTGATTGACCGCGCCTGGGACGCTCATGGCAATGCCCTTATAATCTTTCTCCGACAGACGTTGGTCTAGCCATGCCAGTAAATCTTCTAGGGTTTCTGGTGTCGGTGTACTTGTCTTATCTAGTATTTTTCCATCAGGAGTCAGACTGGCAAACTTAATCCCAGTTCCTCCAATATCAATGGTTGCAATGATCATATTTTCACCAAAAAAGGGGCGAATCAGCAATTAATCCTTACTCTTTCGCCCCTCCTTTCTATCTCATAGTATTAGTTATCAAACACTTCAAAACTGTTAAATGTCTTCTTTTTTGATCAATTCTGTGCGAATTTCTTGTGGCGCTAATAGTCCTGAATGAACTGGATATGGTCGCTCAAGTAAGTCCAAAATGGTTTGTTGGTGTTCTGATATACGCACATTTTCTTGACTCATATTGTAGTAACGAAGGACATATCCTTCTTCATTTTCAGCCACTTTAAAGGCTGTCGGGCAGACTTGTGGCAAGCTGAGCACCGCATGGCTCAAGAGGCTACCAGTCGCTGCCACACTTCCTTCTTGTTTAGCAACTTGAAGACTAGTGAATGGTGTTTGGAAGGCTTTGGCACGACGGAAAGCGGAGAAGCGCTCCCCTGCTTGGTGGCATTCAAGAGCAAACTCGACTTCAAACTCACGCAAGCACTGAGCCTCTGGTGTCGGGAAGTAACCCCAGTCACCTAACTCACCTGAGGCACGCAAAATGGTCACTGCAATAGTGTCGTCTCCAAGGATTTCATACTCGTGCAATCCTTTATTAGCCACCGTCACCCCTTTTTCATCATCATACAGACTGACAAAGGCTTGTTGGTGTTGAGGATTTTCAGGATTTTCCCATGAAGCCGCTGGTTTATTTGGTCGTGTCACCACCTCATAAATGCTTTCTGAATCATTGCTTGAACGCAGATTATGAGTCTTGACCAAGAGACGAATACGGTGGTCCTTGGCTGTGTTGGTAAAGCGAGTCTTGAAGCGGATTTGTGGATTGTCGACAAAGACGGTCATCTCTGTTTCAAGAAGAATGCTTGTCAATTCTTCTGAGCGCCCAGCTTCACGCGTCATAAACTCGATGATGCCCCTCTGTTCCGCATCCAGTTTTTCATCTGCACTTACTGGAATTGTCAATTTATGCTGGAGCAAGATCTTGGCAAAACGAGCTGTATTTTCCAAGACCTCATAGCCCTTAAGCTCTGCATAGATAGGCTCTGTTCCTTTTGGTTGGAAATAGATGTACTCATTTCCAATGTCACCACGGTCTTCAAAACGAAGAACATCTTCATAAGCTTCATGAGTTGTCTTGTCGTAGACTGTGATGTTTTCATCCACACTTACCGTTACAAATGGCGTATCAATCACTCCATTTTGGTAAATACCGTCACGGTGTTCTTGTTCTCCTTCGAGCAATTGGAAGGTTGTCCAAGAAAGTGGTGCCAGATGAACAGGCACTGTCACGCGCACTTGTCGAGCGATACGAGCCTGACGGAACTTGTCTTTTGGCAAATCATACTCAAAGTTAGCTCCCAGATCTTCGATTTTCGCTTCTACAGCATGCCCTTCCAAGTCTTCGACACGGTAGCTTGGCAAGGTCAAGGCTGCCATCTTCTTATAGCCTTCTGTTGGGTGCAATTCCTTGAAATCACAAGTCGCCACATCAATCACGGTGCTGACCGTATCAACCTTGTCGTGCAAGCCTGTGTTGATGACGGTAAAGAGATGGTCGCTTTGGGCTTCGTGGGTTGCGATTTTGCCCTTCCATTCGTTGAGAAGATTGGTCTTAACAAAGTTTCCAACTTGGTTAACCTTGGCAAAACGCGTTTCCATCTCACGGTGAACTTCGTCAACACTACAGCCACAGATACTATCATGGGGAGCATTTTGTAGAAGCACTTTCCAAGCATAGGTCAACTGGTCCTTGTGGTTGTGGCCGCCAGTGATGACAGTCAATGGCTCCACCACTTGTTCTAGGAGGTTGCTATTTTCTTGGAAGGCTTGTTTGAGGTAAATACGGGATGAAGAAGTGTTAGCAAGTGTATACCAACCGTCTGTTTCTTGACTGGTCAACTCACCTGTAACCGTAGATAGTTGCTCAGGCAGAGCACTTTCTACTGCGTGGATATAGTCATCAAAGGAACTATGCACAAAGGTCACATCTGGGAAGAGTTCATTTGCTACACGAATGGCTTCACTCATATTTCTCTGTACAGGCTGGTGGTCACATCCGTTCATCATCAACCATTGGTTGGTCGAAGCGTAGTCACGCACGTCTGACAATTTTTGTTTCCAGAAAGTTAGGGCCTCATCCTTATCAACTGGGATTTCATTTCCGTTACTGTACCAATTGGCAAATAGGATACCAAGAACGCGACTTCCGTCTGCACCCTGCCAGTACATTTCTGAAAACTGGGAAGTAAACTGCTCATCTTCGAGAACTTGGTTGTCAAATCCAATCGGCTTCACACCACGACCAAAAGCTGCTACGTGAATACCTGATTTTTGAAGGATTTGAGGAGCTTGTCCCATATTTCCAAAGGTATCTGGGAAGTAACCAATCTGAGTGGATTTGCCCCATTTTGCACATTCTGCTTGACCAATCAAGGTATTGCGGACGTTAGCTTCACTTGAAATCAAGTAATCATCCTGCAAGATGTAAAAGGGACCAATTTTGAGTTTGCCTTCGTCAATGTAACGTTGGACTTTGTCGCGATTTTCAGGGCGAATTTCCAAATAGTCATCAAGGACAATGGTTTGGCCATCCAAGTGGAAACTCTTGAACTCAGGGTCATTTTCAAAAAGGTCAAAAAGATTATCAAATAATTCCACCAACTGCATACGGTGGCTTTCAAAAGGTAAGTACCACTCACGGTCCCAGTGACTATGTGAGATAATATGTACAACAACATTTTCCATGAAGTAAAACCTCATTCTAACTTAAATTTTTTAACGTTTTAAATGTAAATTTGTGATTCTAACAAGAATCGATTGAGCGAAAGTGTGCTCCTTATACTAAATGAAAATCAAAGAGCAAACTAGGAAGCTGCCGCAGTCTGCTCAAAGCACTGCTTTGAGGTTGTGGATAGAACTGATGAAGTCAGCTCAAAACACTGTTTTGAGGTTGCAGATAGAACTGACGAAGTCAGTAACATCTATACGGCAAGGCGAAGCTGACGTGGTTGAAGCTGACGTGGTTTGAAGAGATTTTCGAAGAGTATTAACGGATACCCAAGTAATCCAAAACTAACTCACAGAACATCATGTTGGCCCAAGAAAACCATTCACGTGAGTAAAGCGTTGGGTCATCCACGTGGAAGCTTTCATGCATGACACCTGTGCCACCATCGCAGGCAACGAGCTGATCCAGCAAGAATTTCTTCTCTGCCTTATCTCTTGTTGTCAAACCTTGGATAGAAAGGGCGATTGGCCAGATATAGCGATAGAAGGTATGAGAACTTCCGAGACCGCTAGCGTATTCTCCTTGGTAGAAGTATGGATTTTCAGGGCTCAGAATGGTACGACGAGTTGCTTGGTAAACCTCATCGTCAATCGCACAGTAACCAAGATAAGGAGCAGCCAGTAGACTTGGGACGTTTGGATCATCCATGATGCTAGCATTTCCTAGACCATCCACTTCAAAGGCGTAAATCTTTTCACCCTTGCTGTTGGAGGTATAAGCGTAGTTTTCGATTCCTTCTTGAATCTCAGCTTGCAGACGTTTAGCGTCTGCGATGACACTCTCGCTATCAGCTAGATTCAATTCTGCAAAGATTTCTTGCACATAGCCCAAGACAACTACTGCAAACATATTGGACGGAATCAAATAGCTATACTGGCAGCAGTCATCACTCGGTCGGAAAGCTGACCAGGTCATACCTGTCACTGCAAAGTCAGGACCAAAGCCATCATTTACTAAGGTGTCTTCCTTGCGGTCTGTATCACGGACAAAACGATAAGGTGAATTCTTGTGGTCTTGTTCCACTGTCCAGAGATGAAGGATTTCCTTGGTCGCTGCGACAAAAGTCTCATCAAACTGACTGGTCTCGCCAGTCTCTTTCCAAAGGAGATAAGCCAACTGCAAAGGATAGCAAAGCGAGTCCACCTCGTACTTACGCTCCCAAATCCAGCCGTTAAGGTTTGTGTGGTCAGTCTCATGGTGCCCCTTCCAGTTCTCCTCAATGTTAAAGGAATTGGCATAAGGATCCTTGAGAATCAAGGTCATCTGACGCTTAACCAAACCTGCAATGGTCTGACGCAGGAGGACATCTCTTTTAGCCACATGAAGATATGGTCGTAGCTGGGCTGTCGAATCCCGAAGCCACATGGCAGGAATATCCCCTGTGAGCACAAAAGTTGAATCATCTTCTAAGATTTCAACTGTATTGTCCAAGGTGTCTGTATAGCAACGCTCGAAGACATCCACCCACTCCGGATGGTCCTTGGCCCGCTCTGCTACTTCATCCAGCCATTTTCTAACAATTTCTTTCGAATAAATCATCGTGCAGTTTCCTCTTTCAAACAAGTTTCATGTTCAGTATATAGTTTTTGAGACAGAAAATACATACACAAATGATAGTCATTTTTCTACAAAATTGCTTACTTTCGAACCCCATATCTAAAGGTCTCATTTTTCTGATATAATGTAGAAAAACAGCTAAAGGAAATACCATGAAACCACTACTTGAAACCATCGATACCCGCTTTGGAACTGCCAGCAAACATGCCTTTTCTCGGGGGAATACCCTGCCTTACACGGGCGTCCCTTTCGGGATGAATTATTTTGTGCCCCAGACCAGTGACCAGGAGGGAGCTTGGTTTTTCGATCCGCATCTGCCCATTTTTCAGGGGATTCGATTAACCCACCAACCCAGTCCTTGGATTGGGGACTACTCTTGGCTCCTTCTGACACCTGTTACAGGTCAGCTAGGTGGAGACAGCCTCTTCCATCGTCAGTCTTCCTATGATAGGGATAAGGCCTCTTTCCAACCTCATTATCTGAAAATTTTCTCCCTGCGCTATCAGATTGAAACCCAGCTTACACCGACATGCTATGGCGCTTCTATTCGTTTCAAGCAAAAGCAAGGCAAAGCCCTCTCCCTCTACCTTCACGCAGCAGATGAACTGACAGTTGAACAAATAGATAAGCGGACTCTTTCCCTACGACAAGAAGGTAAAACTGAGACTACCAAAAATCCACTGATACTGTTTACTGCCCTACAAATGAACACGGATATTCTTGCTATCACACAAGAAGAGGGAGACTGGCGAATTGACTTAGCAAGCAGTCAAGCCGAGATTCAACTAGCAACTTCTTTCATATCGCCTTCTCAAGCTCTGCTTAATCTACCTCAAAAGGACTTTGATAGCTGTAAAGCAAATGCCCAAGCAAACTGGGAAAATCTCCTCCACCGTTTTGATATCGTGAAGACAGGAGAGGCTGACCGAACCTTCTTTGATCACTGCCTCTACAGACTCTTCCTCTTCCCACAGACATTTTATGAGGTTAACGAGTCAGGGCAGAACATCCACATGGATTTGTCTACTAGTAGTGTCAAGCCTGGTGTCCTCTTTAGCAACAATGGTTTCTGGGATACCTTCCGCACCACCTTCCCCCTCTTTGCTCTTATCGTACCGGAACACTATCATCGCTTTCTAGAAGGTTTCCTCAATAGCTACCGCGATACTGGATTCCTGCCTAAATGGCTGGCCCCAGATGAACGTGGCATGATGCCAGGTACCCTGCTAGATGGCATTATCGCAGACAGCGCCTGCAAGGACATGGCCCCCGACTTGGAAGAAGAACTCCTCCAAGCCATGCTGGAGACAGCCACAAAGTCCGACCCTCTTGGCATCAACGGTCGCCACGGTTTAGCTCAATACCAAGAATTAGGTTATCTTTCAACCGACCACCACGAAAGCGTTAGCCACACCCTTGATTATGCCTATAGCGACTTTTGTATCGCCAGCTGTTCCAAAAAACTAGGGAAAACAGAGATTGCTGACACTTATAACACTTCTTCACAAAATTTCCGTCATCTCTTTGACGCCGAGACGGGCTACATGAGAGCGCGAGATAGCCAAGGCAACTTCCGCCCCGACTTCTCTCCTTATAGTTGGGGACGCGACTACGCCGAATGCTCTGCCATTCAAGCGACTTTAGGCGTCCTCCATGACATCCCAGGCTTAATCCAGCTTATGGGCGGAAAAGAAGCCTTCAGCAATTATCTTTTGAAAGCCTGTCAGGACGCTCCTCTCTTTGAAACCACCGGCTATGGTTACGAGATTCATGAAATGAGCGAGATGGCAACAGCTCCCTTTGGACAACTCGCCATCTCCAACCAGCCTAGCTTCCACATACCTTATCTCTTTCGCTACAGCGACTACACTGACTACACTGCTCTACTCATCAAAACCTTGCGTCAGAAAGCCTTTCACCCCAGCTGGGAAGCCTATCCTGGCGATGAGGACAATGGCAGTCTCTCTGCTTGGTATATCTGGTCAGCTCTTGGATTCTACCCGACCTGTCCGGGCAAACCAAGCTACGACCTCGGAATCCCTCTCTTTAACCATCTGCGTGTCTACCTAGCTAAGGAAAATAAATGGCTGGATATCCATGCCGAGCAAAACCACAGCCATTTCAACTTTGTCAAAGAATGCCGACTGGACCAGACCATAGTATCTAGCATTCAACACCAAGACCTCTTGAAAGCTGAGCAACTAACCTTTACACTTAGCTGGTTGCCAAATCACTCCTAACCAAAAGAACCTTTGCATCGCGCAAAGGTTCTTCTTTTATGAAACTTGGACCTGAAGCTGGTCAATCAGCTGCCCATCTACCGTCAGATTTAGATAAAAATCTAAACTTTTATCTCCTGCAAAATACAAGGTTGGTAGCGTCAGCCTTTTTTCAGTCTCGCCAACTTGAAACGCAAGGACTTGAATCTCGTCCCGATAAACAACACCATGCACACCCGTCCCTGGTTGAATCGAAATCTTAGCTTCTAAAGGACTGCTAGATTCTATGCGCTTCACTGTAAAGTGGACATTTTCTCCCTTGGTCACAGCTAGACTTTTTTCTGAAAACTCTAGTTGCTGAACAGCTTCTTTTTTTGACAAGCTAGGTGTTTTATAAAGTGAAATCTTAGTTAATACTGGCAAATCCTGTGCCTCTGTAATGGTCACGCGTATCTTCTGCGCCTCAACGACTGATCCTCGTAAGAGACGTTTGTAGCCAACAGTATAACCAGAGCCAAACTCCTGCCAGGCACCATCCAACTCTACCTGAACATGGAAAGCAGCGATGCGTTGCCCCAACTTCAAATCTTCTCTTAACTCAATCACATCAAAATTTTTAGGTGATCCTAAATCGAGCTCTAATTGGATTGGCAACTCTGCAACACTTGCCCAAGAACTGGTCTTCCGTCCATCTGTCAGATGATGACAGGCAAAGTCTGGTGATAGAGCAGGGCCAGATACCTTGGCTCCCAGAGCTAAATCTTCCCTATAGAGTGTGTCACGGTAGGCAGCAAATTCATACAGTCGCCGGATATCCTTTTCGTCAAAGAGTCCATCTTGGTTTGGCGGAATATTGAGTAAGAGTGGAGTTCCCCGCCCTACCGAGTGAAAGTAGATTTCGACCAACTCCTCGAGAGATTTGGGATCCTGATCCTCATGGTAAAACCAGCCTGGCCGAAGAGAAACATCTGCCTCACCGATTGAAAACAGCGTTCCCGAGGGGTCTCCGTGCTGTAGATAATCTAATTCCGCCTCTGTCCCCAACTGGTCTTGCTTGACTTTTTGCCACAAGGGATCCCCTGCATAGCCTCGTTCATTTCCAATCCAGCGAATACTGGTCCCTTCAGTTGAGAAAATCAAACAATCGCCCTGCAAGTCACGAATGGTTTCAAACCAAGTCTCAAACTCATAGTTGACCTTCTGGGCCCCTTCGCCTCGAGCACCATCCATCCACACCTCAGTGAACTTACCGGCATTCCCATAGGCAGGATTTGACAAGATTTCCTTCAATTGAGCCAGATAGTAGGCATTGTAGTCTGCTTCTCGGTCCACATGATAGAGGGGACTATGGGCATCCCAAGGAGATAAATAAACTCCCATATCCATGTCAAACTCAGTTACAGCTTTGGAAACCTCAAGGAGCAAGTCCCCCTTTCCATCCCTCCAAGGGCTAGCCTTGACCGAATAATCTGTATGGGCTGACGGATAGAGCACAAAACCATCATGGTGCTTCACCACCAAAATCAGCTTTTTAAAACCCGTTTCTTTGAGCACTCGAATCCATTCACGCGCATCCAACTTGGTCGGGTTAAAACGCTTGGGATCCTCTTGCCCACTTCCCCATTCTTGGTCATAAAAGGTATTGGGGCCAAAATGGATAAAGGCAGCTAGTTCATCCTCTAAATAAGCTAGCTGGGCCTGACTTGGTAATGGTCCATGTGGTTTTATTATTGTCATCATCTCATATCTCTTTCTCTTGTTCACAAAGTTATCCACAACTTGTGGATAAGAAAACATACCTAAAAACTAGTCTTTTCAGACTCCAGCTCTTAGACTTGGAAGCTTTCACCCTAAACAGACCTTTATCAAATAGCTTTGTACCAGGGTTTCTGCCAGCTCTCTAGCAAGTCACTAATATACGGAACTATTATCAGGATACTTCAACACCCAGAGTTGTATGTTATTTTCCCCTAGACTTATCCACAGACTGTGAATAAACTATTGTTCCAGACCGCTCTCTCCTTGACTATAACAAAAAGCGATAGTAGCGTCAATATGACTAAGATTTCTTCCTAAATCCCCTGAAAAGATTCTATAATTTGTACAATCGTAGCTTTTGTATTTGCCAGCTAGTTAGAATCAGCCAGTAGAAAATGACCTCTTTATCACATTGTGAACAGCACAACTGTGGTACTATAATACCTAACAACCTAATCGTTTCCAGCAAAAAATCCCGCAGATTTGCGGGATTCTCTCTTGCATCAATGCGCCAACATTTCTTGGGCGATTTCTTGGCCAGATAGGTTATCTGGGTAGTAGGTTGGCCAGTTTTCCATCTCTTCAAAGAGGGCTTCTTGGCTAGTACCTCCAAAGAAGATATGGAAATGTTCTGCCTTGACTGGGGCGATATTGTGGTCACTAAACTGAACGTACTTGAACTGTCCAGCATCCGCATCTGTCGCTTCAAAGAGGAAGCGCACGCCACGATTGCCTTTCTTATAAGTCAAGATTTTCTTGCCGACATACTTGTAGGTGAACTTCTTGCTTTGACCACCTTGAACAAATTCCATAGTGTTGTCCGTGATGTTGATCTTAGTCACATCTGTCTGATAGCCTTTTCTATAGTAGGCCTTGTACTCATCCTTGGTCATCTTACCAGTCAACTTAGCCTTGTAGTCAAAGACTTGATCAAAGGTCCCATCCTCAAGAAAAGGATAAACCGACTGCCAGTTGCCAACGTAGTCACTCAAGGTGCGGTCTTTGACATCTGCATCCTCAAAGTAACCATTGTGAACTGTCTTGGTGTTTTCTTCCTTCTCTGGTTCGATTTCTGGCCCTTCTTGGTCTGTTGTTTGTTTCAAAGCCTTGAGGTTTTTCTCCATCACGGAGATATAGTCCTCACCGGCCTTGGTTGCTTCTTCTGTCAGACTTTCTAGCGGATTGAGCACGTCTAGTTTGACACCTGTTTCTTTTGAAAGTGTATTGGCGAGGGCTTGTGAGGCATTTTCTTCAAAGTAGATATAAGAAATCTTGTTTTTCTTGATATACTCGGTCAATTCTGCCAAACGTGCTGCTGATGGCTCTGCATCTGGTGAAAGACCTGAGATGGATACTTGCTTGAGACCGTAGTCTAAGGCAAGGTAGTTAAAGGCAGCGTGCTGAGTCACAAAGCTCTTTTGTTTGGCTTGAGACAAGCCATCTGTGTAGGCCTTGTCCAATGCTTGCAATTTTTCAATATAGGCAGCTGCATTCTTCTCAAAAGTCTCTTTTTTATCAGGATAATCTGCTGACAAGCTGTCACGGATATGCTCTACCAGTTTGATGGCGCGTGCTGGTGAAAGCCAAACGTGGGGATCGTAGTCATGATGGTGACCCTCACCACCATGATCATGCCCTTCCTCTTCTTCCTTACCACCTGGTAAGAGCAGCATATCACCTGTCGCCTTGATGGTTTTCACCTTTTTCTTATCCAAGGATTCTAACAATTTTGGAACCCAAGTTTCCATGTTTTCATTTTCATAGACAAAGGTATCTGCATCTTGGATTTTGGCAACTGCCTTGGCAGACGGTTCATACTCATGGGGTTCTGTACCAGCACCGATTAGAAGTTCTACATTAGCAGTATCTCCTGCGACTTGCTTGGTAAATTCGTAGACAGGGTAAAAGGTTGTCACGATATTTAGTTTCCCATCTGCCTGTTTTTGATTGGAACAAGCCACTAAAAACAGGGCACATAGACTAGCCAGTAGTAAGCTCAGTTTTTTCATTTCATTCTCCTATTTGATAAAACGTTTCAGTAGACTGACTAACAAAAAGACAGCTACAAAGATAATGGTGATACTAGCGCTGGCAGGTGTTTCCGCATAGTAGGAAATATAGAGACCTGCCACCATTCCCAAAAAGCCAATAGCGCTGGCTAGTAACATAACGGATTTGAAGTTTTTCCCCAGACGAAGGGCAATGCTAGCTGGCAAGACCATAATGGTCGACACCAAAAGGGCTCCTGCAGCTGGAATCATAAGGGCAATGGCCACCCCTGTCACCATATTAAAGAGGATAGACATGGTACGAACTGGCAAGCCATCCACAAAGGCCGTGTCCTCATCAAAGGTCAGGATATACATTGGTCGCAAGAATAAGAAAGTCAAGAGTAAAACGACCGCAGCAATGGCAAAGAGGAACATCACCTGCTCCTGGCTAATGGTCACAATCGAACCAAAGAGATATTGGTCCAAACTCATGGAACTAGAACTTTTACCCTTACTCATCACGATAAGGGAGACTGCAAGCCCTGTAGACATGAGGATGGCAGTCCCGATTTCCATAAAGTTCTTATAGACTGTACGGAGATACTCCAGAAAAACCGCTGCAATCAAGACAATAGCAATGGTTGAAATCGTTGGAGAAATCCCCAAAACCAGACCAAAGGCTACACCAGACAAAGAAACGTGGCTGAGTGTATCACTCATAAGACTCTGACGACGTAAGATAAGGAAGGTCCCAAGAACTGGAGAAAAGAGACTCATGGCAATGACCGCCAAGAAGGCCCGCTGCATGAAGTCATAAGATAACAAACTAAGCATGGTCCACCTCCTGGTCGCTTTCGTGAACGTTAAAACAACGCCACGGCGAGTCTTGGTTACGCACTAGATGAATATTGCGATCCGCATAGTCCTTGACCTCCTCAGGATCATGGGTAATCATCAAAACAGCCTTGCCATGATGGTGGGCACTATGGTGCATGAGTTCGTAAAATTCATTTTTACTTCCAGCATCCATCCCTGTTGTCGGCTCATCCAGGACAAAGATATCTGGGTCAGAAGCAAACATCCGTGCAATAACCGCCCGTTGCTTTTGCCCACCAGAGAGGGAACCAATCCGTTTGTCACGGTGTTCCCACATACCAACTGAGTCTAGACTGGCCTTGATGTGCTCCTCATCATGGGCATTCAAGCGACGGAACCAGCCCTTTCGCGGATAACGACCCGACTTGACAAATTCATAAACTGTACTTGGAAAACCAGCATTAAAACTGGCTATCTGCTGGGGAAGATAGGCTATCCTAAGCTTTTTTCCATGAGTATTTGTCTTTGAGATGGTTACCTTACCAAATCTTGGTTGCAAGATGCCTAGACTCGCCTTGATCAGCGTCGTCTTGGCAGCCCCATTTTCACCAGTCAAGGTGACAAACTCCCCACTATCAACACTATAGTTGATATGCTCGAGGACAGGCTCTTTGTCATAATAGAAAGACAAGTCCTCTACTGTAATATACCTCATTATTTGATTTCTCCTACTAAAGCAGTTAAAAACCGCTGGATAACTTCTTGTTCATTTGGAGTAAACTGACTTGCTACTTGTTCATAGGCTAAGAGCGTGTGTTCATGATGATGGTGGTGTTCTGCCGCTACTGGTCGAGCCAGCTCTGTCAGTTGGTAAAAAATCACACGCGCATCCTTTGGATCTCTGGATGTCTCTAACATGCCCTCTTTGACCAAAGACTTGATAGCCTTGGTCACTGCCGCCTGACTGACATTGAGACGACGAGCCAACTCCGAGTTGGTTAGGGATTCTTCTGACAAGAGCATGAGGATGTGTTCCTGAGTATTGGTCAAGGCAACGTCACTTGTGCAATGCCCGATTAGAATTTCATGCTGGTTCTCAGATCTCAAGATCACCTCGTTTAAAAAGTTGTCGATTTCCTGTGCAAGCTGTCTCATGTGTTACTCCTTCCCTAGCTATCTTTTTCATAAAAAAAACTTAGATAGCTACCGATTCTTTACTGGTTAATTATATCATAAACCAAAAAAGAGTCAAGGGAAAAAGGCGTAAAAACGTTTCCCTAGACTCTTCTAGATGTAAAATTTAACCTATTTTATCTTTGGTTTTCGACTCGACAAGATACCTGCCAAACCAGCTACCATTCCCATTAAGAGCAAGAAGATGGACTGTTCGCTTCCTGTATTTGGGAGGGCTTTTTCTGAGACAACTGCTTTCTTGCTAAATTGACCTGCCACCTCATAAGTCAATGGCACATTTGTAGTCACATCGTTAGCAGCCGCATTCGTTTGAGGCGTTTCTACTGGTAGACTAAAGTTTTTAGAATCCACAGAAATCGTCCGTGAGTTCGGATTGATCTTTTCATACTGGGTCAAATCAGCAGTCTTCAGATACTCTTCAAAGGCTGCATCCATAGAAGGGCCTTCTTCACGCGCACCACCTAACATCGTGTAGCCATCACCACCCGCAGCTAGGAAATCATTGGTTGCAAGATAGTAAGTTTTTGCGAGGTCTAGGAGATCATAACGACCAGTCGTGCGGTTTTTGACCTGGATGGCCAAGACACGTTTACCTGATGGTAGGTTGGTATCATAGTAGACCTTCACACCTGAAACTTGCAAGAAACCACCACTTGGTTCTAACAATGGTTGCCCGTTCTCATCCAAGACCTTCTTGCCATCCTTATCGACCTGCAAGATAGATCCGAGTGATTTTTCAAACATATCCAAGACTTGTTGCCCCGTCACTTGGATTTGTGAGATGGTATTTCCAAACGGAAGAACGGCAATGACATTTCCTTTAGTAATTGGTTTGCCTTTTGCAATGGTTTCACGCAAGCCACCACCATTTGTCACAGCGATGTCTGTCGGATGGCTAAATCCTGTTTGACCATACTGATAGAGAGAGTCTGCCACGACGTTTCCGAGGTTGGTTTCACGAACCCGAACATTTTCACGATCACCGTTTAGTTCTACAGGGCTGTTTGAGACAATCTCAACCGCATTTTCAGCATCGTATTTTTGTTTAATGTCTTTGACTAGTTTTTCAACTGTAGGATTAGCTGGTAATTTTTTAGCATCTGCAGCCGGAATCTGAGTTGGATTGCCCAAAAGCTGACGTGATTTGTAGGTGATTTTCCCTACATTATGAAGGTAGCTTCCTGTTTGGTTATAGGTAACATTGTCTCCATAAGTCGTTGATTCTACTGTATGAGAGTGACCGTCGATTACTGTTACGCGTTTCCCTTTCAAACGAGGATTTTTAGACAAGGCTTCTGCCAAAGTTGAACCACGCCATTCTACTGGGGTTGTGGTATCCACACCCAAGTGAGCCAGCACAACATAGTGTTTGTAGTCCTTACCTTCTGCACGAGCCTTGGCTTGAACTTCTTCGATGACCTTATTGACTTCAGAGATTGGATCTGTAAAAGTTACCCCTTTAATGTTTTTAGGGTGGGTTTTTGTAGCGGTTTCAGGTGTTGTCACACCGATTACAACAAACTCATCACCTTCCACAGTCTTATCTTTATCAACGATTGTAGAAGCTTCAAAGAGACGAGCACCATTGACGTAGGTATTTGAACTAAGTAATGGGAATTTCAAGATTTCCTTGTATTTCTTAGCTTCGTCCAAACCAAAGTCAAACTCATGGTTTCCTACTGCCATGGCATCATACTGCATCTGATTGAGAATTTCAGCACGCGCTTCACCCTTCGTAGAGTTGGAAATCGGTAAACCTTGGAAAGCATCTCCCGCATCAACAACCAGAGTATTTTGATTTGATTTTGCACGCTCCTGCTCAATGACAGTCGCTAACTTGGCATCTCCAATTACTCCCTTTTCCTCTACAATACGACCATGGACATCATTAGTGTGTAAGATAACGGTGTCCTTTTCTTCGCTTTTAGGAGATTCAGCAGGAGCTGACGGAGTTTCTGCAGGTGCAACCGCTTCTGAAGTTTCCGAAGTTTCCGGTACCGCAGGGCTCTCAACAGGAGCTGGAGTCGCCGACGTAGCAGGAGTCGCTACAACAGCTGAACTTTCTGCAGGAGTTGTTGCTTCTTCAGCGTATACTTGTCCAGCTAAGAAGGCTGGAGCTAACAGGGCTGTCGACAAGACAGGTAACAAAGAACGTTTGTTCATTTTAAAATCCCTTTCTTTTCTTTTTCTCTTTTATATTATACGCTATTTCTAAAAATTTTGAAACTTTTGACCTATTTTTATCTTAAATATTCGCCATTTAAACAAAAAAGCTTGGGTTTAAATCCCAAACTTTTAACTCATTTTATTGGAAATCTTTGATGTTCCCATCATAGGTCGCCCAGTCCTTGCTAAAGAAGCGGTCATTCATCTTATAGTCTGGAGCTGGAGTCGGATCCGTCAAGAAGGGATTGACAACCTTATCAAAAGCTAGCCAACCCAACCAACCAATGTGAATGGTGTCCTTGACAAAGTAGGGATCTCCACCTTTTTTAGAAAAGTCAGCAATGTTGGTGAAACCTTGACTTTCTAATTGGTAACGAATTTTCTCCACTGCATGCTGGTACATCTCCTCGCTGAGCCCTGTGTACTCCATCCACTTCTTGTTAACCGGCTGAATGACAAAGAGCACATTGACATTCGACTTAGCAAATTGATTGAGAACCAGCTGCAAATCATTGTACTCGGAGGACTTGAGGAAGTTGTAATTTTTTTGATACCCTTCCCATTTTTTTAAATCCTTTTGAATCTCTCTCGTATAGAAATGATTTTCCATCCCCATATCGTTATTGGTCGTATTTGCTTCTGCGTCCTTACGAACAATTTTTTCTAACTCATCATAAGAAAATTGATCCGGAAGATCTTTTAAATAGTTCTCCACGTGTTCCTTGTACTTGAGTTGTCCTCGAATGGAGAATTGTCCAAAGAGAGCGGATTGTTTTTCGTTGAATCGCGCAAAAATATCAATAGCAACCTGATCAACATCTGATAATTCTTCACCCTTTGACAGTTTTTGAACAATGCCTTTCAATGCAACATTAGGATTCTGCTTTAACAATCGAATAGCCGCATGCTTTGCAGCAATGTCACCAGATTGATTTCCCAAAAAAGCTGTTAATTGGTCACTGTTAAAAAATCTCTGAAACGCTGCGGGTTCATAATCTGTCTCCGTAAACCACTGAGGCGAAATCACAAATACAGCCTGCTTATTCTCTATTTCTGGCAAAATTTGCTGTAGACCAAAATATTGATTGAGAGAGGCTGCTCCTGCTTGACCTAGAAAGTAAGGACGATAGGGACGATGGTATTTTTCTGCTAAAACAGCTGGATGGACACTATCAAATCGAATCCATTCACTGGACCCTAGAAAAGGAATAAAACGCATATTTGGATCCGTAAGAGCCCTTACTTTTTGGCTTCTCTCTTTAAAACTCTCTGCACTAACAGAAGCCGCCGAGTATTTCTCCTCCGTCAGATTATGGCTTGTTGTACCTGGATAAAAAAAGATGAGTAGAAGAACCAAAAATCCAGCAATGAAGATAGGCCCGAAGATCAGCCACAAGCGTTTAAGCATTCTTCAACTCCGTAATACCTTCTACGATTTTATTAGCCGTATTCCAGTCATCACGACCGAACTCCGTCACTGGAACACGAATGTCAAAACGGTTTTCAATCTCCACAATCAATTCAACCGTTCCCATGCTATCCAAGACACCGGCATCAAAAAGATCTTCATCCATCATGTCAGAAACATCTTCCATAAACAACTCATCAATAATTTCAATAACTTCTGATTTGATATCCATTTTTTATATCCTTTTATTTTTTAAACCATAAATCATTCAAAAATCCAGAAAAGATTAAGAATGAAACCATCACGACATGGAAGGTGACAACCATGCCAAGCAACTGAATCCAGCGATTCTCAGGTAAGGAACCCTTTCCAGCTTTTTTCCGTTCTTTATTGAGCGCTTTTTTCTTACGAACCCAAGCATCATTGATGACCAGCCCAATCCCATGAAAAAGTCCATAGGCGATGTAGTACCAGGTCACACCATGCCAAAATCCCATAATCAGCATATTGAGAATATAGGCTACACTTGAAGTGACATTGCGATTTTTAAAGACCTTCTTTCTGGTCAACACCATGACCATCCGCATAAAGACAAAGTCACGGAACCAGAAAGACAGACTCATGTGCCAGCGATTCCAAAACTCTTTTAAATCCCTTGACAAAAAGGGCTTGTTAAAGTTGATAGGACTATGAATACCCATCAAGTTTGAAATGGCTAAGGCAAACATAGAGTAGCCCGCAAAGTCAAAAAAGAGCTCCAGACCAAAGGTGTACATGACCGCTAAAGCGTAGAGGTTAAAGAAACCACCTGTCTGCAAGGCCAAATTTTTCAGCGGAGGCAATAATGTCTCTCCTAAAATGTGAGCCAAGATAAACTTGTAGAGGAAGCCAAGCATGATATATTTGACAGCCTCTTCTAGCATGTCCATCAACTCATCCCGTTCAGGAATGGTCTCGTAATTTTCATTGAAGCGTTTGAAACGATCAATAGGACCACTTGAGAAAGTCGGCATAAAGAGAAGAAAACGTAAGAATTGCCAAATCGTTAATTCCTTGATGACACCGTCTCTCAACTCAACGATAACCCCAACTGCACGAAAGGTCAAGTAAGAAATCCCTAAAAATCCAAACAAAGATTGAGGTCCATGAATAGCAGGAGATACTTTCACAAAGACGATTGGCAATAGGGATAGAAAGCTAACCAGGTAAAATATCCATTTACTATCCCGTTGTTTCCTGTACCTTTTGTAGAAAGATACAAGAAGTACTTGCCAGATAACATAAAGGATCAAAGCGCTTATTTGATTCGTCTTTCCACCGACCAACATGGTGAGGATAAAGAAGAGACTAACAAACACCTCGTACAAGGCAAAACGTTTCTTGAAAAAAAGACCAATAAAGATAGGTAAAGTCGCAGCAATTACGTATAAAAAGTACTGAAGATCACCATAAGGTTCCAAATGAGGTAGCTGTTTATAAAGCTCCATCATTGGCTGTTTACCTCATTGATCAAGCCCTTGATGTCAATTTTACCATTAGGCGTTAGTGGTAAACTATCTCGATAAAGAAACTTAGACGGCATCATATAGGACATCATGATATCTGCTAGGTCTTCCTTGATAGCCTTGGTAATATCGATATCACGCTCAAACTGCTGACGGACACCGTCTTTTAGGATGACATAGGCCAGTAGATTTTGTACCTTGTGGTCCTTGTTATAACGTGGGACAGCAACAGCCGACTCGATAAAGCGAGACTTGTTGAGGTTTTGAGAGACATCTTCCAGCTCAATGCGATAACCATTAAACTTAATCTGGAAATCCATGCGTCCACCATAGAGAAGCAATCCCTCATCTGTCATGGTTCCTACATCCCCTGTGTGGTAGGCTGGAAGACCTTCGAACTCAAAGAAAGCTTCTGCCGTTTTTTCAGGATTATTCATATAGCCTTTTGAAACAGCTGGCCCTGAAACAATGATTTCTCCTTGCTCACCATTTGGAACTTTCTTACCTTCCTCATCAATGATAAAGGTCGGAGAATCGGCCTTGGTATAGCCGATTGGCAGGCGTTTGAGAGTCGTCAACATCTCATCAGTGACGGCAACTGCTGACAAAGCTACTGTCGCTTCTGTTGGACCATAGGCATTGATAATACGAGCATCTGGGAATCGCTCGCGCAGTTTTTGAGCAGTTTTGACCGTCAATTCTTCACCATCAAAGTAGAAATGCGTGATGCCAGGCATTTTCTCGCTGTTAAAGTCTTCTGACAACATGGCCATATCTGCAAAAGACGGTGTTGAGGTCCAGATAGCGATTGGCAATGAAAAAATTGTCGCAAAGAGTTTTTTGAAATCCTGAGTAATGGCTGAAGGAAGAGCGAAAAGCGTGCCACCCAGTGCCAAGGTTGGCGCCCAATACATGACAGATAGGTCAAAAGAATAAGGGGGCTGAGCCAGCATTTGCGGACGACTTGGCGTCGCAAATTCCTTATCTGTAATCATCCAGTTGGTAAAGCTGAGGAGATTATCATGGGAGATCTGCACTCCCTTAGGCTTACCAGTCGTACCAGAAGTAAAGATGATGTAGTAGTTGTCATCTCCCTTGACTGGATGGGTCATCTCGTAGCTGGAAGCTTGAGCAAAAGCTTCATGGACTTGCTTTAAATTCAGCATCGGTGTGCTAGTTTGCTCTAATGGAAAATCTGAGATAGCAATAATCAAGCTTGGCTCTGCAACTTCTACGATAGCAGAAACTCGTTCCAAGGCCGAATGGCTATCAATTGGAATGTAGGCATGACCTGACTTAGTTAGCGCTACAAAGGTAGCTAACATCTCATATTCCTGACCACCAAAAACGACGACTGGAGATTTCTCAGACAAGCCTAGTTGGTCGATGGTTGCAGCCAAACTATCCGAATCAGCCTTCAGATCACCATAAGTATGCTCTTGCCCTAAAACATTGTAGACAGGATATGTTGGTTGCGTTTGAGCAAAGTGCTCAATCGTTTCAATCATATCTTTTATCGGTTTATTAGACACTGTTCCTCTTCTCCTTTAAACTAGAACTCATTATAAATAAAGGTGCCTTGGCTCTGACCAAGGTAACTAAAAAAATAAAGCAAACCAAGTAAGATTACAAAATATAGAGCCGTCCGGCCTAAGAATACATGTAAATTTCGTTGTTTTTTCATAAGCTATCCATTAATATATTATTTCTATTAACTATCAGTATGTATTGTTAGTATCTTATCTTCCTAACATTTTACCACTTTATCAACCTTTTTTTCAACTGTTTACCATAACTTAAAAATTGGTTTTAGCTTATTTTAAGATAAGTTAAAATATTAATGTTTTGGCCATCAAAAAAGAGCCTGAGATTTTCATCTCAAACTCTGTTGCCAATAACTCTTTTATCTTAGAAAAGTGAAAATACGAGAACTGCTAGGGCCGCTCCGAGGATAGGTCCTACAACAGGAATCCAAGCATAAGACCAGTCTCCATCTCCCTTGTTTGGAATTGGCAAGATGCTGTGCATGATACGAGGTCCAAGGTCACGGGCTGGGTTCAAGGCATAACCCGTTGTCCCACCTAGTGAAAGACCGATACCAACAATCAAGGTCCCCACTGCAAAGGTCCCTAAACCGGCTTGAAGGTCATAGAGCCCCAAGGCAAAGATTGTCAAGAGCAAAACAAAGGTTCCAAGGATTTCGCTGATCAAGTTGGATACTGTATTCTTGATTGCTGGTCCAGTACTAAAGGTCGCTAAGATATTCCCTGCATTTTCTTCTGCCTCATAATGTGGTTTGAATTGCAACCAAACCAAAATCTGAGCCACCATCGCTCCTGCGAATTGGGCTAGGATATAAGGGAAAACAGAACCCCAAGAGAGTGTTCCTTTTAAGGCCATAGCAAACGTCACAGCTGGATTTAGGTGGGCTGGACTGAGCGTGCCAGATACAAAGGCCGCAACGGCTACAGCAATTCCCCATCCCATAGTAATCACAATCCATCCTGAATTGTTGCTCTTAGTTTTGGGAAGAACCACACCTGCAACAACACCATTTCCTAGGAAAATCAGGATTAAGGTCCCCAAAAATTCTCCAAATAATTCTTTCATCATATCTTTGTCTCCATTTAAAAGAAGGAGAGAGAAGGCAAGGAAGGCTTGTCTCCCTCTCTTCTAGTTTCTCTTAATTTTTCAATTCCGCTAGATCGTTGTTAGTAAGGGCTGCTTCAACATCCGCACGATAAGTTGCTTTTTCTTCATCAGACCAGTCATAGAATCGTCCCATTTCATCCAGAACTGGCTCAACGATGCTATCTAAACTATCACGCATAAAGAGCATGTGGTTGGTACGACGAAGAAGAAAGTCAACTGGGCTCAGAGCCAACTCATTGCGCATTGCATAGTGAAGTGACAAAGTGTCTGCCAAGCTGAGTCCTGGCGCTTGTTCCAAGCTGTGAGCAAGGGCAAAGACTTTCGGTGCATTTGAACCGTAAAGATTTGCAAGATAGTGGGCTTCCTTGCTATCCAAACCACGTGAAACTCCAAGTTGAGCAAAGGCTTCGATTTCTGAGTCCACATTTGCTGGGTTCAATTCTCCACCTGAAACAGGATAAGTCTTCGAGTTAATGAGTTTAAAGCTGCGGTCAAATTCGGCTTTGAGGATGTCAACCACGCGCTCCATAGCTCCTTCAGCCATCTTACGGTAGTCTGTGATTTTACCACCAGCAAGGGTCAACAAGCCATTGTCATCACGATCCAAACTCGAACCACGAGAAACTGCAAATGGATCCAAATGTTTCTCAGATGTGCTGCTTTCAAGCTTGCTGACAGCAGATTCAACATCTTCACGCGTTTTTTCTTTCGATAGATAAGCTTCGACAGTCGCAATCAAGCTATTGAAGCTCTCATCGCTAATGGTTCCGTTATTTCCTCCATTGTAGTCAGAAGCGCTATTGCCTGCGATCAATGGACGAAGACCAGCCCAGCTGCTTTCGATATCATCAATGGTAATGTTTGCTTCTGGGAAGCGGTTGTTGACAATGCCAAGTAGATAATCCACATCTTCCTGCGTCACTTTTGGATGTTCCAAATCGCCTGTGTAGTCTGTATCCGTTGTACCAAAGTAAGTCTTGTTTTCACGTGGGAGAACAAAGACCATACGCCCGTCTCCCAAACCTGTATCAAAGTAAACCGGCTGTGAAACCTTGATCTTGCTTGAATCCACTACCAAGTGAACTCCCTTAGTTGGACGCATTTGTGAGAATTGTGTTCCCTGATTGGACAAATTACGTACCTTGTCGCTCCAAGGACCTGTCGTGTTGATAACCAGACGAGCCTTGATTTCAAAGACTTGGTCTGTCAACAAATCACGAGCTACAACACCTGTAATCTTGCCACTTTCGTTAAAGAGGAAGCCTTCTGCCTTAACGTGGTTGGCAATGAGGGCACCGTCTTGATTGGCACGTTTGATGTTTTCAATCACGAGACGCGCATCGTTGTTACGGAAGTCAAGGTAAACCCCGCCTCCTACCAAGCCTTCTTTCTTCAAGTTTGGCTGGCGTTCCAAGACTTGATCCTTGCTCAAGACCTTGTTAGCAGCTGGTGTGTTGCTAACACCTGCCAAAAGGTCATACAAGTCCATGGCTACTTTGAGACGGAAAAGGCTAAAGGTCGCTCCATCCTCATCGTAAACTGGCAAGAGCATTGGATCTGGTTTTGGAATATGTGGAGCAATTTGTTGAACCACCGCACGTTCAGAAACTGTATCTGATACCACTTCTACGTCGAATTGTTTGAGGTAACGCAGGCCTCCGTGGACCAATTTTGTTGAACGGCTGGATGTCCCTTCTGCGAAGTCCTGCATTTCAATCAAACCAGTATCAAGACCACTGGCTGCCGCCTGCAAGGCTACCCCAGCACCGGTAATCCCACCACCAATAATCAGGAGGTCCAGGGTGCGTTCCTGCATTTTTTTAATTGATAATTCTCGTGTTTTCTTTGAAAATTCCATATTTACACACTTTCTAACTGAGTCGCTTTATTCTTCCAGTATTAGTCATCGATTTCCGCAAAGACTTGAGTTGCTTTCACAGCCTTCTTCCAGCCCTTATAAAGTTGTTCCTTACGAGATTCGTTCATCGATGGTTCGAAGAGTTCTCCTGTCTCATTCAAGAGTTTCAACTCATCCAAATCCTTCCAGTAACCCACTGACAATCCTGCCAGGAAGGCTGCACCTAGGGCAGTTGTTTCCAAGTTTTTAGCACGGGCAATATCGATTCCCAAAATGTCAGCCTGGAACTGCATGAGGAAGTTGTTCATGGCTGCACCACCATCTACCTTCAAGACTTGGATAGCTGTCTGCGCATCCACTTGCATGGTGTCGATGATGTCGCGTACTTGGTAAGCGATGGATTGCAGAGTAGCCTTGATAAAGTCTTCTTTGCTTGTTCCACGAGTTAAGCCAAAGACTGAACCACGAGCATTTTGATTCCAGTATGGAGCCCCTAGACCTGTAAAGGCAGGTACGACATAAACTTCGTCATTGTTGTGAGAATTGAGAGCATATTTTTCAGACTCTGGTGAATTTTCAACCATGCGAAGTCCATCACGAAGCCACTGAATGGCACTTCCTGCGATGAAGATAGAACCTTCCAAGGCATAGTAAACCTTGCCGTTGATTCCGTAACCAATGGTTGTCAAAAGGTTGTTTTCAGACAACTGCATCTCTTCACCAGTGTTCATAATGATGAAAGAACCTGTTCCATAAGTATTCTTGACCATCCCTGGTTCAAAGGCCAACTGACCGAAGAGGGCTGCCTGTTGGTCCCCAGCCATACCTGAAATTGGCACTTCTCCACCGTAGAAATGGAATGGAGCAGTCTTGCCGTAGATTTCAGAGTTAGAACGAACTTCTGGAAGCATAGCCTTAGGAATGTTGAGGATTTCCAAAATCTCATCATCCCATTTAAGATCCTTGATGTTATAGAGCATGGTACGAGCTGCGTTTGAGTAGTCAGTTACGTGAGCTGCGCCGTCAGTCAATTTCCAAACCAGCCAAGTATCAATGGTACCAAAGAGCAATTCACCCTTTTCAGCTCGCTCTTGAGCGCCTTCTACATGGTCCAAAATCCAACGAACCTTGGTTGCAGAGAAGTAAGCATCGATGATCAAACCAGTCTTTTCATGGAATTTTTCCACATAACCTTGGCTTTTTAGTTGTTCAGCCAGAGGAGCTGTCTGGCGTGATTGCCAAACGATAGCATTGTAGATAGGGAGACCTGTTTTCTTATCCCAGACGACAGTTGTTTCACGCTGGTTGGTAATCCCGATGGCCTCGATTTGACTTGGTTTCACACCACTTTCGATGAAAGCACCCGCGATAACTGACTGAACAGAGTTCCAAATTTCATTGGCATTGTGCTCAACCCAACCTGCTTGAGGGAAAATCTGAGTGAACTCTTTTTGACTAGAGCTGACCTTTTCTCCTTTTTTGTTAAAAATGATGGCACGAGAACTGGTAGTTCCTTGGTCAATGGCCATGATGTATTTTTCTTGTGACATGTGCTGTCCTCCTGATAAAATCTTGAGGGGGTTCCTCTTTACAGTAACTAGTATACAAAATAAAGCGCTTTCTTGTTTATCAATTTTTTTTAAATTTTAAAAAAATGTGAGGAGATTGTGCGAATTTCACAAAAAAGACCTGAAAACTCAGGTCTTTTAGGCAAATAGCATCTGACGGATCGTAGCTAAATCTTCCATATCCAAATCATTTTTCAAATAGTAGATAGGTGTTTGTTCTTTCTTATGGATAGGGTTGTTAGTAATTAACAAATCATAATGTCGACTGGGGTCATAGGCTTCAATAGTAATGAAACGATTGTATTCCAAATACCGTTTCAAAATGGCAGCCATCCTAGAAAAGACAAGGAAACCAGATGTCAAATCCAGACCAATCCTCATATGTTGGCCACCATTTTCTGCCATATACTCTATCAACTGGAGCCATTCCCAGAGAATTTTCTTATCCAAATCCGTTCCCTGATGAAAGGCTGGCAAGATATGAAAAATTCTCTCTGCAGTCCCTTTAAAATCATGTTCCATCAGCAAATAGGGATGGCGATTCTCTGTCTGGTATCTGTACTGATCTTGTAAAATATAGCCCTTGTATAGATAAATTTGACCACAGAGCTGGCTGAGTTCATAGGTGACATGGTCCTCTGTGTAGTCCCCCAGCAGCTCCTCCTTCTTCATCTCTTGAATCAATTGCGTCAGCAAATCAGCTAATTGCCCACCAAAACCAAGGATATACTCCATAGTATGAAGGGGCAAAATACGATGGGAAAGGAGAAATGAAAAGAATACCATCATCTCACCATCCTCAGTTCCTAGAGGGATATGTTGCCCAGCAAAAAAGGACGAAGCCTTTCGAAGCAAACGAAGATAGAAAATATTGTCAAAATACCCTCGCATTTTTTCTTCTATAACCTGAAACTGACAGGCATTGACCCGAAGACGCTGTTGACTGATATGAGCCCAGAGAACCAAGTCCAATTTCTGCCCCGAAGACAAGCTAGCACCGCAGATTTCTTCTAGGGTAGCAATCTCTTGTTTTCTCTCAGCTTTCTGCATGTGACCTTCCCACTCCTGACTGGACCAAATCTTGCGGAAAAGACAGAAATAGAAATAGCGAATCTGATGCTCCGGACCTCGCCAACGGCCATTTTGGATGGATAAGTCAAACTCTGACAAAATCTGATTTAGACTAGCTAAGTGGCGACCAAGCGTGGCCTCGCTAATCATCAATTCTTGAGCCAACTGATGAGCTAGAAACTGTTGGTGATAGAGAAGGTAAACCAAAATTTGGTACTTAATGGCATTGTCTAGAAACAAGCTCCGAATCTCTCTCCCCTTGGTAGCTGCACCAATCGACAGACGCAGATTTTCATCTTCCAAATGGATGGTCAGCTCTAAACCTCTTTCCAAGGCATTTTCGTTAATCAGAGAAATGTACTTGGTTAAGGTCGCCTTTGAAAAACCTGTTTCTTCCATGGCTTCCTTGACGGTTGTCTGCGAATCTTGTAATAGAAAGGAAAGGACTAAAAATTGACCAGATTCTGCTTTTTCCATCAAATCGCCTAAATACATTTGTTACCCCTTTCATTTTCTCCTACAAGAATAGCATAAATCTTAGAAATGCGGAAATAATCTGTTTCTCATTTTATTTTAAAGTTGATTTCCTCGTCATTATTCCAGAGAAACAGCAAACACACGGCTCCCCCTTTGGGCATTTTTATGCTAAAATAGTAGCTATGGATAAAATTATTAAAACTATATCAGAAAGCGGAACTTTTCGTGCTTTTGTCCTTGATAGCACGGAAACCGTCCGCACTGCTCAAGAAAAACATCAAACTCAAGCCAGTTCAACCGTTGCACTTGGTCGCACCCTTATCGCTAGCCAGATTCTCGCAGCCAATGAAAAAGGAGATACCAAGATTACTGTAAAAGTTCTTGGAACGAGCTCTCTCGGTGCCATCATCACTGTCGCAGATACCAAGGGCAATGTCAAAGGCTATGTGCAAAATCCCGGTGTAGATATCAAAAAAACTGCAACGGGTGAAGTCCTAGTCGGTCCTTTTGTCGGCAATGGCCAATTTCTCGTTATCACAGACTACGGTACTGGAAATCCTTACAACTCCATGACTCCTCTCATTTCTGGGGAAATCGGTGAAGACTTGGCCTATTACCTGACTGAAAGCCAACAAACCCCTTCAGCAGTCGGGCTCAATGTTCTTTTGGATAAAGACGACAAGGTCGAAGTTGCCGGAGGTTTCCTTCTCCAAGTATTACCAGGAGCCAAGGAAGAAGAGATTGCTCGCTTTGAAAAACGCATCCAAGAAATGCCAGCCATCTCAACCCTTCTAGAAAGCGATGACCATATCGAAGCCCTTCTCAAGGCCATCTATGGTGACGAATCTTACAAACGTCTATCTGAAGAAGAAATCCGTTTCCAATGTGACTGCAGCAAAGATCGTTTTATGAACGCTCTTGCCAGCCTTCCAAGCTCAGACCTTGAAGAAATGAAAGAGGAAGACCACGGGGCAGAAATCACTTGTCAATTCTGCCAAACAACTTATAACTTTGATGAAAACGACCTGGAGGAACTCATTCGTGACAAATCTTAATACACCCTTTATGATTGGCAATGTTGAGATTCCCAATCGTACTGTTTTAGCGCCCATGGCTGGCGTGACCAACTCAGCCTTTCGTACCATCGCAAAAGAGCTCGGGGCTGGACTCGTTGTCATGGAAATGGTCTCTGACAAAGGAATCCAATACAACAACGAAAAAACTCTACACATGCTTCATATCGATGAAGGAGAAAACCCGGTTTCTATCCAACTTTTTGGTAGTGATGAAGACAGCCTCGCACGCGCAGCAGAATTCATCCAAGAAAACACCAAGACCGATATCGTCGATATCAACATGGGCTGCCCAGTTAACAAAATCGTGAAGAACGAGGCTGGCGCTATGTGGCTCAAGGACCCAGACAAGATCTACTCTATTATCAACAAGGTCCAATCTGTCCTTGATATCCCCCTCACTGTCAAAATGCGCACCGGCTGGTCTGATCCATCCCTAGCCGTGGAGAATGCTCTCGCAGCTGAGGCTGCAGGTGTGTCTGCCCTTGCCATGCATGGCCGTACCCGCGAACAGATGTACACAGGTCACGCAGACCTTGAGACTCTTCACAAGGTTGCTCAAGCTCTGACCAAGATTCCATTTATCGCCAACGGTGATATCCGTACGGTCCAAGAAGCTAAACAGCGTATCGAAGAAGTCGGGGCTGACGCTGTCATGATTGGTCGCGCTGCTATGGGAAATCCCTACCTCTTCAACCAAATCAACCACTACTTTGAAACAGGAGAAATTCTCCCTGACTTGACATTTGAAGACAAGATGAAAATCGCCTACGAACACTTGAAACGCTTGATTAACCTCAAAGGAGAAAACGTAGCCGTTCGTGAATTCCGCGGCCTCGCTCCTCACTACCTCCGTGGAACATCTGGCGCTGCCAAACTTCGTGGAGCCATTTCACAAGCTAGCACCCTAGCAGAGATTGAGGCCCTCTTGCAACTAGACAAAGCATAGTCTTACATCTACAACTCAAAAAAACGGCAAAGCTCAAAAATGAGTCTTGCCGTTTTTTATATATTTTCATCTTGTAAATCTAATTGCTTCACTCTAGCTATATAATAGGACATAATCAAAAACAAATTGAGGCTGACAATCCATATAGACCATTCATGAAGAAAATGCATCAATACAGCCAAGCTGATTGCGCCCACTATGAAACTTCCCACAACAATCCCATAATTTAAGGCCTGACGACGGTATTCTTGGATATTTCCTTCTCTTCTAGCAATGCGATACAAAGCAGTCAACATCTTTCGGTAATTTCCAGACGTCATAAAAATGACATAGGGATGATCTTCAATCAAACTGCCCGTAAATGTTAACATCATCATTCCTGTTCCAAAAGCGATGCAAGGAACTTCTAATAGAGGAAATCGTGAAAAGAAAGGGAGAATAAGAGTTCCAATAAATAAAGGGAGCAGCATCTTAACCCGCCAGTAAGCCGTTTTACGGTATTCTTTCATGTGCAATGCAAACAGAAATCCTAGAGAAAAGAAAATAATGGAGCAGAATCGTAGCATCGTATTGATGACATTTGAGTCGTGCCAATCAGATATCAGTAGGAGAATATTCCCTGTCTGTGTCGCTACCAAACTATGGTATTGAATATGGCAAAACACATCCAAAGAACCACCTACAAATCCAAGAAATACTCCCATCAATCGTGTGTTTTGAGGTAAGATTAATTCATCTGCCATGTATTATCACTCGTTCTCCTTTGATTTTTTATTATACCACTTTCTCTTGGAGAAACTAAGTGAAAAACAGTTGACTCACTCTTTTACAGAACGATTTCTAGTAAGAGTTAAAACACCAAATTTTATTATTGAATCAAGGCAACACTCGAAACTTTACCATCCGCACCTGTTGTAATTTGGATGATTTTTCCTCCACCGATTTTGGCATTATACTTGCCATCATCAAGAGTGTAAGAGTAGCCTCTGATAGAATAGTTTTCTTTCTTTCCATCTGCAGTTTCTACTGTAAATTGGCCCCCTGATGAAACTGTAATGGTTTCGCCATTCGCTCCCTTCCAGTTGCCTGCTGCAGCTGAGAAGTCACCATCCACCATGGTTAAAACTCCCTTGTAGCGTTTGTTGTGTTCTGCTTGCTTGTCTTGAAGTTGGCGGTCAGTTGTTGGATCATAAGTTGACTGGTTAGACTGGGCTTGAGAACCTTGCTGGGTTGACGGAGTCTGAGAAGGGGCTGGCTGACTAGGAGTTGCTTGTTCTTGTCTTGATTCAGGGGCTGGTTTCGCTTGTGACTGATCTGCTGTTGTAGAAGACTGACCTGAAGATGCCTGAGCCTTTTCAGATGAAGCTGAGCTTGAAGATTTTTGAGTCTTGCTTTCTTTGTTAGAAGAAGCTGCTTTAGAACTTGATGATTGGCTTGTCTTTGCAGAGCTGCTGGTTTGAGTGGTTTCATTTTTATTTCCACAAGCTCCCAGTAGCAAGGTAGAAGCCAATACAGTCGCTGCCATCAATTTGATATAGGTTTTCTTTTCCATTTTTCTACTCCTTTGTAACATTTTTGAAATGTTAAGAAATCTTTTTGTAATATAATTGTAACATTAGACCTTGAATCTGTCAACTATTTAGAGAAACTATTTTAAAAATTATTCTCTCTACTATTTCTATTCGTAATCGAAACGAAAAAATAGAAAATTTTTTAGATAAGAGTCCTATTTTTTGTATCGCTCTTGTGTAATCGCTTGCATTGTGTTAGACAAAGGAATATAATAACATTGAAATAGAATATAGGAGGTGCACTCTTATGCTAAATAAGTATTACAAGTATCTTCCTTGGTTGATTTTGGGAGCTATTGGCTCTTATCAATCAGCCACTTACTATGCGCGAACTGCATTTGATGTCTTCTATCTGACTGCAATCTTTATGATTGTTTATATCGCTTTGTTATTTTTACATGAGAACTATCTCAAGTATCGATATAAAGACTTCTTTACTCACATGTTGAGTAATCCTAAGAAAGATAGCCATACCTAAAAGCAATCGCAACAGCAAAGTAACTTAATAAGGGCAAACAAAGAGGTCGGGATTTTGGTCCCGACCTCTTTATTTCAATCGATAGGTTTTTCTTGGTTTCTTTTTGGGCACTCGTTTGAGTCCGACTTCTTCTACATATTCGCCGTATTTTACGAGAAAGTTATTGCTGACGATGGGCCGACCTGGGTTGATGAGATTGACCAGTTCAGTTCCTTCGTAGACAGTGAACTCCTCTTCCAGCAGATAAAGGAAGGTCGGATTCCAGTCGAGACGGCCTTGGATGCGTTTGATGGACTCTTGAATAATGGCATAATGGTCAAAGGCAAAGGCTCTCTCCTCCAACTCTACTCCCTCTAGGAAGCACTTGCCCGTCCGAAAATCCACATCTACAAAAACCACATCCTTGGCATCGTCTCCTGCCTGAACGAGGCCTAGGGCGCGACTAGGCAGATACACCAAGTGGGCAATGGTCACGGTCCAGCCCCGTGGATCACGACCGGGGGTCGATACGGTCATCAATTGCTCGATTTTTTCCAAAGGTAGATCGAGATTGACTTCTTCTCTCACCTCGCGTTGACAGGCATGCGCAGCATCCTCTCCCTTATCCATAAAGCCTCCAACCAGAGCCAAACAGTTTTGATAAGGGTGGGCCTTGCGACGGATTAGTAAGAGCTTGATCTTTCCTTCGACAAAGCAGTAAGCCACCATATCTACTGTCACACTTGGTTTTTCATATTGAGGGAGTTCCTGCTTGTAGTACCAATCCAAAAACTCCTCCTGACTGGCATGGATTTCATAATATTCTTTTTCTGTCATCCCGGCTGGAATCATCGTATCTGCCATCTTATGCCTCCTTTCGAACTGCCTTGGTCCATTGGTACCAACCCACTAGACTGTTGAGTGTGTAAACCCAGTACATCCCTTGAATGTGGATATTTTCACCCCACCAGAGATAGATACTAAAGAGATTGGTTGCAATCCAGAAAATCCATTGCTCACGGTAGAGACGTGTCATCAAGAACTGACCAACACCATTGGTCGCATCGGTTACACTATCACGGAAAGGTCGAGCACTATTGATACTTTGATAAGCCAAGCCCATACCAATCCAGATAATGGCAGTCAAGACCAAGTACTTAAGCCAGTCAAGAACAGATAATTTCTTAGCTTCAAAGTGGGATTCTTCTGGTTTTCCTTGGTCATTGATACGATTGGACAGCCAAGCATAGAGACCAATCGGCTGCATGACAAAGAAGTAAACGGTCGTCAAGACTTCGCCATAAAAAGTCGCATTCATGGCCAAAATCAAATAGATAGCCGAGTTAATAGCTCCAAAGAGATAATTGCTTGCACGCCCTTCTGCTACCAAGATAACACAGACAATCCCAGTCCAAGATGCAAACAAGCTCAGCCAATCATGACTTTCCGTATTTTGTGTGAATTCCAAGATCAAGGGAACACTTGACAGGGCGATGAGATACAACCACTGGAAAAGGCTACGGCCGACAAAGAGATCTTTCCAGAGCAAACGCATGATTCCTACAAAACCGATCTTGCGAGCTTCGGCATGGACATTTTTAAAATTTTCAATAAATTGTGTGATTTTTTTAGTTACTGTTTTCATAATTTTCTCCTAATCTGCTTGGTAAATGGCATCGATAGCCACTTTGGCTGCTTCATAATTGCCTAGATAATCCTCCGCTAGATAAACTAGTGGAATGGTGGTTAAGTATCGCTCTCTCATCTGGTCCAAATGCTGGGAAAAACTGTAGCGAATGTGGTCCTCTGCCATGGTCATATCTCTAAATCCGTCATTGACATAGGAGCCGACAGGTTGCACAAAGAGAATCAAATCCCATTTTTCCTTGGCCAAGATAGAGGCAAAGAGATTGTCAAAGGTTTCTCCTGATAAGCCCTCTTGGTCCTCAGTCTCCATGTAATAGTCATAGTAGCCCTTGGTTACCAAGGAGTTGGTATCGGCTATCACAAGGCCTCGATTGGCATTGCTATCGATTAACTTGGAGGTCTGGTCATACTGTCCCAACAGGAGATAGTAGTAATCCTTTGGAGTCAATTCATCGTCGCGGACATTGTTTTTGATCTGGTACTCACGCGCGTATTCCAGACTAACGGGCGCATCGTAATACCTTGCCAAATCCTTGGCCAGAGTGGTCTTCCCATTACTAGCACTTCCCATGATCAAGACTTTCTTGGTAAACTGACGACGGAAGGGTTGAGCGATGTATTTCCAATATTTGCTTGGATTTTCTCGAATCATAGTCGCTGAGATACCAAACTTTCTTTCTTGCAAGACGGTGCCAAATCCACGTTTAGCTAGTTCTTGCTGGTATTCTTCTTCTCCCACAAAGAAGATCAGTTCTTGCTGGATTTCATCATAGGAAATCTCCGCTAACATCTGGTCCAACCACTCCTGCCAGCCCATAGGGTAACGGGGAAGGTTGGTCTCATCCAGCTTGCAGACAGAGGTCAATTCGTCATCACGAAAAGCCTCTCGGATATAGCGAAATCGTTTTTGAAGACTTAAACCTACCTGCTCCCCTCGGTCTCCCTCATAGCCTGACACGACTACCCAGACCTGGTCATACTGACGCTTCGCTCGCTGGATCAGATCGATATGACCCTGATGAAGAGGGGCAAAGGTCCCAAATACCACTGCTGTTTTCTTTTTTATAAACGTTTTACCTTTTTATAATTTTTGATATTTTTATTTTCTATGTTTTTATTATATACTATATTTTTGTTTTGTCAATAGTTTTTTATCATTTTTTATAAAAAAGTAGCAAAAAAAGAATCAGGACTGCTCCTGACTCTCCATTTTTAAGCAATATCAAATTTTAATTGACCTGCTTTGACACCAATCTTGAGAGTCTTGCCTGCCACTAATTCTCCCTTAAGAAGAAGTTCTGCCAACTTGTCCTCCACTTCTGTTTGCAGGGTTCTGCGAAGTGGGCGAGCTCCCATTTCTGGATTGTAACCGTGACTAGCTAGCAACTTCAGGGCCGAAGCTTGCAGTTTCAAGTCGATGCCTTTCTCTGCCAGGCTAGCAATCAATGGTTTAACCATAATCTTGACAATTTCATGCATATGTTCGCTATCCAAGCTATGGAAGACTACCTTTTCATCAATACGGTTGATAAACTCTGGTCGATAAGTTTTTTTCAGCTCTTCAAAGATGCGTTTTTCCATATTTTCCTGGTCAAAACGAATGTCTTTCGCGCCAAAGCCGACCGTCTTGTCATCACGAAGGGCTGTTGCACCAAGGTTTGACGTCATGATGATAATGGTATTTGAAAAATCCACCTTGCGTCCCTTGCTATCTGTCAAGACACCGTCGTCCAGAACCTGCAAGAGGACATTAAAGATATCTGGGTGAGCCTTCTCTACCTCGTCAAAGAGGAGCACAGAGTAAGGTTTGTTGCGAACTTTCTCGGTCAACTCCCCACCTTCCTCGTAGCCCACATAGCCAGGAGGTGCTCCATTGAGACGGCTAGCCGCAAATTTCTCCATATACTCACTCATATCAAAGCGGATAAGGGCTGATTCGTCATCAAAGAGGACTTCTGCCAGAGCCTTGGCCAATTCGGTCTTACCGACTCCTGTCGGCCCTAGGAACATAAAGGAACCAATCGGACGCTTGTGACTACGAATACCTGACTGGTTGCGGCGAATGGCACGGCTAATGCTTGAAACAGCTTGATCTTGGCCAATGACACGTTTGTGCAATTCCGCTTCCAAATTAAGGTATTTCTTGGCATCCGTTTGCGTCAGTTTTTGGACTGGGATACCTGACAAGCGACTCAAGGTAGTCAAAATTTCAGATTCTGTTACCAAGTCTTTATAGACAGGGACTTCCTGCTCTTTTGCGATTAGCTGAGCAGCTTGTTTCCACTTGCCATCCATCAAGGCCTTGTCAGCTGGAGTCAAGTCGGATTCGTCTGTTTTCACATGCTTGGATTTGTTTTGCACTGTTGCTGCTGCTTCATCTAAGAGGTCGATAGCAGAGTCTGGCAAGTGACGACTGGTCAAGTAACGATGCGCCATCTTAACAGCTGTTTCAACAGCTTCATCTGTGATTTGCACACGATGGTGTTTCTCATAGGTAGCCTTCAAACCTTGCAAAATGATCATGCTGTCAGCTAAACTTGGCTCTTCAATCGTCACTTTGGCAAACCGACGAGAAAGGGCAGCATCTTTTTCGATGTGTTTTTGGTATTCTTCCTGAGTGGTTGCACCAACCGTTCTCAAAGTTCCACGAGCCAAGGCTGGCTTCAAGATATTAGCCGCATCCAGAGTCGAGTCAATACCGCTACCAGAACCCATGATGGTGTGGAGTTCATCGATAAAGAGGATCACTTTGCCATCTTCCTCTATATCCTTGATGATATTGTTCATGCGCTCTTCAAAATCTCCACGGAAACGTGTCCCCGCAACAACATTCATCAAATCAAGCTCTAGAACACGCATCTTTGCCATTTCCGCAGGCACATCCCCACTAGCAATACGCTGGGCAAGTCCAAGTGCTAGAGCTGTTTTCCCGACACCAGCATCACCAACCAAGACCGGATTGTTCTTGGTCTTTCGACTCAAAATCTGAATCATACGTGAGATTTCCTTGTCTCGACCGATAACTGGCTCTAACTTGCCAGAGCGCGCTTGCTCCGTCAGATCATGCGTGTAATCCTCTAGACCACCACTTTGAGCTTGAGGCATGCCCATCATATTGGCCATGGAATTTTGCTTGTCAGTTACTGTGCGATGACGTTGACGCAAAGCCTTAAGATCTTCTCTTGTCCAACCAGCACGTTCTTCTAGATTGCGACGAAGAGCAGCAATTCTGACCTGATCTTTCTGGTCTTCATAAGAGAAACCTGCTCTCTCCAAGATGCGAGTCGCCAAGGCATTGCCGTCATGCAAAATCGCATAGAGGACATGCTCTGTCCCTAGCACCTTAGCATGGACCACTGAGGCTACATACTCTGCTTCCGCAAAGAGGACCTCCAAACGATGGGAAAAGGGTAATTCCGTAAAGGTTTCATCTTGGCTATAGTCGGTTTCAGTCAGTTCCAACGCAACCTCTTCTAAACGGTCCATCTCGTATGGGTAATCATTTAGAGTCGCACCTGCCACACTGTAACTGTGATTAGACATGGCAATCAATAAATGCCAAGACTCTAGATAACGGGCTCCAAAATGGCTCGCAACCATGTAGGCACTTTCGATACATTCATTCAATGCTTTTGAATAGTTCATCTTACTTCTCTTTTCTATCTACCTCTTGCAATAGCTGTCGGAGCATATTGGCACGGACAACTGGGGATTCTTCCCCTAGGACACGATCCGTTGCTACAGCAGTCAGCAAGGTCATCTCCTGCTTGGTCATCAAGTCCTGCTCCACCAAAAGCTGGAGGATATCCTCATAAATCTCCTGACTAACTCGCTCACCAATCGAGTAAAGCAAATCGCGGAGCATCTCATGATGACTGGAAAATTCAATCCGCCCTATGCGAATGTAGCCTCCACCACCACGCTTGCTCTCAACCAAGTAACCTCTACTTTCCGTAAAGCGGGTCTTGATGACATAGTTGATCTGACTCGGTACAACCTGGAAGGTATCTGCCAACTGGCTCCGTTGCAATTCCACAATACCAGATTGGTCTAAAATCGCCTTGATATAGGCTTCGATATGATCTGATGTATTTTTAAATCTCATAGTAAATCAAACTCCTTCTTTGAACCTTGACTATCTTTGACTATTATACCGAAATTTTTGATTTTTTTAAAGGAAAAGGGAGCGAGTTGCGAAGATTATTATAAACTATCCAAAACAAAAAGATGGGACCGTAAAACGGTCACCATCATTTTGCTTTATTCAAAGTTGAGATTAGTCAACTTTTTTAGCACGGTATACAAGTCCTGCCAAAGCTGCAAGAACTAGACCAAGAATAGTAGAGAATGCTGTAAAGTCTGCTCCACCAGTGTTTGGCAAATCTCCCTTAGGCTGTTCACCCTTAGGATCTTCCTTAGGATTTTCCTTAGCAGTGTACGTGTTAGTGATTGTTGGGTTGTTACCTGTAACTGTTGCTACAAGTTTGCCTGCACCGTTGTCAACCACTTCAACTGTCACTTTGTAAGAATTCTCATCATATTTGATATTCTCATCGTTACCTTTTACTTCAGTAATAGTGTAAGTGTAGACACCTGCTTTGGCGAAATCTTTTGCTTTGAAAGTAACCGTACCGTCTGCAGCATTTGTAACTGTTTCGATTAATTTGTCACCTTCTTTAAGTTCAAACTTAAACTGACCTGCTGCAAGTTCTTTACCGTTACCGTTCAAGACTTTCTTAGCTGTGAAAGTTACTTGTGTTGAAGATGCAACATAAGTGTTGGTGAAGGTTGGGTTGTTGTCAGTTACAGTCGCAACAAGTTTGCCTGCACCGTTGTCAACAACTTTAACAGTCACTTTATGTGTAGCAGTGTCATATGTCACACCTGCTTCGCTACCTGATTTTTCAGTGATAGTGTAAGTGTGGTCGCCTGCTTCTTTGTACTCAATACCTGCGAAAGCAACTGTACCGTCTGCAGCGTTTGTCGCTGTTCCGATTACTTTTTCACCTTCTTTAAGTTCAAACTCATATTTGCCAGCTTCAAGGGCTTTACCTTCTAAGACTTTCTTAGCGGTAATATTTACAGTTGTTGAAGCAGCTTTATAAGTGTTAGTGAAGGTTGGGTTGTTACCTGTAACAGTTGCAACAAGTTTTCCTTCCCCGTTATCTTTAACGTTCACCTTAACTTCGTGTTTGGCAGTATCGTATGTCACACCTGCTTCACTACCTACTTTTTCTGAGATAGTGTAAGTGTGGTCGCCTGCTTCATTCACCTTTTTTAAGTTCGAATTCGTATTTATCAGCTTCAAGCTCTTTACCGTTCAAGACTTTAGTAGCTGTGATAGTTTCTTTAGCTGGTTTAGCTTTATAAACGTTCGTGAAAGTAATGTTCTTTGTATCTGGTGTTGCAACAAGTTGACCTTGACCGTTATCTTTAACGACTACATTTACTTCATAAGCATTTGGATCGTATTCAACTCCGGCTACATCACCTGCTTTTTCAGAGATAGTGTATGTATAAGTTTTTTCTTCTGTGAGCGTAAGTTCTGGGAATTGAATCTTACCGTTTGCATCGTTTGAAACAGTGTGGAGAACTGTTCCATTTTCTTTCAACTCAAATTCAAATTGGCCAGCCTCGATAGCTTTACCGTTCAAGACTTTCTTAGCTTCAAGTTGAAGTTTTGCTTCTTTAGCAGCGTATGTGTTTGTAAATTCTTTCTTAGAATCTTTATATTTAACACTTGCAATCTTTTGACCATACACGTTTGCTACAGTAACTTCTGCTTCAAGTACTGAATCATCGTATGTATAGCCAGGTTTGTTGTCATTTACTTCTTTAATTTGGTATTTGAATGTACCTTCATTAGAGAATTTAACTGCTGGGAATTTAACATTTCCTTCAGCATCGTTTTTAGCTTCAGTTACAGAACCATCTGGAGCAATCAATTGGAAAGTAAATGCATCTGCCTCAAGAGTTTTTCCTTCAAGTTTTTTCTTAACTTGGAATTCAACCTCATCAGACTTCGCACCTGAACCGATACCTTCTGTAGTTGTCAAAGCAGCAAATCCATGAACATCAAATGTTTCTTGATCGGTTGTCGCTTTTACATCGTTAAATGCTTTTTTAGTTGCATTGTCAACTGGAGCAGTTAGACGAGTTTTATATAGAATATAGAGACCTTGTCCGTCCATTGTACCATCACCGTTTGGAGTGATTGTAAAGTGATTTCCATCAACAACGTTGATATGGGCAGCTTCTAGTCTTGGACGAGCTTCAGCTTTGTTCCACTCAGTAAAGTAGTAACCAGTAATTTCACTTGCAAGAACTTGTCCTTCTGGAATCGTATCTTCGAGTTTAACCCCTGTGTAAGATTTTGCATAGCGGTTAACACGGATACGCCAATTTACGTAGTTAGGGTCGTCTGAGTCTTGAACTCCCCATTTAGTAAATCCAGTTGGGTCATCATCTGGGACGATACGAGTCAAAGTATAAACTTGGTCACCTGGGATATTAATTTGATAAGGAGTGTTTAGTTTAACACTATCTGCCCAAACGACTGTAAACAGGGCAGTAATCTCCTTGTTCTCTGACAAATTAGCAAAGTAAGCAGCATTTGTCACTTTGACAGTAGCTGTGTTATCTGCTTTACTAGTTGTCAATTCAGCAATAGTTGTTTGCCCATCTGGTGCTTTCAATTCCGTAACAGAATCTTTTTCAATCTTAAATTCGTTCGGAACATGATACACCATGTAATCCCCATCTTTGAGGGTTACATCATTTGGGAAACTATAAGTTGGTTGAAGATAGAATTTACCTTCCCCGTACTTAGCGCCATCAACAAGTTTGTTATTGTTGATTTTTGAAACAGTCTTCATTGTGTAACTGCTCGCTGGTAGTTCCTCCGCTTTAACAACATTGCTAACTTTAAGTGCAGGCAAAAAGACCGACACAACCAGTAGCAAGGCCATCAAGCCATGAAAGAGTTTACTAGTTCTCTTTTTCACCACATTATCCTCCTTATTGTCTATAATGGTTCAATTATATTATACAGTTCCATTACAAAATGTCAACTAAAATTTAATTATTTTTATATTAACTTACCATTTCTTTAAATATTAAGCCTAATCATGCATGTTCATCAGCTTTGAAACAAAAAATACAAGCAAGGATTTCGCTTGTATTTAATATATACTAATTTCTTAAAAGGCTACGTATTTAATCCCAATTCTGCTAATATTTGACGCTTATAGGCAATCTTTTGGACTTCCTTGTCCTCGTCTCCAGACCAATCTAGTTTAATTTCTGAGACAATCTGTCCCGGCCGATTTTTTAGGATGTAGATGCGGTCGCTAAGATTGAGGGCCTCTTCAATACTATGTGTGATGATCAAGGTCGTTAGTTGCAACTGCTTGTGAATCTCAAGGTACCAAGCGTGGAGTTCCATCTTGGTCATCTCATCCAAGGCACTAAAGGCCTCGTCTAGAAGAAAGAGCTTGTGCCCGAAAAGGTAGGTCCGAAGCAAGGCTACACGCTGGCGCATCCCTCCACTGAGCTCATGAGGATACTTATCCCGTACGGTTGTCAGCTGGAAGGTCGCAAGGATGTCATCCGCTCGAGCAATAGCCTCCGCCTTATCCACCTTTTGAATCAAGAGAGGCAGGATGATATTGCCAAGCACCGTCTTGTGCTCCAAAAGCAAATCCTTTTGCAACATATAACTCACGCGCCCCTTAGGATTTTCCTCGCCGTCAAGGACAATTCGCCCAGACTGGACTTCTAAAATCCCAGCGATTAGGTTAAAGAGGGTTGTCTTTCCTACACCACTTGGACCTAGAATAGAGACCACTTCACCCGAAGTCACCTGCAGGTTGATGTCCTCTAAAATCTTTTCATCGCCATAGGCATAGCCTACGTGTTCTAGTCTAATTTCTGTCATTATTTCACAAATTCGTTAGTGAAGCCCTTGTCTGTCAAGTCTTCTTTAAGGATACCATTTTCTTTATCCCATTTGTAGAAGGCATTCCAGCGGTCAGCGTCAAATTGTCCCCATTTTTCCTTGTCGCTTGCGTATTCTTTTGACAAGTATTTTTGAGATTCGATGACAAAGTCACGTTTTTCCTTGAGTTCAGGTGCATTCTTGATGAGAATATCTGCAGCTTCTTCTGGGTGTTCCATAGCATATTGGTAGCCTTTTTTGATAGCTTGGATGACTTTGCGAGCTTCTTCTTTGTTGTCTTTTAGATAGTCGTTGTTTGCGATGATAACGGGTGAGTAGTAGTCAAACTCCTTGACATAGTCTTTCAAGTACATGAAGTTGGCGTCTACACCTTGCGATTTAGCAAGGATACCATCCCAACCGTAGTAGATCCAAGCAGTGTCAAAAACACCATTGGCAATCGGTGTGATGGAGTTTGAGTCGTTGTTTGGTACTTTTTCAACCTTTTCAAAGTCTCCACCTTGTGATTCTACCAAGGTTTTCAACATAGCAAGCTCCGTTGGGTCATTCCAGGTTCCGTATTTCTTCCCAACTAAGTCCTTTGGACTGCTGACATTGTCCGATTTACGTGAGATGATTCCAGATGTATTGTGCTCAACGATAGCTGCAACGGCAGTGATTCCTGCACCTTTTTCCAATTTCTTAGCCATGTAGTCTTGGAAATAGATAGCAAACGGCGCCTTGCCATTGATCACCAAGTCAGACGAGCTTTCTTCAGGTGGCAATTTCAAGTCAACATCCACTCCAGCTTCTTTGAAATAACCTTTTTCCTTGGCAACATACAGCCCTGTGTGGTTAGTATTTGGCGTCCAGTCTAGGATAAAGTCAATCTTCTTGAGTTCTGCTTCTTTGTTGTCCTTAGAAGCAGTTCCTTGGCCACAAGCCACCAGTACGACAGCTACAAGAGCTGTTACAAGCGTTAAAAACACTTTCCATGTTTTCTTCATTTTCATTTCCTCTTTTCTTTTTCTAAAACGCTCTATTTAAGTACGTTTCCATTTAATCACGTATTTTTCACTAATATCGACCAACTTCATACCCAAAAGGCTGATAATCGACACCAGAATAATAATGGCAAACATGGTATCATACTGAAACAGTTTTTTAGACTGAATCATGTAGACACCTAGTCCTTCAAAACCTCCCAGCCACTCCGACACCACGGTTGTGATAAAGGCGTAAGAGACACTGACCCTCAGACCTGCATAAAAGTAAGGCAGACTGACTGGGATTTTAAAATGCCACAAGATTTGCCAAGGTTTGGCCCGCATCAGACTAAACAAAGTCAGCATATCCTTGTCACAATGCCTAAATCCATCCAAAATACTAACGATGATAGGGAAGGTTGTCGTCAGGATAATCAAGACAATCTTGGGCAAAATTCCATAGCCTAGCCACAAGACCAGGATAGGGGCTATGGCAATAGTCGGAATGGTCTGAACAACCACCATCATAGGGTAAATCAGGTCATTGAGCCAAGTTAGACTGTCCATAAGCACAGCCATGATACAGGCAATCAAGACACCCAGCACTAGACCGAGTAAAGCCACTCTCAAGGTTGCCCAGCTATGGTGCCAGAGAAATTCTCTGTCACGAACAAAGGACTGGAGAATCTCAAGAGGAGTTGGCAGGATAAACTTGGGTAAAAGTTTGAATATTCCCGCTAACTGCCAGACCGACAAGACTCCAAGAAATCCCAAAAGACTAATCTGTCGTCTCATCATACTTTTCAAGTTTCTCATCTATGCTTAAAATCTCTCCTACATTTATTTTGACATTGGCAAAGACATTATCTGCCTCCTGCCCAGCCACTTCAAGCGCTTCTTTGAGAATGCGCATGAGCTCATCAAACTCTCCTTCCAAGACCGTTTCAAAGGGTGTCACCACCATGGTCACGGACTGAGCTTGCAGATAAGCAATCACTTGATCGATAATAGCAATTCGATCAACCCCCTGTGATAGGGGCAAGACCTGCAAGGCAATGCTTGCTTTCATAAAAACCTCCTCTTCTCTGTTTTTCTTTTTGACAAAAAGAAAAACCTTTCCCATATATACGGAAAAGGTGCAGAATTCGACTAAGTATCCTTCCCTACGCTGGCATTACCCAGATCAGGTGCGGTCGAAGCTTAACACTTCCTCTCAGACTGTACACAGACTCCCGTATCTTATATGGACATATAGTAACGCAAACACAAGGAAAAGTCAAGGAAACTGCTTACAGAAAACCATGAAAAAGAGTTTGAAGGCAAATGCTTCAAACTCTTTCATAACTTTCTTATTTAGCCTCGTACCAGGTTGCCCCTTCGTTTTCATCTGCGATAAGGGGAACACGGAGTTGGATGGCTTCTTCCATGGTTTGTTTCACTAGAGTTTTGACGGCTGCTAGTTCTGATTTCGGAACCTCGAGGACGATTTCATCATGCACTTGCAACAGCATCTTGGTCTGATAGCCACCTTCAACTAGAGCTTTGTCTAGCTGGATCATAGCAATCTTGAGGATATCTGCTGCCGAACCCTGGATAGGAGAGTTGATGGCAGTCCGCTCTGCAAAACCACGAATGTTGAAGTTGCGCGAATTGATATCTGGTAACTCACGACGACGCTTGAAGAGAGTCTCTACATAACCCTTATCACGCGCCTCACGCACCACCTCGTCCATGTAGTTTTTAATACCTGGGAAGCGTTCAAAGTAAGTGTCAATGTAGGCTTTTGCTTCCTTACGGCTGATGCCCAGATTATTAGACAAACCAAAGTCTGAAATCCCGTAAACCACTCCAAAGTTTACCGCCTTGGCATTACGACGGTCGTTTGGAGTCACATCTTCAGGACGTTCAATTCCAAAAACCCGCATGGCCGTCGAGGTATGGATATCTGCTCCCTCTTGAAAGGCCTTAATTAAGTGCTCATCTTTAGAAATATGAGCCAAAACGCGCAACTCAATCTGCGAATAATCCGAGCTAAGAAGAACACTATCCTCCCATTCAGGTACAAAGGCCTTACGAATGAGACGGCCTTGTTCCAAACGAACAGGGATATTTTGCAAGTTTGGATCTACACTAGACAGACGTCCGGTCTGAGTCAAATCTTGCACGTAACGCGTGTGGATCTTGCCATCATCCAAAATCCAGTCTTGCAAACCAATCACATAGGTAGATTGGATCTTAGCAATCTGACGGTAGTCGAGGATTTTCTTAACAATCGGAGCAATAGGAGCTAGACGCTCTAGCACATCCACGGCCGTCGAGTAACCTGTCTTGGTTTTCTTAGTGTACTCTAGAGGAAGACCCAGTTTTTCAAAGAGAAGCACGCCCAACTGCTTAGGGGAGTTGATATTAAACTCCTCACCAGCTAGCTCATAAATCTCTTGAGTGAGTTGCTCAATGACGACCTCATTTTCAGCCTGCATCTCAAGTAGGGTTTCTTTTTTGACCTTGATTCCAGCAATTTCCATCTTGGCAAGGACAAAAGCCAGAGGTTGCTCCATGTCATAGAGAAGGTCTAATTGCCCATGTTCACTGAGTTTTTCAAGTAAAACCGGCTCAGTCTCAACCAATACAGCAACCTTGCGAGCCAAGTGCTCCAAGAATTTCTCTCTCTCAGGGATGGCTTTCTTGACACCCTTACCGTAGAAAGTCTCATCATCAGCCAGATAAGTCTGGCCGTAGAGACTCGCAATGGTTGAAATTTCATTGTTCTCGACTGTTGAGAGTAAGTATTTTGCCAAACGACTGTCAAAAGCAGGTGCCTGGAGATTCAAGCCCAAGCGATTTAAAAGAACCTTCGCTTTCTTAAAGTCATACACTTTCAGAGGTGTTTTTTCTAGAAATTCCTTGAGGATCGGATCCTGCAAGAGCTCAAGTTTATCTGTAGTGTAAAGTTTATCCCCACAGGACCAGGCAAAACCAACCAAATCATCTGTATGGTAGTTTTCCCCAAAGAGTTCAAAGTGGAAGATAGAGTCGGCACTCAGCATGTCTTGACTGACGTGGTCAACGATAGTGAAATCCAAACTTTCAGGCACATCTGTCGATGAAATATTTAAAGCTTGTTTGAGCTGTTTGAAGCCCATCTCATCATAGAATTTCCCAAGTTTTTCCACATCTGGGCCATTATAGACCAAATCATCTAGTCCAATCTCAATTGGTGCCTGAGTCTCAATGGTCGCTAGTGTTTTAGATAAAAAGGCCTGTTCCTTGTCATTGATGAGATTTTCCTTCATCTTAGAAGCCTTCATCCCATCGATATTTTCATAAATACCCTCGAGCGAACCATGTTCCAGCAAGAGCTTGATACCCGTCTTTTCACCGACTTTCGTGACACCAGGGATATTATCAGACTTATCCCCCATGAGGGCCTTAAGATCAATGAACTGAGCTGGCGTGAGGCCCATCTTTTCCATGAGATAGTCCGGCGTAAAGGCCTCAAACTCAGCCACACCTTTTTTGGAAATCTCTACCACCGTATGCTCGTCCGTCAACTGGATCAAATCCTTATCTCCGCTAACGATTGTCACATCAAAAGAATCCTTCTCAGCCAAACGGCCTAAAGTCCCGATGATATCATCGGCTTCATACTGGGCCAACTCATAATGGCGAATCCCAAGATGGTCTAACAACTCACGAATGAAGGGAAATTGCTCACGAAACTCATCTGGAGTTTTAGCACGGCCACCCTTGTAGTCTGCATACATCTCTGTTCGGAAAGTCGTCTTACCAGCATCAAAGGCTACCAAAACATGACTGGGGTCAACCCGCTCTAAGACATGATTCAACATGAGTTGAAAGCCATAGATTGCATTGGTATGAAGGCCATTAGCATTTTTAAAACGATCCAACTGCTGATAGAGCGCAAAAAAAGCTCGAAAAGCAACAGAAGATCCATCAATTAATAATAATTTTTTCTTGTCCATACACCCATTATAAAGGAAAGCAAGGAAAAATACCATCGGAAAGAGCTGAAAAACGTGGACTTGTCCCTATTTCACCATAAAAAAGAAAAGGACTATTCAAATCCTTTTCTTTTATTGATTTCATGCGATTTATTTGTTTAATTTTCTCTTTGCAAATGGTAGCAAACCAAGAAGGAGACCAACAAATCCTAGCGATGCGATTGCTGAAGCATCTTGGCTTCCTGTATTTGGAAGGAGTTGCTCATCCGTTGCTGCAGGCGCTTTGTAGGTACGATCTTGTTCTGTTCCAAGAGTAGGGTTTGTAGCCAAAGGAGCTACACTGCCAGTGTATTCTGGAACTTCATTTACTGCAGGTTCAATCTTTTCAGCATAGGCTGGAATATTGGCCACTGCTGGGGCACCACTTTCTGCATAAACTGGAACATTTGCTAGGGCTGGGGCACCACTTTCTCCATAAGGAAGAGCATTGTTTACTATTGGTGTACCGCTTTCTCCGTAAGCTGGAACATTCACTACGGCCGGGGCGCCACTTTCTGCATAAGGCAGAGTATTGTTTACTATTGGTGTACCGCTTTCTCCGTAAGCTGGAACGTTCGCTACGGCTGGAGCGCCACTTTCTGCATAAGGAAGAGTGTTGTTTACTATTGGTGTTCCGCTTTCTCCGTAAGCTGGAACGTTCGCTACGACTGGAGCGCCACTTTCTGCATAGGCTGGGAGTTCATTTACAGCAGCTTCTACCGCATTTACACCTTTGTTGTATTCTGGCAACTCTGCAGTTGCAGCTTCTACTGCGTTCACCCCACCTTTAAAGTCTTCAATTTCAAGAACAGCCGACATGACACTGCTTAGAGTCTTAATAGCATCCTCATAGTCTACTAAAGCTTGTTGCAAGTCTTTGACTTGACTATTCTTGTCACCAGAAACTTGTAAACTTGATAATTGTGCTTTAATCTTAGCAACTTGCTCTTCTAATTTACTTAGCTCAAGTTTTTTCGCATTACTATTTTCTTCTGCTGCTTCCTTATCTGCTGCGGCGAGTTTTGCTTGGTCTTGGCTTGAGAAATCTTCTTGGCTCATCGCTTCAATTTTTTCTAGGGTAGCGATTAAATCTGAGCGAACTTTAGCTGCATCAACCTGAGCCTCTTTATCAGCTTCGTCTAACTTAGCTTGGTCTTCATCTGTGAATTCTGATACAGGTTCAGCTACTGTTTTGTGCTCGCTCGTATCTGCTGGCCAGTCTACAATAACATCCCCAATCTCCAAATTCTCATCTGCGATAGCCTTCAAAAGATCTTCTTTACCAATCTCTTCTTTGGCTTCTTTGATAGCCGCTTCTTTATTGGTGATTGAAGCGTCTTTTTTAATATCTTCAATTACAGCATTTTCAAGAGATTCTAGGGCTTGAACCAGGGCATCAGTCGCTTGAGAAACTTGTTCTTTGGCATCTTTTTCAGCCTGGTCTAGTAGAGCCTTCTCCTCAGTAGATAATTTTTTATTAGTTTGAGCTTCAGGACCTGTTACCACAGCCTTATCTTCTGCACCTTCTGGCAATTCAGCGATGATATTATCTAAGCTGAGCTCTCCAGACTCAAGAGTATCTGAAATATACATCTTACCGATATATTCCTTCACAGCTTCAGCTGCATCCTCTTTGTCCTCAATCGCTTCCTTATCCTCAATATCACTAATAGCCTGTTCCTCAAGTTCATCCAAAGCCTTCATCAACTCTTCTTTGGTCATTTTAGCTGGATTTGTCGCACCAGGATTAGCTGGACTAGCGTTTTCTGATCCCTTTTCAGTTTGAGCACCGCTCTCCCCTTCTGTTCCAGCTTGTGGTTGTGCAGGAGCAACTGCCTGCTCTTCTGCTTTCCCTTCATCTGCCTTAACTACTGAAGGCTGTGAAACGAGTACACTAGCACCCAATACAGCTGCACTTGCTAAACTTGTTAAAATAACTTTCTTCTTGTCCATTAGACAAAGCCCCTTTTATAGTTTTTAATGTTATTATATTATACTATTTAAAGAACGTCAACTAATTCGATATCCATTTTAAAATTTTATGAACAAGAAGAAAGCTTGTATGATGTTTAAGAAACACTTCCTATCCTTACCCCATCACTGTCTAGTCTGTAGCCATCAATAATCGTATTAACAGCTAAGGCTCCCGAAGCATCAACATAGTAATGTTTACCCGAGACTTGGAACCATTGACTAGCTTTCATCCGGCCAGATTCCTCTAAGTAATACCAAGTTCCCTTGTCTTTAAGCCATCCCGTCTGCATCTCACCCGAAGCCTTTAGATAATACCAGTGAGAGCCATCCTTAACCCAGCCAGTTGACATGGCCCCATTTTCTTTTAAATGATACCAATTGCCATTAACTTTTTTCCATCCTGTTGCTAGCTTACCATTCTCGCGATAATACCAACTCCCTCCTTCTTTTTTCCACCCATTCTCTGTATTGCTTAACTCTGCATACTGCACATATCTTCTAGCACCACTGTAGGATAGATAGCCGAGCCACTTATAACCGTCCTTTTCAAGAACTTGATCATAACTCACACTCTCACCAGCATAATAGTAGTCAATAACCTGTCCTGTACTTGACGGTTGGTCCATAATAGGCGATTTCCCCGTGAATACCATTGTCCCACTAGACGGAAGCTCTGAGCTACGAGCATTCTCACCCGCACTATGGCTAGTAGATAAATCCTTGAAATGAATAAAACCTGTCATCGAAATAGCCTTGACTTTTCGACGGTTATACTTTTCCCGAACCCCATAGTTATACTCTTCGATTTCAATCGTATCCCCTGACACATTTGATACCCAGGCCACGTGCCCATAATAACCTTCTGTCGACCAAGCAATAGCCCCAACTTCTGGCTTAGTATCCACACGATAACCTTCACGACGAGCACGATGTCCCCATTCATTCGCATTTCCGTAGGCAGGAGGAATCTCAAAGCCATTTACACTACTCAAACGAAAGGCCGCAAAAGAGGTACACTGGCGAGAATACATCCGCCACTGATCGATTTCTACACTACCATTCTTGTAGTGAAGCGGATAGTCATCTCCACGCGCTACACTGTCGGCTTGAACCGATTCCCCACCAAACAAAAAGGTACTTGTAACAAACAAAGTAGCCAGCCCTACACTCAACTGAGTACATCTACTCTTCTTAACTCCTGATTTAAAAAACGTCATTCATTCTCCTTAATAATATAAATTTCCGAGGTTCCCCTCGTTTATACTATTCGGGAGAAAAAGAAAAAAGTGAGCAAAGCTCACTTCATTTTAGGATTCTTAGTCTAGATAACGAATCAAGTTCTTTTCTGTCAAGATATCTGAGTAGGTGAAGGATTCAACGTAGACATTGGCTTGTTTGTCTCCTTCAACATCCCCAAATTCAACGATAAATAGAGATGGATACACCTCAATTAGCTTACCCAATCTATTTTTTTGGCGCTTACGGCCATTCTCCAAAGTCATTTCAACGACTTGTCCCTCATGCGCCTTGATCTCTTCTTTGATTTTTTTCATCTTGGCTACATCTGTAAATGCATCTGACATCTTATGCCTCCCTCTTTGAGATACTTGAAAATTTATTGTATTCTTTTTGGAAAATCAATTCCACCGTTCCACGAGCTCCACTACGGTTTTTCTCAATGATAACCTCAACCTTGTTATTTGGAATTCCTTCCTCTTCTTCACCCGCACGATCGTAGTAGTCGTCACGGTATAGAAAAGCTACGATATCCGCATCCTGCTCGATAGAACCCGATTCACGAATATCAGACAAGACTGGTCTCTTATCCTGACGCTGTTCCACTCCACGAGATAACTGACTGAGAGCAATGACTGGAACCTTTAGCTCTTTAGCTAGAATTTTCAACTGACGAGAAATTTCAGAAACTTCTTGTTGACGGTTCTCACGACCAGTCCCTGTAATAAGCTGTAGGTAGTCGATCAAAATCAATCCTAGATTGCCCGTTTCTTGAGCTAGTTTGCGTGAACGAGAGCGAATTTCCGTGATTCGAATCCCTGGTGTATCATCGATATAGATACTCGCGTTAGCTAGGTTCCCTTGAGCAATGGTATACTTTTGCCACTCCTCATCAGTCAATTGACCTGTACGGATAGAATGGGACTCCACTAATCCTTCGGCCGCCAACATACGGTCTACTAGACTTTCCGCACCCATTTCCAGTGAAAAGATGGCAACCGTCTTGTCCAACTTAGTCCCAATGTTCTGAGCAATGTTCAAAGCAAAGGCCGTCTTACCAACCGCTGGACGAGCCGCTAGGATAATTAGTTCCTCCTCATGGAGACCTGTCGTCATATGGTCCAAATCACGGTAGCCCGTTGCAATACCAGTGATATCCGTTGTTTGTTGTGACCGAACTTCTAGGTTCCCAAAGTTGATATTTAGAATATCACGGATGTTCTTGAAACCACTACGATTGGCGTTTTCGCTAACATCAATGAGTCCCTTTTCAGCCTGAGCGATGATTTCATCTGCAGGCTTAGAAGCCTCATAAGCTTGGTTGACAGACTCTGTCAACTTGGAAATCAAGCGACGAAGCATAGCCTTTTCAGCTACGATTTTAGCATAATATTCTGCATTAGCTGAAGTTGGTACAGAGTTGACAATTTCAACAAGGTAAGACAAGCCACCAATATTTTGGAGATCCCCTTGACTATCCAAAATCGTCCGAACCGTCGTCGCATCAATCGCTTCCCCACGATCCGACAAATCTACCATCGCTTGGAAAATCAACCGATGAGCATACTTAAAGAAGTCACGAGAATCAATGTATTCTCGGACAAAAACGAGCTTACTCTCATCTATAAAAATAGCCCCCAGAACAGATTGTTCTGCTAAAATATCCTGAGGTTGAACTCGCAGTTCCTCTACTTCTGCCATCTGACTTTCCTTCCTTTTACAATCTTGTCAAGAAGTTGTAAACTTAACCTTCTTTTACACGAAGATTGATGATACTTGTAACATCTTGGTAGATCTTCACTGGTACATCAATCAAACCTACTGCTCGAATTGGTGCTTGCACTTGAATATTGCGTTTGTCAATCTTGATACCAAATTGCTTAAGCAATTCTTCTGCAATCTTCTTGTTGGTGATGGATCCAAATGTACGACCATCTGGTCCAACCTTTTCAACAAACTCTACAACCGTTTCTTCTGCTTCTAGCTTGGCTTTGATAGCCTTTGCTTCAGCAATCATCTCTGCATGAGCTTTTTCTTCAGATTTTTGTTTTCCACGCAACTCACCCACTGCTTGAGCAGTCGCTTCCTTAGCCAAATTCTTTTTAATCAGGAAGTTTTGAGCGTAGCCAGTTGGCACTTCCTTGATTTCGCCTTTTTTCCCTTTTCCTTTGACATCTGCTAAAAAGATTACTTTCATTCTTCTTTCTCCTTTTCCTTTACTTCTTCCAAGATTAGTTGAGTCAATTTTTCTCCTGCTTCTGTTAGACTCATATTCTCGATTTGCGCGGCAGCTAGATTAAAGTGACCACCGCCACCCAACTCTTCCATAATGCGTTGCACATTGATTTTACTACGACTTCGAGCCGAGATAGAGATAAATCCTTGTGTATTTTTTGCTAGAACGAAGCTGGCTTCAATACCTGACATAGCCAGCATAGCATCGGCAGCCTTACTGATAACAACTGTGTCATAAGACATTGAGTCCTTAGCTCGGGCAATCAAGATATCTGAACCTAACTTACGACCTTGTAAAATGAGTTCATTTACCTCACGGTACTCTTCAAAATCTGTCGCAGCAATCTCCTGGATAGCAATACTGTCACTTCCCCGTGTTCTCAGATAGCTAGCCACATCAAAGGTTCGGCTCGTCACGCGAGATGTGAAATTCTTGGTATCCAGCATCATACCAGCCATCAAAACACTGGCCTGCATACGACTCAAACGATTCTTCTTAGAATTTTGGAACTGAATCAATTCTGTTACCAACTCACTGGCACTACTTGCCCCACTTTCAATATAGGTGATGACTGCATTCTCAGGGAAATCCTGATCACGTCTATGATGGTCAATAACAATAGTTTGAGTGAACAAATCATAAAAATCTTTTGACAAGGTCAGAGCCGTCTTGGAATGATCCACCAGAATCAATAATGAACGGTTTGTAACTAACTTCATCGCATCTGTAAGAGATAAAAGCTTCGTAACATCTTCCTTCTTCAAGAACTGAATAGCACGTTCGATATCTGCTGGCATATGGTCTGCATCATAGACAGCATAACTGTTCTCAATAATATTACTTGCAAACAACTGCATACCAACAGCAGAGCCCAAAGCATCCATATCTAGATTTTTATGACCGACTACAAAAACTTGGTCAACACTTCGAATCTTATCAGAAATGGCTGTCATCATGGCTCTGGTACGTGTACGAGTACGTTTGATAGATGCAGCAGTTCCTCCACCAAAGTAGACAGGATTCTTGGTTTCGTTATTTTCCTTGACCACCACCTGGTCACCACCGCGAACTTCTGCTAAGTTCAAGTTGAGCAAGGCAATTTTCCCTATCTCTTCATGGTTTCCATCACCATAAGAAAATCCCATACTTAAAGTTAGGGCTAGCTGCCTCTGTTTTGATTCTTCTCGGAAAGTATCAATAACAGAGAATTTATCATTCATCAATTCCTCTAGTACTGTGTAATCTGTGAATACATAAAAACGATCCATCCCCACACGGCGAGAGAACATAGCATACTTACTAGCAAATTCTGAAACAAAATTAGCTACAAAGCTATTGATATGACTGATATCGGAGTCAGATGTCGCATCCTCCAAATCATCATAGTTATCTACCGAGATGACTCCAATGACTGGACGGCTAGTTACCAATTCGACAGTTGCTTCGTACTCTCCAGAAACATCAAAGAAATACAAAACACCTGAAGCCTTGTCCATATGGACAGCATATCGTGTTTCGCCTAAGGTAGCATACGAACCTGGATTCCCAACAGAAGCCTTGATGATGGTTTGAATTAACTCAACATCAATTTCCCCTTCTTCAGTAGTTAAAATCAGCTCAGCATAGGGATTAAACCATTCCACTTCTCCGCTTGATAAGTCTAATTTCAGGACTCCCACCGGCATTTGATCAAGCAAAGTACTCAAGCTATTTTCGGCTTGGTGATTTACATATTGGATTTGTTCAATTTCGCTCTTTTCATACTGTTTTTTTTGCCAAACGAATAAAAGCAAATAAAGCAGTACAAATAAAAACAAAACAGTGATTGTTACAGCAAGATTATGTGAAAAAATAATCAGCAAAGTTAAGATTCCGAAAGTTGCAAGTCCTAGCAAGACTGCAGAAAACGGGATTAAATTATTTTTTTTCATTCTAAACCTCTTGCGCATTATTATATCATAAAAACCCTTAAAAAGCGACCTTTTAAAAGATGCAAGCCCTTCATTTCTCTAACCTCAGACACAAAAAGAGGAGGGAATCATCACCCTCCTACCCACGTGTTCAGATCACTAACACCTAACGTTCAACGATGAGGGCTGTTCCCATCCCTCCTCCGATACAGAGAGTAGCTAAACCAGTTTTAGCATCACGTTTCATCATCTCATGTAGCAGCGTTACTAGGATACGGCAACCGGAAGCCCCAATTGGGTGACCAAGAGCAATGGCGCCACCATTGACATTGACAATATCTGTGTTGAAACCAAGTGTTTTACCAACCGCACAAGCCTGAGCAGCAAAAGCTTCATTTGACTCAATCAAGTCGAGATCTTCAACTGTCAAATTGCCTTTTTCAAGAGCCTTGCGAGTCGCATAAATCGGTCCACATCCCATCATCTTAGGATCCAAACCTGCACTTGCATACGAACGAATGCGGGCAATCACTGAAAGCCCTAATTCTTCCGCTTTTTCAGCGCTCATGACCAAGACAGCCGCTGCTCCATCATTGATACCTGAAGCATTTCCCGCTGTGACAGAACCGTCTTTTTTGAAAACCGGACCTAGCTTAGACAAGCTCTCCAAGCTAGCATCTTTTCTAGGATATTCATCTGTATCAAAAACGATAGGATCGCCTTTGAGTTGAGGAATGACAACTGGCACAATCTCTTCTTTAAAGTGTCCAGATTCTATAGCTGCAACTGCTCGTTTTTGTGACTCTAAAGCAAGAGCATCTTGCTCTTCTCTACTGACACCATATTCTTCGGCCACATTTTCAGCTGTAATCCCCATATGGTATTCATTAAAGGCATCAGACAAACCGTCCTTAATCATGGTATCTACCACTTTTGAATCTCCCATACGGCCACCCCAACGAAAGCTTGGCAAAACGTATGGAGCCTGACTCATGTTTTCTGCACCACCAGTTACGATAATATCTGCATCGCCACATCGAATCGCTTGAGCAGCCAACTGCACGGCCTTCAAACCGGAACCACAAACCTTATTGATGGTAAAGGCTGGTGTAGATTCCGGAAGTCCCGCATGAATGCTCATTTGGCGAGCCACATTTTGCCCTAAACCAGCGCCTAGGACATTCCCCATAATCACTTCGTCTACTAGCTCTGGTTTGACATTGGCTTTTTCTAAAGCACTCTTAATAACCAAAGCTCCCAAATCAACAGCTGAAACATTCTTCAAACTTCCTCCAAAGGAGCCTATTGGAGTTCGCACTGCCGAAACAATCACCACGTCTTTCATAACTGCCCCCATATATACCTTTTATAATGACGCAATACAAAAGTGGTTTACACTGGTGTAAACCACTTTAAAAATTCTATTTTATGATTCTTTCACTTCTAACAAACCAACTTCACCATCTTCACGGCGATACAAAACATTAGTTGTTTGATCTTCTACATCTACATAGATAAAGAAATCATGTCCCAATAAATCCATTTGGAGAAGAGCTTCTTCTAAATCCATTGGCTTCAAATCAATTTGTTTTGAACGAACGACTTTTGGTTGCACAACATTTGCATCTTCAACTAGAGCGTCTGTAAAGAGTTGACTTGTCGCAACTTTATTTTTATTCTTACGTTCGATTTTAGTTTTATTTTTACGAATCTGACGTTCAATTTTATCTGTTACAAGATCGATAGAACCATACATATCTTGAGAAATATCTTCAGCACGAAGAGTGATAGATCCAAGCGGAATTGTTACTTCAACCTTTGCTGTTTTTTCACGGTAAACTTTCAAGTTCACACGTGCATCCAACTCCTGCTCAGGTTGAAAATACTTTTCGATCTTTTCGAGTTTAGAAACTACATAATCACGAATTGCTTCTGTTACTTCTAGGTTTTCACCACGGATACTATATTTAATCATATAAGTACCTTCTTTCTAAACATTTTTGTTTTTCTAATTATATTATAACGCTTTCATTTTCATTTTGCAAATTTTTTCCTCATCTTACAAGGGAAAAAGTTTTAACTTCCAAAGCACCTGCTTCTGCCAAAAGTCGTTTCACACGATTCACAGTTGCCCCTGTTGTATAGATGTCATCAATCAGCAAAATCTTCTTGGGAAGCGAGATACCATCTTTAATAAAAAATGGAATTTCAGTAGCTAACCTTTCCAAACGGCTTTTAGAAGAACTAGCGCTCTCTTCTCTTTTTCCTAATATATCTTTAAAAGAAAAGCCTGCTGCCTCAACCAAACCTTCAACCTGGTTAAATCCCCTCTCAAGCAATCTTTCAGGACTTAGGGGAATCAACACAAATTGATAACCTCTATACTTTTTCAACTCCTCAGCAAGAACGGAAGCAAAAACTTTTCTAAGCAAAAAATCTCCATCAAACTTATATCTACTGAAAAAGTCTTTCATAGCTTGATTATAGGTAAAGATTGCCTTATGATCAACCTGAATTCCTTCTTTACACCAAAGTTTACAATCTTGACACTTAGTTGACATGCCTGTTTTCATACAGTTTGGGCAATAATTCTCACCAATCTTCTCAAAACTAGAAGCACAAGCTGAGCAAAGATAACTGCAGTCATCCTTCAAAAGGAAAAGACTACTAAAAGTTAACTCACTCTTTGTAGTCTGACCACATAGTAAACAGTTCATAATCCCGCCTCCTTGTTCATCTTCTTGATTTCCTTGATTGCCTTTTTGATGGAAGCATTTAATCCATCATGAAAGAAGAGCAACTCACCAGTTGGTCTGTCCATACTGCGTCCAACTCGCCCTCCAATCTGAATCAAACTAGACTTGGTAAAGAGACGATGATTAGCTTCTACTACGAAAACATCCACACAAGGGAAGGTAACTCCGCGTTCCAAGATTGTCGTACTGATCAGTATTGTTAGTTCTCCATCTCGAAAAGCTTGCACTTGCTCTAATCGGTCTTCTGTGACAGAAGACACAAATCCGATATTCTCATTCGGGTACTGCTCCTTCAAGATTTTTTTTAGTTTCTCGCCTTTTTTAATCTCTGATGCAAAAATCAGCAAAGGATAACCTGTTCTTCTCTGTTTCTCAATGTAGGTCTTTAACTTGGATGACAACTGACTTTTCTCTAAACAACGATTAAAATCCGATAACCAGACAGGTTTAGGAATAATCAAAGGATTTCCATGAAACCGTCTTGGCAAGCTTAATCGTTTTAATTCCCCTGTGCGAACCTTCCTATCTAACTCATCTGTAGAAGTTGCTGTAAGGAATATCCTCAATCCATCCTCCTTTACACTATTCTTTACAGCATAGTAAAGTATAGTGTTGTCAACATAAGGAAAGGCATCTACCTCATCCACTATCAACAAATCAAAAGCATGATAAAATTTTAATAACTGATGAGTTGTTGCAATTACTAAGGGAGTTCGAAAATAGGGCTCTGATTCGCCATGGAGTAGTGCTATATCGCAAGCAAAGTCATTCTGCAGTCGCTTATACAGTTCTAAACATACATCAATTCGAGGACTGGCCAAACAAACTGCACCACCATCATCAATCACTTTAGCTACAACTTGATAGATCATCTCTGTCTTTCCAGCACCTGTCACAGCATGAACTAAAGTCGGTTCTTTCTTTTCGACTGCTCGAACCAACCCCTCTGATACCTTTTCCTGAAAAGGGGTTAACTGACCACGCCATTTGAGAACATCTTGCTTTGGAAAATCTTCCTGCGAAAAATAGTATAAGGCTTGATCACTCCTGACTCGCTTCATCAGCAAACACTCCCTACAATAGTAGACGCCGATAGGCAAATACCATTCTTCTAGAATCGAACTATTACAACGTTGACAAAACAGTTTCCCCTTCTCTTTTCTCATTGCTGGCAGTCTCACTGCTACCTGTCGTTCTTCTTCAGTTAATTCTTTCTCAGTAAACAAGCGACCGAGATAATTTGGATTTACTTTCATACTTTAATATTCGTAAAAATCTAGCACTTTAGGTGTTTTTTTAGTACAATTAAATCATGGAATTTAGAACAATTAAAGAGGATGGGCAGGTCCAAGAAGAAATCAAAAAATCACGCTTTATCTGTCATGCCAAGCGTGTCTATAGTGAAGAAGAAGCTCGTGACTTTATCACTGCTATCAAAAAAGAACACTACAAAGCCACCCATAACTGCTCTGCTTTTATTGTAGGGGAACGCAGTGAGATCAAGCGTACGAGTGATGATGGCGAACCTAGTGGTACTGCTGGAGTCCCTATGCTTGGCGTCTTAGAAAATCATAATCTTACGAATGTCTGCGTAGTAGTTACTCGTTACTTTGGTGGAATTAAGTTAGGCGCTGGAGGTTTGATTCGTGCTTACGCAGGAAGTGTAGCCTTGGCTGTCAAAGAAATAGGCATTATTGAAATCAAAGAGCAAGCTGGCATAGCCATTCAGATGTCTTACGCTCAATACCAAGAGTATGGTAATTTCCTTAAAGAACATCATCTCATGGAGCTGGATACAAACTTTACAGATCAAGTTGATACAATGATCTATGTTAATAAGGAAGAGAAAGAAAATATCAAGGCTGCTCTTGTGGAATTTTTTAATGGAAAGGTTACTTTAACAGATCAAGGTTTACGAGAAGTTGAAGTTCCTGTAAACTTAGTGTAAACAAAGGAGAAATACATGGCTTTTGGGAAATTTATTCAAGGACTTGCTGGAAATTTTAGCGAGGAAAACAAAGAGACTCTTATTAAAGAATATGGACAATATCTACTAGAGAATGAAGAAATTCAAAGCGGGTATAAACTTATTCGAGATTCAATCATCTTTACAAATATCCGTATTATTTTTACAGATAAGCAAGGTGCTACTGGCCGCAAGACGTCTGTTAAGTCACTCTTTTTGATGAACATTGTAAACGTTGAAATGGAAACTGCTGGAGCAGGTATAGATGATAGTGAGATTACAATCACTTATTTAGAAAATATCTTTCTAAAAGCACACAATGATCACCTGAGTTTCCATAAATTTGAATTCCCTAAAAAAACGGACATCCTCCCTCTTTACACCTATTTATTAGAATTGGCTTATCACAATCGATTAAAAATTAATGGCTTAGACCTTTGATATAAAAAAATCCTATCACTTTGATAGGATTTCTATATTTTACAAATAGCCTTAAGCGCGTTATACTAGTATCATCTTATACAAAGAGGTATATCTATGACTATTTATAATAATATCACTGAACTTATTGGACAAACACCGATTGTTAAACTCAACAACATTGTTCCAGAGGGTGCTGCAGACGTCTATGTTAAACTAGAAGCTTTTAACCCTGGATCGTCAGTAAAAGACCGTATTGCCCTTAGCATGATTGAAAAAGCAGAACAAGATGGTATTCTAAAACCGGGAGCTACTATTGTTGAAGCAACGAGTGGAAACACTGGTATCGGTCTTTCATGGGTTGGTGCCGCTAAAGGATATAAAGTTGTTATCGTCATGCCTGAAACGATGAGTGTGGAACGACGCAAGATTATCCAAGCCTATGGTGCTGAACTCGTCCTTACTCCTGGTAGCGAAGGAATGAAAGGGGCTATTGCCAAAGCTCAGGAAATCGCCGCTGAACGAGACGGCTTCCTTCCACTCCAATTTAATAATCCAGCTAATCCAGAAGTACACGAAAGAACAACAGGAGCTGAAATACTGGCTGCTTTCGGTTCTGATGGACTAGATGCTTTTGTAGGTGGTGTTGGCACCGGTGGAACGATCTCAGGTGTTTCTCACGCTCTTAAAGCAGCAAATTCAAACATTCAAGTTTATGCAGTTGAGGCAGACGAGTCAGCTATCTTGTCTGGTGAAAAACCAGGACCTCACAAAATTCAAGGCATCTCAGCTGGATTTATTCCTGAAACACTTGATACAAAAGCCTATGATGGTATCGTTCGCGTAACGTCAGATGATGCTCTAGCGCTTGGCCGTGAAATTGGTGGAAAAGAAGGCTTCCTGGTTGGGATTTCTTCAGCTGCAGCAATTTACGGGGCAATTGAGGTTGCCAAGAAATTAGGTACAGGTAAGAAAGTCCTTGCTTTAGCACCAGATAACGGCGAACGTTATTTGTCTACAGCACTCTATGAATTTGAAGTGTAACCTCCTAAATACACTTAGCCCTTATTAAAGGGCTTTTTGTTTACTCATACAGAATCTACTCTCTAGACCAAAAGAAAAAGGAAGCAATTTGCTTCCTTTTCTATTAGTTATTCAAGGCTGCTGCCATTGTAGCTGCAACTTCTGCTTCAAAGTCGTTTGCAGCTTTCTCGATACCTTCACCAACTTCAAAGCGAGCGAACTCAACTACTGAAGCATTTACTGATTCAAGGTAAGCTTCAACTGTCTTGCTGTCATCCATGATGTATACTTGTGCAAGAAGTGTGTATGCTTGGTCAACTTTGGTGTTGTCAAGCATGAAGCGGTCCATTTTACCTGGGATGATTTTGTCCCAGATTTTTTCTGGTTTGCCTTCTGCAGCCAACTCAGCTTTGATATCAGCTTCAGCTTGAGCAATCACTTCATCAGACAATTGTGCTTTTGATCCATACTTCAAGTGTGGAAGAGCTGGTTTACCAACCATTGCACGGCTTTCGTTATCTTGGTCGATTACGTGGTTCAATTGTGCCAACTCATCTTTAACGAATTGCTCATCCAATTCTTTGTAAGAAAGAACTGTTGGTTTCATCGCAGCAATGTGCATTGAGATTTGTTTAGCAAGCGCTTCGTCTCCACCTTCGATTACAGAGATAACACCGATACGTCCACCATTGTGTTGGTATGCTCCGAAGTGTTGTGCATCTGTTTTTTCAAGCAAAGCAAAACGACGGAATGAGATTTTTTCACCGATTGTAGCTGTTGCAGATACATATGCAGCTTCAAGAGTTTCACCTGAAGGCATTGTCAAAGCAAGAGCTTCTTCGTTGTTAGCTGGTTTTCCTTCAGCGATTACTTTAGCTGTTGCGTTTACCAAGTCAACGAATTGAGCGTTTTTCGCAACGAAGTCAGTTTCGGCATTTACTTCAACTACTGCTGCAACGTTACCGTTAACAAATACACCAGTCAAACCTTCAGCTGCAACACGGTCAGCTTTCTTAGCTGCCTTCGCCATACCTTTTTCACGAAGCAATTCAATCGCTTTTTCGATGTCACCGTCTGTTTCTACAAGCGCTTTTTTAGCGTCCATAACACCGGCACCAGATTTTTCACGCAACTCTTTTACAAGTTTAGCTGTAATTTCTGCCATTTTGATTCTCCTATATTTTTTAAAAATAGGAGAGCTGGGCTAGGCCCCGCCCTCCTAGGTAATTACTATTTATATGAATTAAGCGTTGTCGCCTTCTACAACTTCAACGATTTCTTCGATTGAGTCAGCTTGAGCTTCTGAAGCTGCAAATTCTGCTTCAACTGCTGCTGCGTCTTCACCTTGACGTCCTTCGATGATAGCGTCAGCCAATTTAGCTGTGATCAATTTAACAGCGCGGATAGCGTCATCGTTAGCTGGGATGATTACATCGATATCGTCTGGGTCAGTATTTGTGTCAACCATCGCTACAACTGGGATACCCAATTTTTTAGCTTCTTTAACAGCGATTTGTTCTTTATGTGGGTCAACTACGTACATTACATCAGGGATACGAGGCATGTCTTCGATACCACCCAAGAATTTTTCAAGACGTGCACGTTGTTTATTAAGAAGTGCAACTTCTTTCTTAGGAAGAACGTCGAAGATTCCTTCTTCTTCCATACGTTTGATTTCTTTCAAACGAGCAATACGTTTTTGGATAGTTCCCCAGTTAGTAAGAGTTCCACCCAACCAACGGTGGTTGATGTAGTATTGACCTGAACGTTCTGCTTCTTCTTTAACAGCGTCAGCAGCTTGTTTTTTAGTACCAACAAACAATACAACTGCATCGTTAGCTGCTGCATCACGCATAAAGTCGTAAGCTTGGTCAGCGTATTTTACAGTTTGTTGCAAGTCGATAACGTGGATTCCGTTACGCTCAGTGAAGATGTACTTAGCCATCTTAGGGTTCCAGCGACGAGTTTGGTGACCAAAGTGTACACCAGCCTCAAGAAGTTGTTTCATTGAAATTACTGCCATGAGTATTTCTCCTTTTTGTTTTTTCCTCTCCTTGATTTCAACTTGCAAAACGACCCGAGGGCAACAGTTTCACAATTCATCAAGAATGAGTATTATCGTTTACACGACAAGTTTCATTCTACCACATTTTATCAATATTTTCAAGTGTTTTTGCTAATTTTTGGTCTAACTAAAAACTAAAAAAAGAAAAGAGACTCAAATCGAGCCTCTTTATTTGGTTCATTAGTTTGGATAGATGTATGTTACGTAACCTTCAGAAGTTGTAGTTGGGTTGAACCATCCACGTTTGTTTCCGATTGTACGATCTCCACCGTAGTTTGATTCTGATACTTGGATACGAGATGATGATGAAACTGCTGTAACAACCGCTACGTGTCCATAACCACCATCATTCCAACATGCAATCGCACCAACTTGTGGAGTTGATCCTGTACGGAATCCTGCTGCAGCTGCACTTGTTGCCCACTGAGCTCCGTTACCCCAGTAGTCTCCAGCCCAAGGTGCCAATGTTTTAGCTCCCCAAGTACATTCACCAGTTGGGTAACTTGATGCATTTGAGCTATATGTTGGACGTTGTCTAGCAGGAGTTGGAGCAGGTGCTGGAGTGTAGCTTGAATCCTCATCATCAGATGTTGATGTTGATGTCGCTTGTACTTGAGCAGAGAAGCTTGTATTTCCTGAAGCAACTACTGATTGTTGTTGGCTTGCTTGACGAGCTTTGTAAGCTGCTTCTGCTTCAGCCGCTGCTTTTGCTTCTGCTTCTGCAGTTGCTTTTTGTTCTAGTAAAGTAGCTTTTTCGCCTTCTGCAGTAGCTTTCTCAGCAGCAAGGTTCAACTCAGCAACTTTCAACTCAGCTTGCTTTGTTGTCAATGTTTGTGCATCGTCAGCAAGAGTTTGTTGGTTGGCAATTACGGTATTGATAGCTTCGTTATTCGCAACTTGTTTTTCAGCAATTGATTTTTTATCAGCCTTTTGTTGTTCCAACATTTTGTTGTTAGCTGATACAATCTCGCTCATAGCTGCAACACGTGAAATAGCCTCAGTAATTGATTTTGAGTTTACAATTGTGTTGATGTAGCTAGTTGCAGCACCGTTTGTTTGTGCGCTACGTGCTTGTTTTTCCAAAGATTCATTACGAGCAACAATGTTCTTAGAGAGCTCTGTAATTTCTCCTTCAAGTTTTTTAGATTCAGCTTGTAGAGTTTCGTTCTCAGCTTCCAAGTTCGTTTGTTGAGTTTGGATAGCTGTAACTTGCGTTTGGATTTCATCTACTTGTTTTTGAGCTTCTTTTTGTTGAGCTGTCAAATTACTAATCTTACTATCTTGAGCAGCAATCTTTTCATCAGTTGTTTCAGCGTGGACAGTTGTCAATACTGCCGCTTGAGACACTAATACTGTACTTAATAAAAGTGACGCTAAGATTTTTTTCTTCATATTGTGTAGATACTCCTTCTATTTAAGACATTACTAGTATACCAAAAAAAGACATAATAAATATTACGCCTTTGTTACATTTTTATTTCTTTCTTATAGATAACATTTTTCAAAAATATATTGGAAAATAAGCATCCATAAAAAGTTTAAAATCATTGATGGGACAAGACTGTAGACGATGAAAACTGGCATCGATTCTACTGTCAATCCCATAGCAAGGGCAAGAAGATAACTCCCCATATCAAATAGGAAACTCATCACAACTATTGTTAACATTCTTGTCCAACGGTTTAGCAAAATTACACTATTAAATTTATGGAGCGAAGCACCTATCAAGATAAATAGAAGTGTTGCAATTCCTATCAAGTGGAAAAAATAGATATCGTACACCAAACCCACTATACCGCAATAAGCTAGATAGAGATATTCTGAAACCTCAATTGTCTCAAACAAGAGAAATAAAAACAGAAAATGACTTGCTAAATGAAAGTGAGGGAAGAAGGATCCCGCTAATTGTCCAATATGTGCATCAATTAGTACAACAAAAGGGAGTAAAAAGAAAATACCAATTTGTTTTAACAGTCTCATTGCTAATTCCCCACTAACTCAACCACATGAAGATTTTTGGTGTCAGCACTTAACTTTACTGTTACCTCCTTTGTTAGATAATCACTGCTGTGTGTTGTAGCAACAACCTCTCCAACAGGGATATCCTTAACATTAAAGTTTCCGAGCCCCCCTGTAGTCACCTTGTCTCCCGCGCTAATGTCGCTGTTGCTGTTTAATTGACTAATTTTAAGCAGTTCAGATTCCTTATCATAACCAACGATAATCCCGTAAATTTCAGTAGAGCCATGCAGGATTTTAACAGAAATTTTGTCTGAATTTTCGGTGTTTGTCAATAGGTTGATCGTTGTTGAATGATCCTCCACCTTTGAAACACTACCAATCAAACCCCCGTTTGCAATGGCCAACATATTTTCAGAAGCTCCTTTTGAACTTCCCACATCAATTGTTAACTCTTGTTTCCAAGATACTGGAGCCCGCATAATCACATCTGCTGAAATGGTTTTTGTAGCCTGCAATTTTGACTTCATATCCAGCAACTGACGTAATTGTTCATTTTCATTTTTTAAACTTTCTGATTGATTAGACTCCACCTCTAGTTGATAAAGCTGTTTTTTTAGACTTTCGTTTTCATTGTAAGTCTGCGTCAAATGTCCCAAATCTGATTTAAAAGTATCAAACCACTGAAAGGGTTTTTGAACAATTCTATCTACTAAAGAAATCCCATCTCCTAGTTTCGTCACAATAGCGCTTGAATAGGTTGTCACTAATAGAACAGAAACTGCCAGAACTGTGACAAAAACGATGATTAGATATTTTGATTTTTTAAAACGGTTCATATTCCTACCTTTATACTAAAAACCTGCTACTGTGAGCTTCTTACCAATCCTACAAACCTGCTAAGATTTTAAGAAAAATAAGAAACATCCCAGTACCAAAATCACAAGAATTGCCAGTGTATCCTTTTGACTCCATCTCAACTGTCTATACTGGCTTCTACCCTTTCCTCCCTGATAACCACGCGCTTCCATGGCTATTGCCAATGAATCTGCACGCTTTAAGCTCGTCGCAAAAAGAGGAATTAAAATTGGAATCATAGCCTTTACTTTTTGAACGATGCTACCTTCGCCAAAGTCAACTCCACGAGCTTTTTGAGCATTCATAATTCTCGTCGTGTCATCCATCAAGGTTGGAACAAAACGCAAACTCATTGATAACATGAGACCAATTTCATGAACGGGAACTTTCACGCGTTTCAGCGGTGCTAAAAGAGCTTCAACTGCAGCTGCCAGACTCAAAGGCATGGTCGTTAAGGTTAGCAAGGTTGAAAAGAAAATAATCAACACAAAACGACAGAAAATGATTCCTGCTTGTTGCAAAGCATAATCCGTTATTCTTATAAAAGAAAACTCAAATAGGACATTTCCACTTGAAATGAAAAAGAGCTGAAAAAGAGTCGTAAAAGCAATCAAGAAGAACATGGATTTTAATCCCTGAACGAAAAATGAGAGGGAAACGCCTGACAAAGCGATAAATATACCTGTCGCTATAAACAAAATGAGATTGGTGAGGGGATTATTAGCCCAAAATACAATCAAAATCAACAGGATCATGGCAAGCAATTTACTACGTGGATCCAAGCGATGAATAATGGAATCCCCCGGTATATAACGCCCTAAAATCATACTATCCATTTAGTGACTCCTTAAACTCCTCTATCTTGATTGGCAATTTTTTAAAAGCTACACCTCTATCTGCCAAACGTTTACAAAAGGCTGTTATTTTAGGCACACCTAACTGCACCTTTTCCATAGAGGCTACATCTTGGAAAACTTCGCTCGGTTTACCACTTTTGACCAAACGCCCCTTTTCCATAACATAGACCTGATCAGCATATGCAGCTACGTCATCCATCAAATGTGTTACCAGGACGATTGTCATTCCAGCAAGGTGAAGTTTTTTAAACAGGGTCATCAGTTCTTTTCTGCCCAGAGGATCTAGTCCAGCTGTAGGCTCATCCAAAACCAAGACAGTTGGCTCCATGGCTAGCATACCTGCTATAGCCACACGTCTCATCTGACCACCCGAAAGTTCAAAAGGACTGCGCTCAAAGAGTGACTCATCGATGCCTACCAAGGCTAACTTTTCACGCGCAATTTTCTTGGCCTCTTCCTCAGAAACTCCAAAATTTTGCGGTCCAAATGCAACATCTTTCAAAACAGTCTCTTCGAAAATCTGATTTTCAGCAAATTGAAACACTAGACCAACTTGCTTTCGAATCTGACGAATTTCTTTATTGGTTGATGTAGGGGTAATGACGGTATCGAAAACTCGAACAGAACCCTTACTTGGTACCAATAGGCCATTTAAAAGCTGTAAAATCGTTGATTTCCCACTGCCTGTGTGCCCTACTAAAGCTGTATAGGAACCATCCTCAATCGTCAAAGAAACATCAGTCAAGGCTGATGAAGATAGGGGAGTTCCCTCTTGATAGGTAAAGCTCACATTTTCTAGAGTAATTCCCATAACTTGTCCTCTAGCTCTCCTTCTGTCAAATAGCCATCCGGCAACTGATAACCAGTCTCTCTCAAAGATTCTCTCAATTGATTAGTAAAAGGCTCATCCAACCCTATCTGGTCAAGATCATCCCGAGAAAAAAGTTCTCTTGGGCTGCTGGTTGACTCCACTTGGCCTTTTTTCATGACCAAGACACGGTCACTCATCGCAACTTCTTCCAAGTCATGTGTAATGGAGACGACTGTCATCTGGTTGTCTTTTCGAATCTCTTGAACTGTCTGAATCAGTTCTCGTCGTCCCTCGGGGTCCAACATACTTGTAGCCTCATCTAGAATTAAAATAGCTGGCCTCAGGGCAACAACTCCTGCAATGGCCACACGTTGTTTTTGGCCACCAGATAAACGAGCTGGTTCTCTCTTCTTAAAGTCCAGCATCCCTACCAACTCCAAAGAATCAGCCACTCTCTTCTTCATTTCTTCACGAGGAAGTCCCTGATTTTCTAAACCAAAGGCGACATCATCTTCAACAGTTGCCCCCACAAATTGGTTATCTGGATTTTGAAAAACCATACCAATTTGACGGCGTAAGTCCCAAACGTTCTCAGAGGACAGCAATTGCCCATCTATCCAGATTTCCCCAGACTCTGCTTCAAGCAAGCCATCAATCAAACGGATAGTTGTCGATTTCCCACTCCCATTATGACCTACAATCGAAAGCCATTCTCCCCGTTTCAAGTGAAACGAGACATTATTAACGTCATAATGTTCCTGGTCTTCTTTGTAACGAAAAGACAGATTTTTTACTTCAATAATCGATTTCATTTCGAACCAAATGTCCCTTTGAATACATGAGCGCTACCCTTGAAATAATCATAACCAGAGTAGATAGTGAAAAACAAAGCGATATAAAGCAACAGCTGACCAATTAAATTCCAATGTAAGAGCAAAAAGATAATGGCAAACATCTGACTAAAGGTCTTGATTTTCCCTGGCATCGCTGCTGCTAGAACTGTCCCTCCCGTCTCAACAAGCAACAAACGCAAGCCTGTCACCGCAAGTTCACGACAGATGATAATAGCAACAACCCAAGCTGGAGCCATACCCAACTCAATCAACATGATAAAAGCTGACATAACCAACAACTTATCCGCCATCGGATCCGCAAACTTTCCAAAGTTGCTGACTACATTCCATTTACGAGCAAGGTAGCCATCAAGATAATCCGTTATACTAGCAACTGCAAAGATGATCGCTGCCAGCAAATGACTGCCTTGTGAATGGCCCAAAGTCAAAATAAGAATAAAGAGAGGTATAAAGAGAATTCTACCAATAGTTAATACATTAGGAATTTGTTCTTTTTTCATTGATTTTTCCTTAATCTGTAGTAAATGTAAGTGTTACAGTTCCAGTCTGAGTTGTCAGCTTCGAAGTATCAATCGTTTGATTGTCCACAGTCACAGTAACTCCCTTCACTACACCTAAAGTAATGGTAACGGGATTCTTAGTTGAAACTGTTGTTTTTGCATTCTTATTGTCTGCGGACAGTGTCACACCACCCTCCAGCTCACTTCCTGAAACACTAACCCAACTAGCTTCATCTGAAACTGCCAGTTGAACAGTAGCCGTTTCCTTACTCGTTTTATAGCGAGCCACAATGCGGTTTCCTTCACCTGACACTGTAATAGTTGATTCCGTAGTAGACGACGAACTAGACGTCTGACTACTAGAAGATGAACTAGATGAGGTTGTGGAACTAGTCGAGTTCACAATGCTATAATTAGCTGAAGAAGGACTTGGCTGAGTTTGGATGTAGTTCCAAACATAGTAAGTAACAAAAATTAAAATTGACAAAGCAAATAGGACGAAATAAAACAAGGGGAGATAAGACGTTTTTTTCTTATTTGATCGTCTGCGACCAGACAAGTCTTCTTCATCAACATCTACCTCTTCATAGGTGATCATACTGCCTGAATCGTAGGCATCCAAAACAATTCCTTCATCTAACTCTACTGCCCAGGCATATTTTCTTAAAAAAGAACGAGCGTAGAAGGTGCTAGGAAGTAAATCAAAATCATCTGCCTCCATGGCTTCTAGAAAATGCAACTGAATTTCAGTTTTTTCCTGCAATTCTTCCAGACTCAATCCCTGGTTAATTCTAGCTAAACGTAGAACCTCGCCAATTGTTTTTTTTCTCATACGTACCATTCCTTCTTTCTAGTATTAGTCATCTTTTAAGCTGGAAAGATTGTAAAATCAACTAGATCACCATCATCAATCAAACGATGCCCAGCTTCTAGAACATCCTCCAAAGTAATTTCCTGTAAAATTTTCGGAAAATCAAAAATTGTTTCTCCGCGATCCATCGGATCGTATTGAGTGGCAATAAACTCCAAGGAGTTCATACTGCTGAAAAACTCCCCAAACATCTCACTCTTAACAAGATCTAAATGTTCCTCTGTAATATCCGTATCACTACTAAACTGACGAATCGCTTTCCGAAATTGATGCGACAGAGAAACAGGCTCTTTGGTATCCATCGTCAATATCACAAAATGAAAGCGACTGTTGACTTCAACCTCAAGTGACAATGACGCGTCTAACTTCCCAGACTCATATAACCTTTGAAAACGATCAGAAGTCCAACCAAACATCATCGTAAATAGTAATTTCAATAAAATATTGTAACGATAAGACTCAGCTTCTGTTATTTGCCCATTACCTCTAATCGCAACAGCAAGTTTGGGTGAAGAAACTTCCATCCGAAGGCTATCTGTTTTCTTCACAGGCTGCAAAAGGAGTTGCTCTTTTGAAACCATAAACTGGTTTGAAACTTCCTTTCCCTTTTTCGAAAAGTATTCCTCAACAACTCTTACATCAATATTTCCAACTAAAAACAGTGACATATTGACAGGTTTGTAAAACTCTGTAAAGTTCTCTTTTAAATTTGAAACTTGAATCTCAGAAATTGATTTTTCACTTCCAACAATGTCTATTGCTAAAGGAGTATCAGGATAAAGGTTGGCTAATGTTGCAAAAAACAAGCGTGAGTCTGGATCATCTTGGTACATTTCTCGTTCTTGCTGGATAATATCCTGTTCCCTCAAAATAGACTCTTCTGTAAAATGAACACCTCCGACTAACTCATCTAGCAAATCTAAATTCTCTAATAGATGGTCAATTGTTGAAAAAAGATAGCTGGTCTTAGTAAAGCTTGTAAAGGCATTACTGTCCGCACCTAATCGAGTAAAAGCAGCCATTATATCCTCCGAATTTTCTCTTTCAAACAATTTATGTTCAAGAAAATGTGCAATTCCTGCTGGATGATGACGTAAACCTTTTCCCAAGCTTGTATAAGTTGCATCTACAGAACCAAATTGAACTGTTACAATCCCATAAACCTCATTGAAATCTTGCTTAGGGAGTAAAGAAACTGTCAACCCATTTGACAATTTTGTTTTGTAGACTGTTTCCTTTACAGCAGGATAGTATTTTTCTTCAAAAGTAACCTTTGTCATTCTACTCCTTCCATAAAGTAAATCGCTTGTAACTTCAAACTATTGGCAGCTTTACATACAGCTTCTTTATCAACACTCTCTAATTTTGCCACCAATCGATCAATGTCAAAGCTTGATTTCCCCAATAGAGCATTCAAATAGACTCTTTCAACTAGGGCCTGTTGATTATCTTGAGCCATCAACAAAGATCGTCGAATCATCTCCTTGGTTTGTTCAAGCTCAAAATCTGTAAAGTTGCCCTTTTTCAAATCTAGCAACTGATGATTCATCAATTTTCTAGCCTGATTTCGATTTTCTCTATCAATACCCGCATACATCCTTAACAGACCACTAAACAAATCCAATTGACTAGAGACTGTATAGGCTATTCCAGCATTTTCACGAACATTTGTAAAAAGTTTCGAATGTGCAAATTCACCCAACAAACCATTCATAACAAGCATGGGCAAATGCTCATCATCACCATATTTTACAGGAGAATGATAGCCTAATTCCAAAATAGATTGCCCAACATTCCTCTGAAACATTCCTTCTCGTAGAACATTCAAATAAGATTGATGGTACTGGATAGTGACGCCGTTCTCTCTAGCTGTAAAGGGTAATGACTTCAGTGATTCTGTAATTTCTACTTCATTAAAATCACCTAAGAAAAAGAAATCAATACGATCATTTTTCAGAGTATTTTGAAAGCACATGTAGCCACTTTCCGGAGACTCATTTAAAATGCTATTTCGTAAATCACTGTATCTCAATTGAAGACGCTCATCATGGAAGAACAAGCTATCCAACTCCTTATGAGCAAAATAAAATGAATCATCCATATCAGTAGCTAGACTAGCCAATAACTGTTTTCTTTCAATTTCAAATAAAGCTGGCTCAAAAGCACCATCTTGAGCTAAGGGAGCAAATAAAGTCTGTCTCACCAATTCCAAAATTCGAGAAGTCAAGACATTCTTTTTGCTTAAAAAATCATCCCTCACATAAGTAAATGTTAAGTCAAGAATATGTGCCTGTCCCCTACGATAAGCACTTGTGGAAATATCTGTTCCATATAAACTTGCCAAGTATCTGCGAAATGCTTGTGATGTGGGATAAGCTTGATTTGCCGTCTCCAACATACTAGCACTTAACATGCGTCCTGCTATTGTCTCAAGAGATAAGGGAGCAGTAAAACGAATAGTGATTTTATTTGTTTTAAACTTTTTGGATTGAACAAAATGTGCTGAAATTCCAGGCACTAATTCCATACCTTACCTCCTTACATATAGAGTTCTATTATACCACGAAAATCAAAATTTTTCTTGTTCTCTTTATAGCTTTAAAGAGTAAAACCGTTTTCATTTCAACTAACTTTCCTTCAGCTATTTCAAGGAAAATATGGTATAATACCAAAGATTGAGGTGAATTATGGAATACAAATTATTTGAAGAATTTATTACGCTCCAAGCCCTCCTAAAAGAACTTGGAATTATACAAAGCGGTGGTGCTATCAAATCCTTTTTAATGGATCATCAAGTTTACTTTAATGGTGAGTTAGAAAGTAGACGTGGGAAAAAAATTCGTGTTGGAGATACGATTGACATTCCTGATTTAAAGATTGACATCACCTTGACACAACCAAGTTTAAAAGAGCAAGAAGAGTATCAAGCAGATAAGATTGAGAAAGAGCGAATTGCTAAACTTGTCAAAGAGATGAATAAAGGTGTCAAGAAAGAAAAACAAAAAACTTCTTCATCACCTAAAACCAAACAAGTTCCACGTTTTCCAGGAAGATAACCATGTGGCTCCAACATTTAACAATTAAAACCTTTCGAAACTACAAAGAGGCAAAAATTGATTTCAATCCAAAATTAAATGTCTTTCTAGGTCAAAATGCACAAGGAAAAACCAATATTCTAGAGGCAATCTATTTCTTAGCCTTGACACGTAGTCATCGGACTCGTACAGATAAAAATCTCATTCATTTTGATAACGAGCAACTCCATCTTTCTGGCTTGCTACAGAAAAAAACAAGCTCTATCCCTCTAGAAATTGATTTAACACCAAAAGGGCGTGTGACTAAGGTCAATCACTTAAAACAAGCGCGCCTATCAGACTACATTGGACATATGAATGTTGTCCTCTTCGCGCCTGAAGATCTCCAGCTAATTAAGGGAGCACCTTCTGTCCGTCGAAAGTTTATAGACATCGAACTGGGACAAATTAAACCAATCTACTTGTCAGACTTGTCAAACTATAACCATATACTCAAGCAGAGAAATACTTACCTAAAATCCAGCCAAAAGATTGATGAAACATTTCTGTCAGTCTTAGATGATCAGTTAATAGATTATGGTTGTCGTGTTATAAAGCATCGGATAAAATTCATTAAAGACTTAGAGAAATTTGGCCAAAAAAAACACTTAGAAATTTCAAATAAATTAGAAGAACTGTCAATATCTTATCAATCATCTGTCAACTTCACTAATGAAGAACAGCTAACAAGTTCCTTTAAAATTGCTTTAGATAAAAGCAGATCCAGAGATTTATTTAAAAAGAATACTGGAGTTGGCCCTCATCGAGATGATATTTCTTTTTATATCAATGGTATGGATGCTAGTTTTGGAAGCCAAGGTCAACATCGTAGCCTTGTTCTTTCTATAAAACTGGCGGAAATTGAGCTAATGGAAAGTATTACCAATGAGTCTCCGATACTACTGCTTGATGATGTTATGAGCGAACTTGACAATACACGGCAACTAAAATTACTAGAAACCATTTCTCAATCTATCCAAACCTTTATTACAACAACAAGTTTAGACCACTTACAAAACTTGCCAGAAAACCTTAGTATTTTCAACATTCAAAATGGTAAAATTTCTGTAAATCAACATTGACAACTTTGTAAACAAAAAGGACTCCTGAAAATCAGGAGTTCTTTTTTACTACTTACATAGAGTAGTTTGGTGCCTCATTAGTGATTTGTACATCATGAGGATGGCTTTCTTTTAGACCAGCTCCAGACATTTCAATAAATTGAGCGTTGTCATGTAATTCTTTAAGGTTAGCTGCACCACAGTAACCCATACCAGAGCGAATACCACCAATCATTTGGAAGACAATATCAGCTGCTGCTCCTTTATAGGCAACACGACCTTCAATTCCTTCTGGAACAAGTTTGTTTGCTTCATTAACAGAACCTTGGAAGTAACGGTCACTTGAACCTTTCTTCATTGCAGCGATTGATCCCATACCACGGTAAGTCTTAAACTTACGTCCTTGGAAGATTTCCGTTTCACCTGGCGCTTCGTCTGTTCCAGCAAACATTGATCCAAGCATAACTGCATTACCACCTGCAGCAAGGGCTTTTACAATATCTCCAGAGTACTTGATTCCACCATCAGCAATGATTGTTTTACCATATTCACGCGCAACTGCTGCTGCATCATAGATTGCTGTCACTTGTGGGACACCAACCCCTGCAATCACACGAGTGGTACAGATAGAACCTGGTCCAATACCAACTTTGACAACATCTACACCTGCTTCGTAAAGAGCACGCGCTCCCTCAGCAGTAGCAATATTTCCAGCAATCAAAGTACGATCTGGGAAGTGAGCACGAATCTCAGCAATTTTACGCAAGACACCTGCAGAATGACCATGTGCAGTATCAATAACAATTGCATCCGCTCCTGCTTCAAAAAGGGCTTCGGCACGTTCAAATGTATCTGAAGTAACACCTACCGCACCGGCAACTAGAAGACGACCAAACTCATCTTTAGCAGCATTTGGAAACTCAATCACTTTTTCAATATCTTTAATAGTAATCAAGCCAGAAAGACGACCTTCTTCATCAACCAAAGGAAGTTTTTCAATACGGTGTTCTTGAAGAATGCTTTCAGCTGTTGCAAGGTCTGTACCAACAGGAGCAGTAACAAGATTTTCACTGGTCATATGGTTTGAGATTGGCTGATTGTAATCTGAAATAAAGCGAAGATCTCGGTTTGTTAGAATACCAACCAATTTACGATTTTCAAGTGTCTCCACAACTGGAACACCACTGATACGGTAACGTCCCATCAGTTCATCTGCTTCAGCAATCGTGTGTTCTGGAGTCAAAAAGAATGGATCAATAATAACACCATTTTCAGAACGTTTTACCTTGCGAACTTCATCTGCCTGTTGCGCAATAGACATGTTTTTATGGATTACTCCAAGACCACCTGCACGAGCAATGGCAATAGCCATTTGACTTTCTGTGACTGTATCCATGGCGGCTGTTATAATTGGGATATTTAAAGTCAGATTATCTGCCAATTTTGTTGTTAAATCTGCATCATTAGGCAACACATGACTTTCTGCTGGAATGAGCAATACATCATCAAAGGTAAAACCTTTTTTTAAAAATTTAGTATCCCAATTAGACATTCAAGTTTCCTCTTTTCTTTCTTTTTGAGCTTGACTCTTTTTGTATTGTATCTATCATACCATTCTATGAAAATTTGTCAATTATATTTATGGTAGAAATCATAAAAAAACTATCCCTGTGATCCTATGGAAGAGATAGTTTTACGATTCATATTTTATCTATTATTTAAAATAATTTAGTCCCATTGCTCCCTTAACTTCAGATAGAGTTTGCCCCGCAACCTCACGCGCTTTCTCACTACCTTTTTGAAGCATATTGTACACTTCTCCCATATCCTTAGCAAATTCGATACGGCGCTCACGAATAGGACCAAGTTCGCGTTCTAATATTTCAAGTAGATAACGTTTCGTCTTCACATCACCAAGACCACCACGTTGATAATGTTCTTTCATATCCGCAATTTCTTGAGCATCTTCTGGACGACCAAACACATCTAGATAATGGAAAACCATGTTTCCTTCAATCTTACCTGGATCCTCCACTCGAATATGATCCGAATCAGTATACATGCTCATGACTTTTTTACGCAACGTATCCGCATCATCTGCTAGATAAATACCATTATTAAGGGATTTAGACATTTTAGCATTTCCATCTAGACCTGGCAAACGCCCTGCTCTCTCATTTTCTGGATAAATACCTTCCGGCTCCACCAAGACCTCACAATTATAAGCATGATTAAAGGAACGAACAATCTCACGAGTTTGCTCAATCATTGGTTTCTGATCTGTCCCAACAGGAACATAATTAGCCTTGAAGGCAGTAATATCTGCTGCTTGCGCAATCGGATAAACCAGAAATCCTGTCGGAATACTTTCTCCAAACCCTTTCTGAGCGATCTCTGTTTTCACTGTAGGATTGCGCTCTAAACGTGCTAGTGACACCAAATTCATATAGTACATAGACAGTTCAGCTAACTCTGGAATCTGACTTTGAATAAAGATGGTTGATTTACTTGGATCTAATCCAACTGCTAGGTAATCTAAGGCAACATTCCCAATCGATTCTACAATCGTTTGAGGATCTTTGGCGTGATCTGTCAATGCTTGTTGGTCCGCCAAAAAAACAAACATCTCATACTTGTCTTCTTCCTGCAGTAATACTCTATTTTTAAGACTCCCAACATAATGTCCAATATGCAGTTTTCCTGTTGGGCGATCTCCTGTTAAAATAATGGGTTTCGTCATTTTTTTCTCCTTCGAAATGGTCTCTTCAATTATAGCATTTTTTTGTTAAAATAACAGAAAATTATTTAAATCAAACGACTAACTCTTTGTAAATAAACCTGTAAATTTAATTGACATAAAATTGACAAACAAAAATTTGAATATTTCTCTCTTTTCTAGTAGAATAAATATATTACATATTATAGGAGAAAAACATTGCTTACAGTATCTGATGTTTCACTACGTTTTAGTGATCGCAAACTTTTTGATGATGTCAATATCAAATTTACAGAAGGAAATACATACGGATTGATTGGTGCTAATGGTGCTGGAAAGTCTACATTCTTAAAAATCTTAGCTGGTGATATCGAGCCAACAACTGGTCACATCTCTCTTGGTCCAGATGAACGTCTCTCTGTTCTCCGTCAAAATCATTTTGACTATGAAGATGAACGAGTTATTGATGTTGTCATTATGGGAAATGAAAAACTTTACAACATCATGAAAGAAAAAGATGCCATTTACATGAAGGAAGATTTTTCCGATGAAGATGGTGTTCGTGCAGCCGAACTCGAAGGTGAATTTGCTGAACTTGGAGGTTGGGAAGCAGAAAGTGAAGCGTCTCAACTACTTCAAAACCTAAACATTCCAGAAGAATTGCACTATCAAAACATGAGTGAATTGGCCAATGGTGAAAAAGTGAAGGTTCTCCTTGCTAAAGCCTTATTTGGTAAACCTGATGTTCTTCTTTTGGACGAGCCAACCAATGGTTTAGATATCCAATCGATTACTTGGCTAGAAGACTTCTTGATTGATTTTGATAACACCGTTATCGTAGTATCCCACGACCGTCACTTCTTAAACAAAGTGTGTACTCATATGGCCGACCTTGACTTTGGGAAAATCAAACTCTATGTCGGAAACTATGACTTCTGGAAAGAATCTTCTGAGCTCGCTGCTAAATTACTAGCAGACCGTAATGCCAAGGCAGAAGAAAAAATTAAGCAATTACAAGAATTCGTTGCTCGATTCTCTGCCAATGCTTCTAAGTCAAGACAGGCAACGTCTCGTAAAAAAATGCTTGACAAGATTGAATTAGAAGAGATTGTGCCATCTAGTCGTAAATATCCATTTATCAACTTTAAAGCAGAACGTGAGATTGGCAATGATCTCTTGACAGTAGAAAATCTAACTGTAAAGATTGATGGTGAAACCATCCTAGACAATATTAGTTTCATCTTGCGTCCAGGTGATAAGACAGCTCTTATTGGACAAAATGACATCCAAACAACTGCATTAATTCGTGCAATTATGGGTGACATTGACTATGAAGGAACTGTCAAGTGGGGAGTTACTACTAGCCGTTCTTACTTGCCAAAAGACAACTCGGCTGATTTTGCAGGAGGAGAGTCAATCCTTGACTGGTTGCGTCAATTTGCAAGTAAAGAAGAAGATGACAATACCTTCCTACGTGGTTTCCTTGGTCGTATGCTCTTCTCTGGTGATGAGGTTAACAAACCTGTAAACGTCTTGTCAGGGGGAGAAAAAGTACGTGTCATGCTTTCAAAACTCATGCTCTTGAAATCAAATGTCCTTGTACTTGATGATCCAACAAATCACTTGGACTTGGAATCTATCTCAAGCTTGAACGATGGATTGAAAAACTTTAAAGAATCAATCATCTTTGCCAGTCATGACCACGAGTTTATCCAAACTTTGGCAAACCATATCATTGTTTTGTCTAAGAATGGCGTCATTGATCGTATTGATGAAACCTATGATGAATTCCTAGAAAATGCAGAAGTACAAGCAAAAGTTAAAGAACTTTGGAAAGACTAAAAGACTTCAAAACTCAGTTGGGGTAACCAACTGAGTTTTCTATCATTCTATGAGGTAACATGAAATCATTTTTTAAAACATATTGGACCTATTTTGTTTCTTTTATCATTCCTGTAGTAATTATGACCGGAGTATACCTAACTCAAGGTATCTACTGGAATAGCGATACATCTCCACTATTAGGAGACGGTTTCCATCAATACGTTATTTTTGATGTGGCTTTACGAAATATTTTACATGGAAATGGTAGTTTGTTTTACACCTTTACAAGTGGCCTCGGACTGAATTTCTATGCTCTATCTAGTTATTACTTGGGTAGTTTTCTCTCACCTCTGGTTTACTTTTTTAATCTGTCGAATATGCCAGATGCTGTTTATCTGACCACTCTCTTAAAATTTGGATTGATTGGTCTGTCAACCTTCTTTAGTTTGACTAGATTATTTAAAGATATCCCAAAATTTTTAAAACTTGCCTTATCTACTTCCTATGCTCTAATGAGCTTTACCATTAGTCAGTTAGAGATAAAAACCTGGCTAGATGTTTTTATCTTGATTCCTTTAATTATAACTGGTTTATACCTACTTATAACACAAAAGAAGCGCCTACTATACTTTACAAGTTTGTCAATCTTATTTATTCAAAATTATTATTTTGGGTATATGACAGCATTGTTTCTTATTTTCTGGTATCTCTGCCAAATTTCTTGGGACTTTAAAACTCGAAAATCATCTTTTCTTGATTTTGTTGTTACCTCCTTTTTAGCTGGAATGGCTAGTTTGATTATGACTCTTCCTACACTGTTTGATTTACAAACTCATGGAGAGAAGTTGACTGCCATCACAAAATTAAAGACAGATAGTAGCTGGTATTTGGATATTTTTGCAAAACAATTCATTGGATCTTTTGATACAACTAAATATGGATCTATACCAATGATTTTTGTTGGATTGCTTCCTTTTATTTTGACTATTCTATTTTTCACAATAAAATCCATAAGGTTTCACGTGAAACTTGCCTATGCAATTTTCTTTACTTTTTTAATAACAAGCTTTTACATAGAAGCACTTGATTTATTTTGGCAAGGGATGCATACCCCAAATATGTTTTTGCATCGCTATGCTTGGATTTTTTCCACTCTGTTAATTTATACTGCAGCAGAAGTCTTAAATCGTCTGAAAGAACTGAAGCTATGGAATCTATTTATCTCACTTTCTCTTGTACTAACAGGATTTTTGGCTACTGTCTATTTTAAATCACACTATTCTTTTTTAACTGATTTGAATATCCTGCTCACTCTTGAATTTCTACTAGTTTATGCTCTTTTACTTCTTGCAGTCATTAGAAAATTTATCTCTATAAATCTATTTGCAATTCTTTTGTCTTTATTTATAACAGTTGAGATAAGCTTAAATGCTTCATCTCAAATGGAAGGAATAGCTAAAGAATGGGCCTTTGCTTCTCGTAATGCCTATAATAGAGATATCACCGCTATGGAATCCATTCTAAACCAAATTGACAATCCATTTACACGTACTGAAAAACTACAAATTCAGACGGGAAATGACAGTATGAAATTTAACTACAATGGAATCTCTCAATTTTCGTCTGTACGAAATCGTTCAGCTAGCACTAGTTTGGATAAACTGGGATTCAAATCCTCTGGAACCAACCTCAATCTCCGTTATGCAAATAATAGTCTTTTAGCAGATAGTTTATTTGGAATCCAGTACAATATTTCTGAAACTTCACTTGATAAGTATGGCTTTCAAGAGATTTATCAAAAGGATCATTTAACCTTATATAAAAATCAACTCTCTTTACCCATTGCCTTTACCACTCAATCTATTTACACCGATGTAAACTTTAATAATCACACTCTAGATAATCAGGCTTTATTTATAAACCAGCTTGCTAATCTCAACTTAGATTACTTCTCCCAAATAGCATATGATAAAACAGATACTTCAGATGGTTTAACGAGCATCACAGGTTCTGTGAATGAAGATGCAAAGATTGATTATCAAATTGAGGTTCCTCAAAATAGTCAAGTCTATCTCTCTTTTTCAAATCTTCATTTTACGAATGATAAACAAAAGAAAGTTGACATCATTGTCAACGGTGAAAAAAAGACTTTTACAACTGACAATGCATTTAATTTCTTTAATTTAGGTTATACTGAAGAACAAAAAACTTTCAATATCAGTATTAGTTTTCCTGGAAATTCTCAAGTATCATTTGAATCACCGACCTTCTATCGTTTAGATACTCAGGCTCTTACTGAAGCAATCCAAAAAATTAAAGAACAACCTGTAGAAGTATCCACCTCTAAAAATAAAGTCTTTGCTACATATGAAGTAAAACAAGATACCTCTATTTTCTTCACTATTCCTTATGACAAAGGTTGGTCTGCATACCAAGATGGGAAAAAACTTGAAATCAAGCAGGCTCAGACTGGTTTTATGAAAGTTGATGTTCCAAAAGGAAAAGGCACCATTACACTTTCCTTTATCCCCAATGGTTTTGTTATTGGAGCAGCCTGCTCACTAACTGCCCTTCTTCTTTTTGGGATCTATAATCACAGACGAAATTTATCTAAGACAGAAAAAGATTGACCAATTCCTTGGTCAATCTTTTTAATCTTCTTCCATTTTCTTAGGTTGATAAGCTAGCATACCTAAAGCAGTAAAGAAAGCTAGAGTTATAATAAGGAAAATCACTTGATGATGAATATTTCCTGTCATAGAGATTGTTTGTCGTAAACCTGATACAGAGTAACTCATTGGTAACCAAGGATTGACACCTTTGAAGAAATCATTTGTCAAAGCAAGTGGATAGGTCCCTGCACTTGATGCTAACTGTAATAAAAGTAAAATAAGAGAGAAGAAAGCTCCTATACGGCTATTCCAAGTTGTTAAAGCTGTCACCATAGACATGAAAGCTAAACTTGTGATTATAATTAGAATCAAGGTCCTCATCTCATGGTTCGCAGTCAATCCAATAAGATGGACACCTCCATAAACTAAAACACCTGCTAAGACAGCTATAATCCCATTTATTTCAGAGCGAGACTTCAACCAAGCCCAACGACTCTCTGGATGACGTCCAGAAGGCAACTTAGCAAAAATCATATTGGTAGATATAGCAGCAACAAAAAGAGCAACTGATATCATATAAGGAGCCATAGCAATCCCATTTACAGGGACTTGGTCATTATCTGTTTTTGCGAGAACTAGAGGTTCAGATAATGTTTCTGCATTTTTAGATTCTGTCGAAGCTGATTTAAGTTGATTGTTAGCATTGCCTAATCCTTGTCCTAATGAATCAACTCCTGTCTGTAAATCTTCAAGACTAGAGGTTAAGGTTGTTCCACCAGCTGATAGTTTTCCAGCACCATCTGCTATCTTCATAGCGCCACTTCCTAGTTGGGATGCTGCAGAAAGTAACTGTGTTGATTTGTCTGTTAATTGACCAGAGCCAAATTGTAATTTAGTAATACCTGCTATCAGCTCTGGACTCTTATTATTCAATTGAGCAGAACCAGATGACAAACTTTCTATACCTGATACTAATTCTGGAGCTTTTCCAGCTAACGCATCTACTCCAGCTGTCAAGGTTGATGTATTTTCTGTCAACTTACTTGATCCAGAAACTAATTGATCCAGACTAGTTGTTAAACTTGCATTCTTTTCACTTAGTTGATTAGCACCTATAGAAATAGTATCCAATCCTTTAGTGTAGTTTACAACTCCTTTTTCAATTGACTGACTTCCAGGAACTAACTTATTATTTACAGAAGTTTGTAATGTTGTAAATCCATTTGACAAGGTTGTCAAGGAGCTAGATGCTGCAGGTAAGAGTTGATTTGCTTTCGTCTGCACATCAGATAGATTAGAGACTTGTTGTTCTGAATTCTCTATACTTTCTTTTAATCCCCCTACTGTCGTTAAAATTGTTTTTGCTGACTCAATAGTAGAATTAGAATTTTTAGAAATAGCTTCTGTCAATTCTTTCTTTTGTTCCTCTGTAAGAGATTGATAAGTAGCTGTTGATTGAAGGTTTGCAAGAGTTTTCTCTTGTTCTGTCTGACTTTTGGTCACAATATCCTGAGCAAGAGTTGTTAGATTTGGCAAAGCTTCTGACAATGTACTTTTCAGTTGAGTATTATCTGATATTGTAAGAGCTTGTAGTGTTTTATTTAGTTCTCCTAAGCTTGTTGCCAATTGCGCTATTTCTTCATTTTGTTGAGATGAGGACTCTAATTGGCTTGAAATTTCTTTAATACCAGTATTTAATTGCTCCATTCCATCTCTTAGTGTATCTGATTGATTGGATAATTGACTTGTTCCGTTAGAAAGTTCTTTCACACTACTTGTATAAGCATTTACACCAACTGAAAATTGATTGAGACCTGTATCCAATTGTGAAACCCCACTTGTGTAGGACTTTATACCTGTATTTAGCTGATTTACACCTGTCACCAACTCAGGAGTTTTTGAAGCTAATTGACCAAGTCCAGTGTCAACTTGTGAGACAGCATTTGTATAACTTTGTAAACCACTATTAAAAGTTCCTAAACCAATATGTAATTGCTCTATAGCAGACACATAGCTAGATAAGCCTTTTGTAAATTGATCCGCTCCATTTGAAAAAGTTACAGTTGAATTAGCTAGAGTATTAAGATTTGTCGTCAATGTTTGACTTCCCGTCACCAACTGATCGGCTCCATTAGCCAATTGTTCACTTCCTTCAGCTGCCTTATTTATTCCAGACTTCAAATCATTCATTTTTTGAAATAAAGCCTTAGTGTACGTTTCAGTAACATTAGTAGAGACGGTTTGTTTTAATTGTGTCATTGCAGAATCACTCATCTTACTTGCAATAAAGCTATGCCCACTTGACGTCTGATAATCAATCTGCATCTGTTCAGGATGATTTGTTAGGATAGAAGTAGCTTTTTCAGATAAGTCACTTGGTAAAGTCACTACCATGTAGTAGTCACCATCTTCTAGCCCTTTTTCCCCTTCCTCTTCATTAACAAAGTGAAAATCTAAAGCCTTATTTTCTTTTAAATTAGACACCATGTCTTCACCAATTGTCATTGTCTGTCCATTATAAGAAGCTTCCTTATCTTTATTGACAACTGCCACAGGTAACTCCGATACTTGACCATATGGATCCCACATGGACGATAAAAATATAATGTTGTATAAAGCTGGAATGAGAGAAATCCCTATCATTACAATGATAAAGGTCGGTTTTTTAAATATTGCTTTCCATTCTTTAAACATGTTTCCTCCTTTTTTACACATATTGTCTAAAATTTTGATATAATAGATTATACATCAAAAAATCTAAATTACAAGGTGAAAAATATTTTTTTAGACATATAGTCTATTTTTGTTTACAAGGAGGAATTATGAAAGAAAGTAACAAACGTTTAAAAACAAAACGAATTATCGAAAATGCTATGGTTCAATTATTGATGGACCAGCCCTTTGATCAAATTTCTACTGTCAAGTTAGCAGAAAAAGCCGGAATTAGTCGTTCCAGCTTTTACACTCACTACAAGGATAAGTATGATATGATTGAACTCTACCAAAGTAAGCTATTTCATACCTTTGAGTATATTTTCCAAAAACATGCTCATCACAAAAGAGATGCTATTTTAGAAGTATTTGAATATTTAGAGTCTGAGCCACTCTTGGCTGCACTCTTATCTGAAAATGGGACAAAAGAAATCCAAAATTTCTTGAGAAATAAGCTTCACATTATGCTTAGCACCGACCTTCAGAAACGCTTTATGAAATTACAACTCACTCCAATAGAATTAGAATACAGCAGTATTTATCTAACAAATGCCCTATTTGGTGTTTGCCAGACTTGGATTGCTCACGGAAAAAAAGAAAGTCCGCAAGAAATGACAGACTTCCTTATGAAAATGTTAGGTGATGTTAACTAAAAAAGAACACCAATGGTGTTCTTTTTTTATCTTACTCCGCCAGTAGGACTCGAACCTACGACATCATGATTATGAAATCCTAAACTTTTCTTTTTCATAATAATCTCCCTAATGAAGCCACCCAATCAGGTGGCTTTTTTGTTTGAAAAAACTCCTTAGAAAAGACTAAGGAGAAAGAATCATGTTTTCTTTTTAAGTTGTTGATTTCGATACTGTCTAGGTGTTAAATGATAGTGTTGCTTAAATTGACGGTTGAAGTTTGAAAGGTTGGTGAAACCGACTTGGCTTGCAATTTCTTGAATGCTGAGGTTGGTTTGGACGAGTTTCTCACAGGATTTCTCAAGACGTAACTGGAGCAGGTAGTCCATACAACTGGCTCCAGTATGTTGCTTGAAAATACTCATAAAGTGATTTTTACTATATCCAAATGTTGCAGCTAGTTGCTCGATATGAATGGGTTCTGAGTAATGCTGTTCAAGGTAGCAAATCACTTCTTTTAGTTTTTGGTATTTTTGGTAGGTATCATCTGTATAGTGTCGATTGACATATCGATACTTAAAGAGAAGATGAAGCAATTCGTATAGTTTAGATTTTATGAGTAGGTCGTAGTATATGCCTTTTTCTTCAAGGATAGAAAAGAGGGAAAGAAGGCAGGATTGAATTTGATCATAGGCCTTATCGCCTGGTGATATTTGAGGAGTGAGGCAAAAGTGACCAGAGTGGAGGGGTTGGATATAGCGTTGGCTAAAGCTGTCAATTTGACTTCTACCAAGATAATCTAGATGAATCCGAAAGCTGGTAGAAAATAGTTCTTGATCTTTGTGAGAATAGATAGCATGGAGAGAGGTCGGTTGGATAAGAAAAATATCTCCTTCACGACTTTCAAAGTGTTCTGAGTTGATATGAACGATAGCAGAACCCTTTGTAACGTAAATAATCTCTAGCTCAGGATGACAATGATAGATTGTGTCAGGAGACGTTTTGGATAGGATTTGTTTTTCAAAATCATATGGGAAGTCAGATGGGTTATCTCGTAAGAAACGTGAACGGTCTGCCATGGTAAATCCTCCCAATATTCTATTACTACTTTTATTATACCAAAAAAACTTCCTTATCTAGGAAGTTTTCGAGTTTTAAGCTTTCTTTTTCATATAAAAAATAGTAAGCATAAGTCCAATGAAGGCCAAAGCGATAGCAACATAAAAAGCTACACTATAATTTCCATTATTAGCCATTGCCATTTGAACTGCGACTTTTGGAGCGAAAAATGCTGCTAAAGAATATCCAGTGAAGACGATACCGTAGTTGACTCCTTGATTTACAGGACCGTAATTTTCCATGACGATAGATGGGAAGACCCCCATAACACCACCAAAGCAGATACCAAGTCCTATAATTCCTAAGGTAAACCCAAATTGACCAGGAACGATTGTTAGGGAGAATAAAGCTAGGACAATGACAGAATAGATAATCAATAAGGTCTTTGAACGACCGATTTTATCAGAAAGGGATCCCCATATAAAACGACCACTAGAGTTTGCGATTGAATAAAGAGAGACATAGAGAGCTGCAGTGCCTGCAGAGAGTCCAAACATTGATTGACCGATTGGTGATGCTTGAGAGGCAATCATCAAACCAGAAAAGGCACCAACAAAGAACATGCTAATGATAATGTAAAACAGAGGACTTTGTAGCATTTGTTTCCAGTTTTTATTAGTAGGTCCTTGCTTAGTTTGTACTGGAGCTTTCCAGCCTGCTGGTTGGTAGCCACTTGGAGCTGCCTTGATAAAGAAAATGGCACAGATGATAACAACAATATAGACTAGCCCAATTGTACGAAAAGCAAAGAAGGCATCTTGTTGTTGAATGAGATTGCTTGCGACTGGAGAAGCGATGACTGCGGCAAATCCCATTCCGCCTGTCAGAATTCCAGAGGCTAAGCCACGTTTATCAGGGAAGAGGCGAAGTGAATTGGAGAGGGCACCTGAATAGGCAAAACCTTGACCAAGCCCGGCCATTAATCCATAGGTCAAATAAAGCATGGCTGGTGAATTGGCATAGCCGGTTAAGTAAAATCCGCTAGCAAATAGGAGAGCGCCGAGGGCGATGGTCCATTTTACATAACCTTTGTCAACTAAATAACCTCCAAGAATCATGGGGATAGGGCCGATTGCAGAGTTGATAGCAAATGCTAACATAATATCAGACATGGACCAGCCTGTTGAACTGCTAAGTGGTCCGGCAAAAACAGAAAAGGAATAGACGGCACCTGTGCAAAGAAGAATGGCTGTAGACGCGACTAAAATCCTCCAACGATTGAATGTCTCTTTCATAAAAACATCCTCCTTAAATGTATATTTTTTCACCAAGACTATATCATAGTTAAGGAAGTCGGTCAATAGTTTAAGAAGATATTTTGTTAATTTTTTCACGAACTTGTACTAAAGTACGATAATCTGATAGAATAACACGGTCTTTATTATCAAGGATTTACAAGATTTTCTAAAGTAGTATAATGAAAGTAGATTAAATAAATGAAAGGGGTACCAAGATGAAACTAGTTGCTATCGTTGGAACCAATTCAGATCGCTCAACCAATCGGAAACTCTTGAAATTTATGCAAAAGCACTTTTCGGATAAAGCTGACATTGAGGTATTGGAAATCAAACAATTGCCAGCATTTAACGAACCTGAGGACAAGCAAGCGCCAGCTGAAGTTCAAGCTTTTTCAGAAAAAATTCTTGCCGCAGATGGTGTGATTATTTCAACACCTGAGTACGACCACACGATACCAGCACCTTTGGCCTCTGCTTTGGAGTGGATTGCTTATACCAGTCGTGCCTTAATCAATAAACCAACTATGATTGTAGGTGCTTCTCTCGGTTTGCTAGGAACATCTAGAGCGCAGGCACATTTACGTCAGATTTTAGATGCGCCGGAGCTTAAAGCGAGAGTTATGCCTGGTACGGAGTTCTTTCTAGGTCATTCTGAGCAAGTACTGGATGATGAGTGTCATTTGAACAATCCTGAAAAGGTTGCAGAACTGGAAGAACATTTTTCAGAGTTTCAAAATTTTGTTGAACTAACAAAGGCTTTGGTCAAACCAGAAGATACAAATCGTAAGAAATCTTTCATTTGGGAAGAATGGTTGAAAGCATGAGTATTTCAAGAAAGGAGAACAATCTATGAAATTAGTAGCTATTGTTGGGACTAATGCAAAAAAATCCTATAATCGCAACCTCTTGCAATTTATAAAAAGACATTTTGCTCAGAAAGCGGATATTGAGATTTTAGAGATAACAGATGTACCAATGTTCAATGAAACAGATGATCAAACAGATACACCTATTATTCAGAAGTTTAATCAAGCTATTTCAGAAGCTGATGGTGTCATTATCTCGACACCCGAGCACAATCATACGATTCCATCAAGTTTGAATAGCTTGCTCGAGTGGTTGTCTTTTAACATTCATCCACTAGACGGAAAGCCGACCATGATTGTCGGAGCTTCCTACGATATTCAAGGTTCTTCGCGTGCCCAACTTCATCTTCGTCAGATTCTGGATGCTCCTGGGGTAAATGCAACAGTTATGCCAGGTAGTGAGTTTTTACTTGGTCGAGCGCATCGAGCATTTGATGATAATGGAGATTTGATTGATGAGCGAACCGTTGATTTCCTAGATAGTTGTTTTTATCGCTTCCTTCGCTTTGTATCTGTTGCAAACCAACTAAACCTTCCTGAAGAAGTCCGCTTTGAACCGGGGACTTACCATGTTACAACTGAAGGCCATAATGGGAAATTACCGATGGATGTCACGGTTTCTGAGGACCGTATTGAAAAAATTGAAATCGATTCTTCTGGAGAATCTTCAGGAATCGCAGATGTCGTCTTTACCCGTATCCCAGCGGAAATCATTGAGGGACAGACCTTAAACGTTGATGCGGTGTCAGGAGCTTCTGTGACTTCAAATGGTGTCTTGGACGGAGTTGCGCGTGCAGTCAAACAAGCCGGTGCAAATCCAGATGTTTTACGGAAACGTTCAAAAGCACTATCTGCTCTAGATAAAGAAGATAAAACCTATCAGGCAGACGTTGTCGTCGTCGGAGGTGGAGGAGCTGGTTTAGCTGCAGCTGCTGTAGTCTTACAAGCTGGTAAGAAGCCGATTATTGTTGAGAAATTCCCAGCAATTGGAGGAAATACTGTTCGTGCTGGTGGTCCAATGAATGCACCAGATCCAGCATGGCAAGGAACCTTCGCAGCTCATCCAGGTGAGGCTCATACGCTTCAAGAATTGATTGCGACAGATGAATCAACGATTGATCCAGAATATTTAGAGGACTTTAGAGCCTTGAAAGTTGAGGTTGAGCAGTATTTGCAGGACCCAAGCTATTTGTTCGATTCTACCTTGCTCTATCGTATCCAAACCTATATCGGTGGGAAACGAAAAGATTTACAAGGAAATGAAATTCATGGCCAATATGATTTAGTATCTGTCCTAACTGAGCGCGCTCTAGAGTCTGTTCGTTGGTTGGAAGACATCGGCGTTGAATTTGTTCGTAGTGAAGTGACAATGCCAGTTGGAGCCCTTTGGCGTCGTGGACATAAGCCGGTTCAACCAATGGGGTATGCCTTTATATCCGTCCTACAAAAATATGTTCTAGAAAATGGTGGCAAGATTTTGACAGATTCTCCAGTTAAAGAATTGCTTGTAAAAGAAGGGGCTGTCAAGGGTGTCAGAGCAGAAGGTCGAAACGGTCAAACCATCATTGTCAATACAGATGCTGTTGTTCTAGCTTCTGGAGGATTTGGTGCCAATACAAAGATGCTACAAAAATACAATACCTACTGGACTGAAATTGCAGATGATATTGCTACATCTAATACACCAGCTGTAACAGGAGATGGTATTCTTTTAGGGCAAAGTGTAGGTGCAGATTTAGTGGGTATGGGCTTTAGTCAAATGATGCCAGTATCCGATCCAGTGACAGGAGCTCTTTTCTCAGGACTTCAAGTTCCTCCAGCAAACTTCATCATGGTAAATACTCAAGGGAAGCGCTTTGTAGATGAGTACGGTAGCCGAGACAAGCTATCTCAAGCGGCGATTGATAATGGAGGCTTGTTCTATCTAATCGCAGATGAACGTATCAAGGAAACTGCCTACAATACTAGCCAAGAAAAAATCGATGCCCAAGTCAAAGCAGGTACTCTTTATCGTGCAGATACGATAGAAGAGTTGGCGGTTCAGATTGGTGTGGATCCACAAGTTCTAGTGGAAACGATTAAGAATTACAATTCCTATGTAGATGCAGGTTTTGATCCTGAATTTAATAAAGGTAGTTTTGATCTCAAGTGTGAGGTTGCGCCATTTTACGCAACACCGAGAAAACCAGCTGTTCACCATACAATGGGTGGGCTCAAGATTGATACTTCAACACACGTTTTGAATGAAAACGGTCAGATTATCCCTGGTTTGTATGCTGCCGGAGAAGTCGCAGGTGGACTCCATGCAGGTAACCGTCTAGGAGGAAATTCGCTTACGGATATCTTTACTTTTGGACGTATTGCAGGTCAAACAGCTGTTAAAGAAAATTGTTAGTGATCGATTTGAAAATTAAGGGAATTTTAAGTCTCCTTGTGTATTATATAGATATTAAATAAAGACCTCCTAATACTCTTCGAAAATCTCATTAATGGTTTATAGCTTTTTCTTAATCTGTCTTTACTCATTGTTATCTCCACTCCTCTCAGCATATTCAGAATTTACACTATAAACATTTTTTCCGTGATTTAACTCATTGAGTTGTTTATCAGTATAAGTGTATACCATTAATATTCTCCTTCTGAACCATCTGAATAAATAATTTTTGTGAGTTTACTAGTCTTACCCAAGTGACTATTTAAAAATTCTCGGTCCTCTTTTCTATTCTCTCTTTCTAAGGATACATCAGAAATACGTTTATCATTTTTTGAATAATTAATTTTATATTTTATGCTTCTCTCATTAAAAAATAGTTCAACTACGCAAGTCCAGCTTCCTGGAGGATTTGTGTAGTTTGCATTAGAAAATCTAATTTCTTCAATACCCTCATAACTATCTTTTAAAGTTTCAACCAAACTAACTTCATACTCTCTATTCCGACGCGCTTCTTGAGATTTCCCTAACATACTAAACATAAAAATACCACCTGCTGTGATAATTGCGATTGACAAAACGATTAGTAGCTTTTTACGGCTTTTTTTCATTCCAGAAATATTCATTTAAGCTTTTCTCCTTTTCTCTATTCTACTATGATTTAAAGATAAATAACAGTAGAATAGAGAAAATCAAGCCCTGAATCGCCTGATATTGCTTTGCAGTATGCTATGATTTTATTCAATTTATCAACCAAGCAGACTGAATTGAAAGAGCTGGAAACTACTGCTGAGATCTCTTCTAAACTAATATCGACTGCTTCGTCGTAGGTCAAATTCAATAGATCTATGTTTCGTTTTGAATTCTTCAATATTCAGCCATGTTTCTAGGAGAAGTCTATTCCAGGTCAAGGAACTTACACGATTGCCCCAGACGGCACAGTGACCTTCACTCCAGACAAGCAGTTTGTCGGCAAACCAGATCCAGTCACCGTGAAACGTGTGGATAAGAATGGTACCCCAGTCACTGCAACCTACAGTCCAGAGTTTACTAAGGTGACTCCTACAGGAACTAGCGCAACCAGCACAGGTCCTCAAGGTGTCCCACAAACAGGCCTTTTAAGAACTCATCGGGAATACGTAATTCAATCTCTGCCATGATTTCTTTTAAGTAGTTATCCCAATCCTTTGTTCCCATATATAGAGAAAATCAAGCCAATTGTCACAGATACTGCATCAAACATCAAATCCCGTTACTGGGTCAGACTTAGTGGCAACAACACGGAATTCTTGACCATCTGAGGTAGTTAAGGTGTTGGTTTTTTCTAAATCATCAGGAGATATATTTTCAATGAGATTTGAATTGACATAAGTCCTACCGTTACGCTTAGCGAATTCAAGATTTACACTATATACAGCATAATCCCGATTCAAATTGTTTAACTGCTCATCTGTATAGGAAAATGTCATCATTGTTCTCCCATGCTATTATCTGAATATGTAACAATTACTTTTAAGTCGGTCACTCCTTTGTAATTGTTAAGGAATTGCCTTTTCTCATTGGTCAATGATCCTTGATAATTCTTTTTATCATGGAGTCCATGGCCTATCCTATACTTAGTTTTTCTTTCATCATTAAATTTGATTTCTACATCACAAGACCACGAACCTGGAGGAGTTGTATATTCTGGATTGGAAATCTTAATCTCCTCAATCCCTTCATATGAATTCTTTAAGGCATTTACCAAACTAACTTCATACTCTCTATTTCGACATGGGAGTTAACGGGATCGAACCGCTGACCCTCTGCTTGTAAGGCAGATGCTCTCCCAGCTGAGCTAAACTCCCAAAAAGGAAGTCTCTAAACTTCCTATTCTGCTAAGCGACTTCCATATCTCACAGGGGGCAACCCCCAACTACTTCCGGCGTTCTAGGGCTTAACTACTGTGTTCGGCATGGGTACAGGTGTATCTCCTAGGCTATCGTCACTTAACTCTGAGTAATACCTACTCAAAATTGAATATCTATCAAATACTAAGAAAACCTCACACTTCGTATTCTCAGTTACTTTGGATAAGTCCTCGAGCTATTAGTATTAGTCCGCTACATGTGTCGCCACACTTCCACTTCTAACCTATCTACCTGATCATCTCTCAGGGCTCTTACTGATATAAAATCATGGGAAATCTCATCTTGAGGTGGGTTTCACACTTAGATGCTTTCAGCGTTTATCCCTTCCCTACATAGCTACCCAGCGATGCCTTTGGCAAGACAACTGGTACACCAGCGGTAAGTCCACTCTGGTCCTCTCGTACTAGGAGCAGATCCTCTCAAATTTCCTACGCCCGCGACGGATAGGGACCGAACTGTCTCACGACGTTCTGAACCCAGCTCGCGTGCCGCTTTAATGGGCGAACAGCCCAACCCTTGGGACCGACTACAGCCCCAGGATGCGACGAGCCGACATCGAGGTGCCAAACCTCCCCGTCGATGTGAACTCTTGGGGGAGATAAGCCTGTTATCCCCAGGGTAGCTTTTATCCGTTGAGCGATGGCCCTTCCATACGGAACCACCGGATCACTAAGCCCGACTTTCGTCCCTGCTCGAGTTGTAGCTCTCGCAGTCAAGCTCCCTTATACCTTTACACTCTGCGAATGATTTCCAACCATTCTGAGGGAACCTTTGGGCGCCTCCGTTACCTTTTAGGAGGCGACCGCCCCAGTCAAACTGCCCGTCAGACACTGTCTCCGATAGGGATAACCTATCCGGGTTAGAGTGGCCATAACACAAGGGTAGTATCCCAACAACGTCTCCTTCGAAACTGGCGTCCCGATCTCATAGACTCCTACCTATCCTGTACATGTGGTACAGACACTCAATATCAAACTGCAGTAAAGCTCCATGGGGTCTTTCCGTCCTGTCGCGGGTAACCTGCATCTTCACAGGTACTAAAATTTCACCGAGTCTCTCGTTGAGACAGTGCCCAAATCATTACGCCTTTCGTGCGGGTCGGAACTTACCCGACAAGGAATTTCGCTACCTTAGGACCGTTATAGTTACGGCCGCCGTTTACTGGGGCTTCAATTCATACCTTCGGATTACTCCTAAGCACTCCTCTTAACCTTCCAGCACCGGGCAGGCGTCACCCCCTATACATCATCTTACGATTTAGCAGAGAGCTGTGTTTTTGATAAACAGTTGCTTGGGCCTATTCACTGCGGCTGACATAAAATCAGCACCCCTTCTCCCGAAGTTACGGGGTCATTTTGCCGAGTTCCTTAACGAGAGTTCTCTCGCTCACCTGAGGCTACTCGCCTCGACTACCTGTGTCGGTTTGCGGTACGGGTAGAGTATGTTTAAACGCTAGAAGCTTTTCTTGGCAGTGTGACGTCACTAACTTCGCTACTAAACTTCGCTCCCCATCACAGCTCAATGTTATAGAACTAAGCATTTGACTCAATTCACACCTCACTGCTTAGACAGACACTTCCATTCGTCTGCTTTAGTTAGCCTACTGCGTCCCTCCATCACTACATACTCTAGTACAGGAATATCAACCTGTTGTCCATCGGATACACCTTTCGGTCTCTCCTTAGGTCCCGACTAACCCAGGGCGGACGAGCCTTCCCCTGGAAACCTTAGTCTTACGGTGGACAGGATTCTCACCTGTCTTTCGCTACTCATACCGGCATTCTCACTTCTATGCGTTCCAGCACTCCTCACGGTATACCTTCTTCACACATAGAACGCTCTCCTACCATACCTATAAAGGTATCCACAGCTTCGGTAAATTGTTTTAGCCCCGGTACATTTTCGGCGCAGGGTCACTCGACTAGTGAGCTATTACGCACTCTTTGAATGAATAGCTGCTTCTAAGCTAACATCCTAGTTGTCTGTGCAACCCCACATCCTTTTCCACTTAACAATTATTTTGGGACCTTAGCTGGTGGTCTGGGCTGTTTCCCTTTCGACTACGGATCTTAGCACTCGCAGTCTGACTGCCGACCATAATTCATTGGCATTCGGAGTTTATCTGAGATTGGTAATCCGGGATGGACCCCTCACCCAAACAGTGCTCTACCTCCAAGAATCTTGATGTCGACGCTAGCCCTAAAGCTATTTCGGAGAGAACCAGCTATCTCCAAGTTCGTTTGGAATTTCTCCGCTACCCACAAGTCATCCAAGCACTTTTCAACGTGCCCTGGTTCGGTCCTCCAGTGCGTCTTACCGCACCTTCAACCTGCTCATGGGTAGGTCACATGGTTTCGGGTCTACGACATGATACTAAAGCGCCCTATTCAGACTCGGTTTCCCTGCGGCTCCGTCTCTTCAACTTAACCTCGCATCATATCGTAACTCGCCGGTTCATTCTACAAAAGGCACGCTCTCACCCATTAACGGGCTCGAACTTGTTGTAGGCACACGGTTTCAGGTTCTATTTCACTCCCCTCCCGGGGTGCTTTTCACCTTTCCCTCACGGTACTGGTTCACTATCGGTCACTAGGGAGTATTTAGGGTTGGGAGATGGTCCTCCCAGATTCCGACGGGATTTCACGTGTCCCGCCGTACTCAGGATACTGCTAGGTACAAAGACTATTTTAAATACGAGGCTATTACTCTCTTTGGCTGATCTTCCCAAATCATTCTTCTATAATCTTTGAGTCCACATTGCAGTCCTACAACCCCGAAGAGTAAACTCTTCGGTTTGCCCTCCTGCCGTTTCGCTCGCCGCTACTAAGGCAATCGCTTTTGCTTTCTCTTCCTGCAGCTACTTAGATGTTTCAGTTCACTGCGTCTTCCTCCTCACATCCTTAACAGATGCGGGTAACAGGTAGTACCTGTTGGGTTCCCCCATTCGGAAATCCCTGGATCATCGCTTACTTACAGCTACCCAAGGCATATCGTCGTTTGTCACGTCCTTCTTCGGCTCCTAGTGCCAAGGCATCCACCGTGCGCCCTTATTAACTTAACCTTATTTTCTGACCTTTCAGTCATAAACTCTTTTAATACTACAGCGTTTCGGTTTATTTTCTTGTTACTATTTGATATAGATATTCAATTTTCAATGTGCATTACTTGGTGATCTCTCACCAATGGAGCCTAGCGGGATCGAACCGCTGACCTCCTGCGTGCAAAGCAGGCGCTCTCCCAGCTGAGCTAAGGCCCCACAAGACCTCTCAAGACTAAACAAGACCAATGTGCAGTTCCTTATCCTTAGAAAGGAGGTGATCCAGCCGCACCTTCCGATACGGCTACCTTGTTACGACTTCACCCCAATCATCTATCCCACCTTAGGCGGCTGGCTCCTAAAAGGTTACCTCACCGACTTCGGGTGTTACAAACTCTCGTGGTGTGACGGGCGGTGTGTACAAGGCCCGGGAACGTATTCACCGCGGCGTGCTGATCCGCGATTACTAGCGATTCCGACTTCATGTAGGCGAGTTGCAGCCTACAATCCGAACTGAGACTGGCTTTAAGAGATTAGCTTGCCGTCACCGGCTTGCGACTCGTTGTACCAGCCATTGTAGCACGTGTGTAGCCCAGGTCATAAGGGGCATGATGATTTGACGTCATCCCCACCTTCCTCCGGTTTATTACCGGCAGTCTCGCTAGAGTGCCCAACTGAATGATGGCAACTAACAATAGGGGTTGCGCTCGTTGCGGGACTTAACCCAACATCTCACGACACGAGCTGACGACAACCATGCACCACCTGTCACCTCTGTCCCGAAGGAAAACTCTATCTCTAGAGCGGTCAGAGGGATGTCAAGACCTGGTAAGGTTCTTCGCGTTGCTTCGAATTAAACCACATGCTCCACCGCTTGTGCGGGCCCCCGTCAATTCCTTTGAGTTTCAACCTTGCGGTCGTACTCCCCAGGCGGAGTGCTTAATGCGTTAGCTGCGGCACTAAACCCCGGAAAGGGTCTAACACCTAGCACTCATCGTTTACGGCGTGGACTACCAGGGTATCTAATCCTGTTTGCTCCCCACGCTTTCGAGCCTCAGCGTCAGTTACAAGCCAGAGAGCCGCTTTCGCCACCGGTGTTCCTCCATATATCTACGCATTTCACCGCTACACATGGAAATTCCACTCTCCCCTCTTGCACTCAAGTTAAACAGTTTCCAAAGCGTACTATGGTTAAGCCACAGCCTTTAACTTCAGACTTATCTAACCGCCTGCGCTCGCTTTACGCCCAATAAATCCGGACAACGCTCGGGACCTACGTATTACCGCGGCTGCTGGCACGTAGTTAGCCGTCCCTTTCTGGTAAGATACCGTCACAGTGTGAACTTTCCACTCTCACACTCGTTCTTCTCTTACAACAGAGCTTTACGATCCGAAAACCTTCTTCACTCACGCGGCGTTGCTCGGTCAGACTTCCGTCCATTGCCGAAGATTCCCTACTGCTGCCTCCCGTAGGAGTCTGGGCCGTGTCTCAGTCCCAGTGTGGCCGATCACCCTCTCAGGTCGGCTATGTATCGTTGCCTTGGTGAGCCGTTACCTCACCAACTAGCTAATACAACGCAGGTCCATCTGGTAGTGATGCAATTGCACCTTTTAAGCAAATGTCATGCGACATCTACTATTATGCGGTATTAGCTATCGTTTCCAATAGTTATCCCCCGCTACCAGGCAGGTTACCTACGCGTTACTCACCCGTTCGCAACTCATCCAGAGAAGCAAGCTCCTCCTTCAGCGTTCTACTGCATGTATAGCAGCACGCCGCCAGCGTTCGTCCTGAGCCAGGATCAAACTCTCATTAAAAGTTTGAGTTCTCACTCATTTCTGTCACTGACAGATTTATTGTTTTTTTCATTGTTCAGTACTATAACCTTAGTTATAGTGCCCTGCACATTGGTTCGTCTTGTTCAGTTTTCAAAGGTCTTTGTCAATCGGGAAGACAGGATTCGAACCTGCGACACCTTGGTCCCAAACCAAGTACTCTACCAAGCTGAGCTACTTCCCGCGTTAAATAAAAAAATGCACCCTAGAGGAGTCGAACCTCTAACCGCCTGATTCGTAGTCAGGTACTCTATCCAGTTGAGCTAAGGGTGCTCATCATTATATGCCGAGGACCGGAATCGAACCGGTACGATCGTTACCAATCGCAGGATTTTAAGTCCTGTGCGTCTGCCAGTTCCGCCACCCCGGCCTCTCTAAGCGAACGACGGGATTCGAACCCGCGACCCCCACCTTGGCAAGGTGGTGTTCTACCACTGAACTACGTTCGCATCGACCTCTTATTCTATATAAAAAAATGCCGGCTACATGACTTGAACACGCGACCCTCTGATTACAAATCAGATGCTCTACCAACTGAGCTAAGCCGGCTGATTTCTATTATGCGGGTTAAGGGACTTGAACCCCCACGCCGTTAAGCGCCAGATCCTAAATCTGGTGCGTCTGCCAATTCCGCCAAACCCGCAAATATGACCCGTACTGGGCTCGAACCAGTGACCCATTGATTAAAAGTCAATTGCTCTACCAACTGAGCTAACGAGTCTAAAATAACTTCCGTTATCTTAAACGGTCCCGACGGGAATCGAACCCGCGATCTTCGCCGTGACAGGGCGACGTGATAACCGCTACACTACGGGACCTATGGGAGTTAACGGGATCGAACCGCTGACCCTCTGCTTGTCTACCATCTTTCAAGTCTGTTTGATCTGCTGGAAGCAAGGATTTCACTTCTTGTGGAAGCTCTTTACCTGGAGTTCCGCTGACAAACTCATGAACCGCTTTATGAGTCACTGTTGGAACTGGAGTTGCTGTAAATTCCCATGTACCTACAAACTTAACATCTGCTCCATTGATGGTTTCAGATGTCTTGTCATAAGACTTGAAGCTCCAGGTACCTTCTGCTGTCTTAACTTCTGTTTGACTTGGTTGCGTCGGAGTCGCTTGGCTACCATCTTTCAAGTCTGTTTGATCTGCTGGAAGCAAGGGGCGTTACTGGGACTTCGTTCGAATCCTTGTGCACACCTGGTTTGTGTGGGAAGCTTGCGTCATAAGAAGCCTTATTCGGAATCTGTGTACGGCCGTCTTCCTTCACATATGCAGACAAGTTACTTGAGTTTGGCGAAATCTCCTGACTGATAAGTCCCTACAGTCCGTGTCTTACCAGCATGCTCTGCGATCAAGGCCTTAGTCGCAGCCAGAAGTTCCTTAAAGGCGACCAAATCTTGACTCGCATGGTTACTCTCATACTGAGTGATGGAGGTATCCAAGTTCTTGAGCTGATTCATGAGGAAGTTATAGTCCATGACCGTGCTGGTATGACTGCTCCCTTCATAGCTCACCAAATCTGAAATGTTGTCCTTGGTCGTGTTCAAGATCTCAATCTCACTCTTTAGATTATCCCGTGAGCTCTTTAAAGCACTATGAAGGTTTGTAAATACCTGACCAGGTAGCTTTGTATGAAGATCACCGTCAATCTGGTAGTAACCGTCCTTGTACAGTAGGAGATTGGTCACCTTATTGAGACTAAACTTGCTGGCTGCTGAGGAGGTCACATAGCCTCCTACGATATTCCCGATAAAGTTTGCGATTTGGGCATCCTCCTCGCTTCCACCTACAAGCTTGGTCCCATGATAGGCAACCTTTCCTTCTGCTGTTAGATAATAATAGGATCCATAGTTTTTATCATAAATCCAGTCACTTTTAACCATCTTTCCATCAGAATCAACATAATAACGACCACCATCTACCCATTCATTTTTGGCCATCTTACCATCTGATTTTAGATAGTAATTACCTACCCATTTGTTGCGAGCGTAGCTTCCTTCTGCTGTTAGATAACTTCACGAATGCTAAAGTTGATTTTTTCAACGCGCGTTTCATCTGTATAAGTCAGTGGATACTCTGGCAAAGCGTCTGCTTTTGGCGCATCGCTTGGTACCATGGTTGGCTTAGCCGTGCCGACTTTGACAATTTGCGTTACGGGAGCCAGAGTTTCTTCGTTAGACAATTCTTGGCGATCAATTTCCTGACCGTTAGAACTGTAGACACGAGTCTTGATAGTCCGTTCGCCCTCAACACCTGGAGTTGCAATCTGACGAGCATCTCGAACAAGTTCATCGGTATATTGCTCCTCGATGTTGAAGGCTATTTTCTCAACGCGAATTTCGTCGGTGTAAGTTAGCGGATACTCTGGCAGAGCGTCTGCTTTCGGTGCTTCGCTCGGTACCATAGTTGGCTTAGCAGTTCCGACTTTGACGATCTGTGTTACGGGCGCCAAAGTTTCCTCATTAGACAACTCTTGGCGGTCAACCTCTTGCCCGTTGGAACTGTATACACGAGTCTTAATCGTGCGCTCACCCTCAACACCCGGAGTCGCGATTTGACGACTTCCTTCTGGAATTTCATCTGTATATTGCTCGTCAATAGAAAAATCAATCTTTTCTATTCTAACCTCATCATTTGTAGTCAATTCCAACTCAGAATTCTCATGAATAGCAGCTGTATCAGGAGTTGTGCCATATTCCGTCAATTCTGGAATCTCTTGAACTGGAGTTGTCTCGGGACTAGTGCCATACTCTGCCAATTCTGGAACTTCATGAACTGGTGCTGTTTCTGGAGTTGTCCCATATTCCGTCAATTCTGGAACTTCATGAACTGGGGCTGTATCAGGATTTGTACCATATTCTTTCAATTCTGAAACTTCGTGAACTGGCGTTGTTTCTGGACTGGTGCCATATTCTGTCAATTCTGGAACTTCGTGAACTGGCGCTATTTCAGGAGTTGTACCGTATTCCGTCAGTTCTGGAACTTCGTGAACTGGTGCTGTTTCTGGAGTTGTGGCTTGGAAGGCTGTAGTTTTACCACTAAACTACACCCGCTTAATAAAATAAGATATGGCGCGAGACGGAATCGAACCGCCGACACATGGAGCTTCAATCCATTGCTCTACCAACTGAGCTACCGAGCCAAATTGCGGGAGCAGGATTTGAACCTACGACCTTCGGGTTATGAGCCCGACGAGCTACCGAGCTGCTCCATCCCGCGTTAATATAAAAAGGAGGATGTGGGATTCGAACCCACGCACGCTTTTACACGCCTGACGGTTTTCAAGACCGTTCCCTTCAGCCGGACTTGGGTAATCCTCCATTAAGAAATATATTCAAGAACAGGAAAAGCATGATATAGCGTTGGATAAATTGAGTGTAAAAGAATATGAGAATCCCTTTAGGGATAGTGGCAAGTAATGCACACACCTCTTTGAGAGGTTTGTGACGAGTCAAGAGCAATGAGGCTTGAACAAAGTGAAAGCCAGCGTCTTTAGGCGCTGGCTGGTGATGTGGGCTTATAGCCCTGGGACAAACCACCCGTTAGACGGGTGGTATGACGATTGGGTTCATCAACTATATCATCAAACACTATATCATCAATCTTATCCCCAAATACTCTTTCAACTATATCATAGAATTCATCTGATAAAATATCCATATTATTTAGTTCCATACCAAAAATCACCTTTCTTATATACATCTACGTATCCATGATGTTCTTTTAAATAATCTCATTCCCATCTGAGGGCAGATTTCTCATACTGAGGAAGTTCCGGGTCATGAGAAAATCGAATGGTCTTGCCTTGCGTAACCGCATCATCCAATGCTGGTTTATTAAATGCTTCAAACATTTGTTCTCCACGGCTATCTAAATGATAAGCCTCCGTCAATTTATTCCAATCATCTCCTAAACTAAAGTAAGTGGTATCTCCAGCCTTGCTGATGTATGAAGATCACCATCAATCTGGTAGTAACCGTCCTGATAAAGTAAGAGTTTACCAATGGTTTATCGGTAAACTCTTGTTTCATTTATTCTATCATAGAAAGGCGAACTTGCCTGTTATAAAACTATAGTTTAAACAGATTTTACAACCAACCCTTAGCTTTTAAGAATTCATCAGGAATACGTAGTTCAATCTCTGCCATGATTTCTTTTAAGTAGCTGTCCCAATCTGTTATACTACCAAAATCATATTTTTCTTTAGGAAGTGAGATTCCAATCCCTTTACTAATCACAATATAAAAATCTGTAAAACTTAATTCATAACCAAAATGAGCTTCATAATAATCATAGGCTTTAAATTTAATACTAAACATGTGATGATTTGGCACATCTACCACATCGTAAATGGTCATATCTGAAGCTCTATCTCCAAATGCTCTTTGAATACGTTCGCTCACTTCTATTGCTAGCTCTTGCATACTTTTTTTCACCATATTAACATCTCCTAATTCTTTCATCGCCAACCCTTGGCTTTTAAAAATTTCTCTGGGATATAGGACTCGATTTCTAATATGATTTCTGACAAATTCATGTGTTGCCTTGTAAGTTGGAGCTGGAGTGAATTCCCAGGTGCCTACGAAGTGGGCATCTGCTCCATTGATGGTTTCTGATGCCTTGTCGTAGGCCTTGAAGCTCCAAGTACCTTCTGCTGTCTTCACTTCCGTTTGACAAATTCATGTGTTGCCTTGTAAGTTGGTGCTGGGGTAAATTCCCAAGTACCGACGAAGTGGGCATCCGCTCCATTGATGGTTTCTGATGCCTTGTCAGGTTGGCTCTACTGTTTCATCGATTGGAACCAGTGGATCACCACCTTGGAAGGTTGGAGTGCCTGTTTGTGGAAGTCCTTGAGGACCTGTACTTGTTGCACCGGTTCCTGTTGGGGTCACTTTCGTAAACTCTGGACTGTAGGTCGCAGTGACTGGAGTGCCATTCTTATCAACACGTTTGACTGTGACTGGATCTGGGTTTCCAACAAACTGTTTTGGAACCAATGGATTACCTTCTGTGAAGGTTGGGGTACCTTTTTGCGGTTGACCTTGGATACCATTTGAAGTGGCGTCTGTTGAAGTTGGAACTACTTCTTTCACCACCGCTTGGTACTTGACAGTAACAGGAGTTCCGTTGGCATCCACACGAGTCAATTCAAGCTCTGGCGTTTCACCCTTGAACTGTTTGTCAGGAGTAAAGGTCACCTTACCGTCCGCGTCCACTTCGAATTTACCAACATTTGGCACTTCTTTCACAGCTGTACCATTGTCAAATAGTGGAGTCGAATCAGCTGGGAATGGAACTGAGGCATGGCCAGGAGTGAAGGTCACTTTACCTTCTTGGACCTGACCTTGCAGACCCTCTGTCTTATCACCTGTTCCAGTTGGTGTCACTTTCGTAAACTCTGGACTGTAGGTCGCAGTGACTGGAGTACCGTTCTTATCCACACGCTTCACTGTGACTGGATCTGGGTTTCCAACAAACTGTTTGTCTGGTGTGAAAGTTACAGTTCCATCTGGCGCAATTGTGTAAGTTCCTTGACCTGGAATAGTTCACGGCGGTAACACGGGTTCGAATCCCGTACGGACTATGGTGTATTGCGGTTAAAAAAACTTGAAAAAAGTTTAAAAAATCTGTTGACAGAGACAGGTAGCTGTGATATACTAATATAGTTGTCGCTCGGATCAACTGAAAAAGTGATTCCAGGTGAAGGAACTTATGCAATCTCACTAGATGGCATCGTCACCTTCACTCCAGAAGCTAATTTTGTAGGAAAAGGAACAGAGAGACAGGTAGCTGTGATATACTAATATAGTTGTCGCTCGAGAGAGAATGAGTGACAAAGACCTTTGAAAACTGAACAAGACGAACCAATGTGCCGTAGAAAGCTGGACATCTGAAGCTGGTAAGTCTAAAGACCTTAACTTGGCCCCAGGCACTTACACCTTCCATGAGGAAGCAGCCCCTACTGGATACCTCAAAGTAACCGAGATAATTGAATCGTTCCATACATGACCTTACCCCTCCTTCTAATGCAATAGCTTCTCGATGAAATTTCCCAGATTGTTCATCTGACTTTGACACCAGCCAATAATACCATTTTCTTCATTCTTTTGGTTCTCTAACCTAGTGATTTCATCACAGATGGCATCATAGAAGGTATCCATCTCTGTTTGGAAACTCGTGTAGTCACTGGAGAAGGTTTCCCACTGCTTGGTGAAGGCATCTTTTTGTTTGCCTTGCCAATTACTTATATTCGTTAGAAATAAGAAATTTTAAATACTCGTAATCTAAATTAGTAATCATTGGATATAAATTCAAATTTTTGCTTTTTCAAGTTCCCCATTAATTATTTTCTTCAATATTTTTATTTATTGTTTATTTAGTAGATAATTAGAAATAAACTCGTATTCGTGCCATTTGATTAAAAATTATTTTAATCATCAAGAATTGAAAAATTATATTTATCTTTATAACGCTGATTGAAACGAACAACTACTTTCATAGGTTCTTTTTTGGTTAATCCATTATTAAAAGTTATACTTTTCATTAATTCTTCCCGAAATTTTTGTATTCCAGATGCTATTTCAGCTACTAATTTTGAAGTATCAATTTTAAAAGTGGCAATACCCTTATCTTCCATAAAGAGTATTGAATCGAAAAATAATATTGAAATATACAAATCCGTAGCCGAACTCTTTGTCAATTTAATTAAAGAGTTCTCTAACAATAATTCAATGTTTTTGATATCACTTTGATTATAAAAATATTCAAACAGCACCTGGTTAATATCTGTAGGGAAAACATCTGGAACAAAAGTAGGGGGTTCAACCCGATACTTTTGCCTTCCACGAAGTATATCTTCAACGTTTCCTTCTTTTATAGCTTCTAAAATTTTAGTTCTAAAACTCATTGCTTCTCCCCTCAATTTATTTTATTCCTATCCTACTAACTCTAGTCTTATCTAATGGAACTGTATTTAAAATAGCTTCAGGAACTCCACCTGAAGTTTCTCCCCCAGGTATCCATAGTGGGTTTGCTCCTGTCTCATTCCCGCTAGGGAGTCTTAAATCTAAATCACTCAAATCTTCTATATCAATTCTAACTAAACCACCCCCATATTTAAAATAACCTTTAGGAAACCCTAATTTTTCCTCAATATAGTTGATGTTTCCGTTAGAATTTTTAATAACCTTATCAGCGTACTTTGTTGGCATAACAAAAAGTGTATTGTCATCAGGTACACCAACAAAACCGTTAGCTTCTGAATAGTGTGTATAAGCCGACTCGGTCTGAATAACTGTTGCTCCCTCATCGAATTCTGCAAAATGTTTTGTAAGATATTCCGAATTCACATATGTTTTTGGATCTGGTCTACTCCCTTTAGGTATTTTTAATATTGGCTCATTCCAATAATTTTTATACCTAATTTCTTCAGCTAAGGCATATTCCTTCGCCACATACTGTTTAAACTTCGACCTCTCCCTCGTAAGCCTGCTTTCTTCTATATTTTTCAGAATTTGTTCTCTGTTATACTTCGGTGCTTCGACATCTACTTTCACCTTATTCAAACTAAACTTGCTGGCTGCTGAGGAGGCCGCATAGCCTCCTACCAGGTTCCCGATAAAGTTTGCGGTTTGGGCATCCTCTTCGCTTCCACCTACAAGCTTGGTCCCATGATAGGCAACCTAAAATGAGCCAACTCCACCGGTAAAAACTCCAGATCAACCGGAGCCATCAAAACCAGAAGAGCCAACATATGAGACAGAGAAACCATTGGAACCAGCTCCAGTAGCACCAAGCTATGAAAATGAGCCAACTCCACCGGTAAAAACTTAAATATCACATTGTGTTCACCCCTAAGTATAGACGAAAAGTCATTTATAATCAATATCGGAGCAGTTTGGGAGAAATATTTCGCCGATTATGTAGTTATAAAGGTGTTGAGATTATCGAAGGCCACTTAATGCCTGATCATGTACATATGTTAGTAAGTATTCCACCAAGGATAAGTGTTTCAAGTTTTATGGGGTATTTAAAAGGCAAAAGTGCACTCATGATGTTTGACAAACACGCCAACCTCAAGTATAAGTTTGGCAACCGGCATTTCTGGGCGGAAGGTTACTACGTGAGTACAGTAGGACTTAATGAAGCCACAATTAAGAAATATATTCAAGAACAGGCTCACCGCTGTTAAGACTAGTATCAAAACAGCGGTGAAGGAAGGCGTCGAACAAGGCGCTAAGAATTTCGATACCTTTAAAGGGCTCTTGAAGAAGACCAAGGGTAACTTCTTCAATAAAACTATCACTTTGAATAGCATAGTAGAGAAAATTCATGTCTAATTCTGAAGATTGAAACACAAGAAATTCTGAACTAGCTGTTGAAGGGAAGGTAGCTCGCCAAAATTTTCTCAAATATGGTCTTAGCTTTCCAAATAAAACATCTCCAATTTCGACTACAATATTTTCACATGAAACAGTCGAGCCAACCTTCGAAGATGGAAGCAAGGAAAAGAATATTCCAGGCCAAGGAACCTACACGATTGCACCAGACGGAACTGTAACCTTCACTCCAGACAAGCAGTTTGTAGGGAATCCAGATCCAGTTACAGTGAAACGTGTGGATAAGAATGGCACTCCAGTTACTGCGACTTACAGCCCAGAGTTCACTAAGGTAACTCCTACAGGAACTAACGCAACCAGCACAGGTCCTCAGGGTGTTCCACAAACGGGTACTCCAACCTTCCAAGGTGGCGACCCATTGGTTCCAATTGATGAAATGGTTGAACCAACCTTCGCAGATGGAAGCAAAGAGAAGAACATTCCAGGTCAAGGAACTTACACAATTGCGCCAGACGGTACAGTAACCTTCACTCCAGACAAGCAGTTTGTAGGTAAACCAGATCCAGTTACAGTGAAACGTGTGGATAAGAACGGTACCCCAGTCACTGTTGGCTATAAGCGAATCGAGTCTGTGAAAGATCCTTATGGTCATCCTGTCGGTACCAAGGAAGTCACCCCATCTGAGATAGGGATTGACGAGCTCTACAAGGTTGATAGCCCTTATAAGGCATCACTGAAGAAAAGCTATGAGAAGTATAAGAAGAGTAAGGACTATAAGGATCATAGGCTGACCGAGACGGAATATGTCCAAGTTATGCACCAAACCCGATCTTTCGAGTAGAATGATTTCTTCGAGATTTATGTTTTTTTCAATGGTGACGAGGGTTTACTGCTGTCTAAGGAAAATAGTCGGTACAGCGAAATAAGGGATTGGGATGCATATTTAAAAGAAATCATGGCAAAAATCGAGTCATATATCCCAGAGAAATATCTAAAAGCCAAGGGTTGGCGATAAAAATTGTAGGAATTGTTTTAGCTAGTTTGTTGGTTATCATTGGACTAAGCATAGGAGGATATAAAGTAATGAAACAAGTAGAACACGATGAGATGGGACTGGTCTTAACCTTCTCATAAACGTGTTCTGTGTCGCCATTTGGAAGTTTCTTGGTCTCTACGAAACGGTAACCTGGAATATCTTTCTTGGGTTGTTGGCCGTCTTCGGTTGGGTGGCCTGGAATGTCGTTCCCTTCCTTATCCTTATGACTAGTCTTAACCTTCTCATAAACTCCAAAAAAGAAATCATCTTGTAGCATCTCATCATCACCGACGTTTGAGTATGTAATAGGATGACCATGCCACTCCTTAAACCACATTTTCCAGAGCAACTCTCTCGTTGTAAAGGTTATTTTTTGCTTAAAATCACTTTTGATATATAATCTCACTCGTCTTCCTCGTCGTCCAACTCTACCTCTCCATGGATTCGGAAGACTGAATTGAAAGAGCTGGAAACTACTGCTGAGAAATTGCAAGTCGTACAGCAACAATTCCCTGAATCGCCTGATATAGCAAGTCGTACAGCAACAATTCCCTGAATCGCCTGATATAGCTTTACCGTATGCTATGATTTTGTTTTCTTTATCAAGCAAGCAGACTGAATTGAAAGAGCTGGAAACTACTGCTGAGAATGACTTCCATTTTAATCCAAATAATTTTAGAATTGAAAAGCCTTCTGTTAATAGAAGTCATAAGTTTGAATAGGAGAAAAGTAGGTAAAAAATGATTAAAGCAAAATATGGTGAAAATATTGTTGTCGCTTTTAAATACAAAAATCAGTATTTTTGGTATATTTCTGATTTGGAGTTATGGTATATTAATTACGAAGAAGCGGGATACGATTTAGATGAGATTTATAAGGATAGATTACGCTCTCCGATTTTACTGCCTGAGAATATTCTCTATTTTTTAGAAGATATGCAAAAATATAGTTGCGATCTGTCAGAGTTAAGGAAAGTCTTTGCTAATGAGTATAAAATGGATAAACTGAATGCTATTTATGATTTTGCCCCATCTTTATTAGTTGATATGGATAATTTGTTATTGTATTCTTATTACCCAGAATATATTTCTTTTGAGGAATATATCTCGGCTCCATGGATAGGGAAATATCAACATTTCCTTGATTTAATTCCAAGAGAATATAGGTTTTGGACAGACATTGGTGATAATGTGTTTGACAAAAATAAAAAAAGTGGATAAATAAAGAAAATAGAAGGAGTAAACAAATGAATGACGACAAGATGACTGTAATTCAAGAGATGTTTAAAAAGGTGAAACAGATGAATTAGTTCCTACAGTTCCTGTGATACTGGACGGAAAAATTAAAGATGTGGTTGATATCTTGATGGAAAAAAAGGTTATGAGGGATATCCAGAAGCCATATCTGATATTATCTTTAAAGGCATTTCAACAATAATTGATCACGAATAAATTAGGCTAATCTTACCGTCAAAAGTATGAAAAGTTGATTCCTGAAAATGAACGTTATTGGTTTGTAAAGGAAGGTAAATATTATGTCAGATAATAAATTAATTATTTTAAACGAGACATTTGGCAAGGAAGGCTCAGATGAGAAAGTCGAAGGCCTGACTTTAATTGTAGATGGACAGATTAAGACGGCATTTGATGCGATTAAAACTAGAAAAAACTATAGTAATTACAGCGAAGTCTTAAGAGATATTGTTTTTATCGGTTTAGAAAGTATTTTGAGAGAAAAATAGTTAATAATGATGAGTATGAGAGAATCAAACTGGTTCTCTCTTTTTTCTGTTCTTTTGAACTCCATATCTAGTATGGTATAATTAGATTTGACAATAAAATGACTTCCATTTTAAAAACTAGATAAACAGGATTATGATGAACGTTGGTTGCATGTTCCGATACAAGAAGGGATAAAATATCGCTTTTTTTCACAAATTGATGAAGAACTAAATTTAGATTATGAAGATGCTTATGTAACAGATTTTCGCGAAAATGGAGACTGTTTACGTTTGGCCTCTACCCATCTTGAACTTCTCACACTTGATAAAAGAGCGTTCTATATCATGGCCATTGAGATTGCCACAATCTTTAATGGACAAATTAGTGAAGATGATAAGAAAAAATGGTTAACAGTCGATGAATTCAAGGAAAAGCACCAAGATATCTTATCTCTAACTTTTGATGAAGCAAATGAGATAAGTTTGGAAGAAATTCAGACGATTGACGCTATTGACGATCCCATCTGGGAAGAATTGGATAGGAAACGCGAGGAATACATCAAAATCCACGGCGAACGTGTTTATGATGATGAGGAAGATGAGTGAGACTATATCTTAAAGGTGATTACACCAAGACTGATTTTTATGAAGAATTTAAAGAAATAGCTCAAAAGATGTGGTTCAAAGAGCGAAAAGGAATTCTACTCGATTTTTCCTATGCTTGGGATGAAGATTTACATTTGAATTTCTACGAAAAAGTGAAGACCAGTCATAAGGATAAGGAAGGAAACGACATTCCAGGTTATCCAACCGAGGACGGTGAACAACCGAAGAAAGATATCCCAGGCTACCGCTTCGTAGAGACTAAGAAACTTCCAAACGAAAACTAGATAAACAGGATTATGATGAACGTTGGTTGCATATTCCGATACAAGAAGGAATAAAATACCGTTTTTATTCACAAATTGATGAAGATCTAAATTTGGAATTTGAGAATGCTTATGTAACTGATTTTCGCGAAAATGGAGACTTTTTGCGTTTGTCTTCTACCCATCTTGAATTGCTCACTCTTGATAAAAGAGCGTTCTATATCATGGCTATTGAGATTGCTACAATCTTTAATGGACAAATTAGCGAAGATGACAAGAAAACATGGCTAACAATCGAGGAATTCAAGGAAAAGCACGAAGATATCTTATCTTTAACCTTTGATGAAGCAAATGAGATGAGTTTGGAAGAAATTCAAACGATTGATGCTATTGACGATCCCATCTGGGAAGAATTGGATAGGCTTCGTGAAGAATACAACTCGAAAGATCGGGTTTGGTGCATAACTTGGACATATTCTGTCTCCGTCAGCCTATGATCCTTATAATCCTTACTCCTCTTATACTCCTCATAGCTTTTCTTCAGTGATGCCTTATAAGGACTATCAACCTTGTAGAGCTCGTCAATCCCTATCTCAGGTGGGGTGACTTCCTTGGTACCGACAGGATGGCCATAAGGATCTTTCACAGACTCGATTCGCTTATAGCCAATTTCTAATTTCTGGCGCAGGGCTAAAAACATCCACTGGATATTCCAACTCTTCCAATTTTTAGGAGTTGGGCTGATACAGTCTCCCAGACTTACCAGTTCTCTCTTATTTTAAGGAACTGGGCTAAAAACGTTCCTCGAACGTTCCTGCGTTTCTAATTTCTGGCGCAGGGCTAAAAACAACTTGGGCGCGTAGCTCAGGTGGTTAGAGCGCACGCCTGATAAGCGTGAGGTCGGTGGTTCGAGTCCACTCGTGCCCATTTAATGAAACAAGTAGAACACGATGAGATGGTTAGGATTGTAGAGAGTGAGGAAGCGAATCAAATTTTTATAAATAGATTAAAACGAATAGATCCGAAAGCGTTTGAACCAGATGGAGTTATTAAAAATTATGCGATTAATTATGAATCTATTGCTTCCAATCCAATGGGAGGTATTATGGTTTCCATATATGTCAATGACAATAAGGATTATATTTTTAGTTTCACTCTAAATAAAAACTTTAATACGAAGAAGCTTACTAGTGAAGGTGGAGTAAATGATCCTACGATAATGAAAAAAGTAGAAGAGAGAGAGAAAAATGACTGATACATATACGGACTATGAGAGATTTCAAATAGCAAAAAAAGAGTATGATAAAGAGCTTGCAGTTGATAAGCCTGTTGAAATTGGTGATAATGATAACGCTAAACCCATCGGCACAGTTCGTCGAGTTATAGAAAACGAGACTGGATTGAAGGTTTACGTAGTTGAGAGTTTAGACCAATCTGAAGTGTCTGTTCTCTACGAAAGTTCAAAAGCGCCAAGTCAAGTGAGGATGGAAAATCCAATCTTTATGGTATGCTATAAGTAAATCAGCGTATGACATATTTGTAAAATAACATAAGGAGACGTCATGAATCCGAATCCATGGAGAGGTAGAGTTGGACGACGAGGAAGAATGAAATTATATTTAAAAGGTGATTACACCAAGACTGATTTTTATGAAGAGTTTAAAGAAATAGCTCAAAAAATGTGGTTCAAAGAGCGAAAAGGAATTCCACTTGATTTTTCCTATGCTTGGGATGAAGATTTACATTTGAATTTAGCTAACTGCTCTTCCCTCAATTTTTTCAGTTCCTTGAGCTGGTCCTGTCAGCTCACCTGAGTCTAATATAACAAACTATCCATACAAAGTCTGATACATCTTTTTCATGAAAGACTCAAGCTCTTTTTGAACAATCTTTAATAGGCGCTCTTCTTCGGATTGAGAGATTTTCACTCTCTCATTTATATTTTTTTCATTTGTTTGAAAATAGACGCTAGAAGTTATATCAAAGTTCTTATCCAATTCATATAGTACACTAGTTATTTTACCATCTATCTCTATTTCAAAATATGCAGTAACCCCTTTCCGTCCAGGATGCGATATTTTCAAATCGATGTCTCCTTTTATCTCTATGGAGTCAATTCCTCCATCCACCTCCTCAGCAGCCAGCAAGTTTAGTCTCAATAAGGTGAGCAATATCGAACGGATTAAAGAGAATATTAAAGAAAGCAGGCTTGCGAGGGAGAGTTCGAATTTTAAACAGTATGTAGCGAAGGAAAAATCTATAATTGATAGTTGGAATCGGAATACTTCCAAATCTCCAATAAAAAATATGCCACTGGAAGAGTATGAAATGTATCGGACGAAGAGTGTAATCAACCCTGACTCGGATACAATGACATTAGGTAAATATGAACCTACAATTAGACCTGATGGCACTCCGGATTGGAGTACACCTGGTCCAAATTCATACATCAGCAAGGCTGGCGATACCACTTACTTTAGCTTAGGAGATGATTGGAATAAAATTACAGTTGAATATGGTTTGGATGCAGAAGGTAGAGACATGTTCAAATATTTCAATAAACCTGCGCTGGATGATGCAGTTGCGCAAGACAAGACTATTCGATTTTCTCATGATCCGACGTTGAAGATGTATGAAAAATCTGCAATAAGATGGGAGTGGGATTATTTGATGGAACAACATGGATATAAGCGATTAAAACCAAAAGGGGACTACTGGTATGGAATTAAATAATATGGATATTTTATCGGACGAAATCTGTGATGTAGTTGAAAGAGTATTTAAAGATAAGATTGATGGTATAGTGATTTATGATATGATTGATGAATCAAATCATCATACTTTCAAACTGAAGTTCCGCGTTTATAATTTTGCCGGAGTAAAATTTCAGTACGAGAATGATTTCTTCGAGATTTATGCCTTGTGCAACTCCTTAAAAGTCTCTACATCCATCCAGGTCTCCTTGTCATCCTCGCTAATCCGACCATCAATTGCAGAAGCTACCTCGACTGCCATGATATACATAGCTCGTTTATCAACCGTTAAAATATCCGTATGTGTCGTAGCAATCCTAAGGTTTTCTCCACGTTCTTTCCCATCAGTAATAAAATCATTTTCAAATTCCAATTGAATATTTTCATCAGAAAACGAAGTCCAAGGATTGCTCTTATCGTATGGTATATGATTCCATCGTTTATCCTTAAATCGCCATTTATCAAATTGAACTCCAAAAAAGAAATTTCCAATTGATGATACGAAACCAATGACTTTCGAAGATGGTAGCAAAGAGAAGACTATTCCAGGTCAAGGAACTTACACGATTGCACCAGACGGAACTGTAACTTTCACTCCAGATAAACAGTTTGTTGGAAAACCAACTCCAGTCACAGTCAAACGCGTAGATAAGAATGGCACTCCGGTCACTGCAACCTACAGTCCAGAGTTTACTAAGGTAACGCCGACTGGTAAAGTGAATTGAAAGAGCTGGAAACTACTGCTGAGAAATTACAAATCGTGCAACAACAATTCTATGATTCACATGATATAGCTTTGCTGTATGCCATGATTTTGGTTAACTTATCAAGCAAGCAGACTGAATTGAAAGAATTGGAGACTACTGCTGAGAAATTACAAGTCGTGCAGCAACAATTCCATCTCTTCTAAACTAATATCGACTGCTTCGTCGTAGGTCATATTCAGTAGGTCTTTATGTTTCGTTTTGAATTCTTCAACACTCAGCCAAGTTTCTTTGTCGTCTTCGCTGATTTGACCGTCAATGACAGATGCTACCTCAATCGCCATGATATAGAGCGCTCGCTTGTCAACCGTTAGAATATCCTTATGAGTCGTGATTATTCGAAGATAGTCTCCTTTTTCTCGCCCATCACTTTCATAAGAATCTTCAAAATTTAAATTTAAATTTTCACGCTTAAAAGTCGCCCAAGAGTCTTTTCCTATTCTAAAATCAGCCATTCCCCAACGCTCATCATTTGAAGAAAATTTATCTAGAGTTAAACTCAAATAAAAATTATCATCAAATGCATAAGAAAAACCAACTTTCACTCCCTTACGTTCTTTGAACCACATTTTCCAAGGATATTCCATACAGTTTTGGTATATACTAGTTTCGTAGTTTCCTTTAAGATATAGTCTCACTCGTCTTCCTCGTCGTCATACACACGTTCACCATCAACCAGCACAGGTCCTCAAGGTGTCCCACAAACAGGCACTCCAAGCTTCCAAGGTGGTGATCCACTTGTTCCAATTGATGAAACACCAATCTCCTACTGTACAAGGACGGTTACTACCAGATTGATAGTCACCTGCATACAAAGTTGCCAAGTCAGGTATTTACAAACCTTCATAGTGCTTTAAAGAGTTCACGGGATAGTCTAAAGAGTGAGATTGAGCTCTTGAATACGACCAAGGACAAGATTTCTGATTTGGTGAGCTATGATGGAAGCAGTCATACCAGCACGGTCATGGACTATAACTTTCTGCTCAATCAGATCAAGAACTTGGATAGCTCCATCACTCAGTATGAAAGCAACCATGCGAGTCAGGATTTGGTCGCCTTTAAGGAACTTCTAGCTGCGACCAAGGCCTTGATAACAGAACATGCAGGTAAGACACGTACGGTAGGGACTTATCAGTCAGGAGATTTCGCCAAACTCAAGTCCTTCACCGCTGTTTTGATACTAGTCTTAACAGCGGTGAGCCCTGCAGTCTTTCCTGTCTTGGCCAAGCCACTTAGATATTTACCTGCTGGGATCAAGTCAAGCAGGGCAAAGGCTCCCCTCATAGCTCTCTCGTTCCCGTCTAGCTCGCGGCCAGTACCCCAGTCCTTACCAGAAGCGGCAGAGTACATATCCGCTGCTGCTACGACCGTTGATAGAACCGCACCGGCAGGAGGGCAGAAGACATACAAGACAACTGTAGCCGCGCTCAGAGTCAAATCCCGCCACATCTCTGTAGTGGACTTTTCGACTAGTCTTAACCTTCTCATAAACATGTTCTGTGTCGCCATTTGGAAGTTTCTTAGTCTCTACGAAGCGGTAACCTGGAAGCAGAGATTGAATTACGTATTCCCGATGAGTTCTTAAAAGATAAGGGTTGGTTGTAAGATTTGTTTAAACCATGACTTTACAAAGAAATCAGTATTTTCTTTTATGATAGAATAAGTGAAGCAAGAGTTTACTAATATTTTATTGGTAAGCTCTTGCTTTAATTCGCACCGCCAAGAATGGTTGGAAAGAGTTGGGTTTGGGTGTGTTGACCGTTGCGTTTGGGATTCTCGCAATTATAGGAACCTTGGGAACTGCGACTCCTTTAGTTGTTGCAGGCGGTATCGTGGGTTTTGGGACAACAGCCTATGGGTTATCTAATGCAGCAGAAGGGATTCATAACATTCAATTTGGAAATGCAGGGGATGCCCATACGAAATCCTATAATCTCATCCGAGATACGCTTTTCATGGGGAATGATAAGCTGTATCATGATGTTGGAAATGTCTTTGTGACGGCGAGTGCCATCATGATTCCCATAGGGCAGACGCAGAGCGTTGTCAAAGGGTTGACCCAGTTTGCGATAGGGGAGCCGGTGCCTATACAGCCGGTCAGGTTGCCTATCATGGGCCTTCACCGCTGTTTTGATACTAGTCTTAACAGCGGTGAGGCCTGCAGTCTTTCCTGTCTTGGCCAAGCCACTGAGGTATTTACCTGCTGGGATCAAGTCAAGCAGGGCAAAGAAGCCCCTCGTAGCTCTCTCGTTCCCATCCAGCTCGCGGCCAGTACCCCAGTCCTTACCAGAAGCGGCAGAGTACATTTCCGCTGCTGCTACGACCGTGGATAGAACCGCACCAGCAGGAGGGCAGAAGACATACAAGACAACTGTAGCCGCGGTCAGAGTCAAATCCCGCCACATCTCTGTAGTGGACTTTTCGCTCCGACAGTAGAGAAACCTGAGTTCAAGGGCGGTGTCAATGCAGTGATGGCTCTAGTGCATGAATTGCCAGAATACACAGGTCCATTATCGACAGTAGGAGACCAAGCCGCTCCGACAGTAGAGAAACCTGAGTTCTCCAAAAAAGAAATCATCTTGTAGCATCTCATCATCACCAACGTTTGAGTATGTAATAGGATGACCATGCCATTCCTTAAACCACATTTCCCAGAGCAACTCTCTTGTCGTAAAGGTTATTTTTTTCTTAAAATCACTTTTGATATATAGTCTCATAAATCTGAGATATCGCCTCCATGTGCTAGTATATATTCTTTTCGACGAGTGGCTTCTTCCTCCCAAAGAGGATCGTCTACCACATCCATCGTTTGAATTTCAGTCAAACTTAGTTCATTTGCTTCTTCAAAAGTTAGAGATAGAATAGCCTCGTGCTTTTTCCTAAACTCCTCGACTGTTAGCCATGTCTTCTTATTATCCTCGCTAATTTGCCCATCAATCACCTTTGCAATCTCAAGCGCCATAATGTACATAGCTCGTTTATCAACTGTCAAAACTTCTAGATGGGTGGTTAAAATACGGAGATAGTCTCCCTTTTCATTATAATCCGTAGCAAATGCATCTTCAAAATTAATTTCAATACTTTCCTAAATATGTGAAAAGAGTCTTCGTACCCCTTCCTTTAGGGGGACACTAGACCATCTCTTATCGGCAGTGCCTTTCCTCAAGGATAAATTTGAGAAAAAATCTTCTTGTAATGCATCATTGTTCCCAGCATTTGAGTAAGAAATTTGCTCATCTTCTGGAAACCACATTTTACCAGCTAGTTCTAAATAACCATAAGGTACTCTTTTTGTATAATCACCTTTTATATATAGTCTCACTCGTCTTCCTCATCGTCATAAACACGTTTGCCGTGGATTTTAATGTATTCTTCCCATCCTCTGTGTAATTCATCCCAAAGTGGTTCATCAACCGCCTCCATAACCTCCAGTTCCTCCAAACTAATATTGACCGCTTCATCGTAGGTCAAGTTCAGCAAGTCTGCATGTTTCGTTTTGAATTCTTCAATATTCAGCCATGTTTCTGTCAAGGTAATGGTTTGACCTTCTACCTTGATTTGGCTAGCGTCAAGAGCTTGACCATTCAATTTAGCACTTGAAGTTCCTGACCCTTGGAAGACATTTGAATATGAAAACTTGACATTGGATCTAGAAAATTCTTATGAAAGCGATGGACGTGAGAAAGGTGATTGTTTGCGGATTATTTCCACTCATCTAGATATTCTAACGGTTGATAAGCAAGCGCTCTATATCATGGCGATTGAGGTAGCATCTGCCATTGACGGTCAAATCAGCGAAGACGACAAAGAAACATGGCTGAGTATTGAAGAATTTAAAACGAAACATGCAGACCTGCTGAATTTGACCTACGACGAAGCAGTCGATATTAGTTTGGAAGAACTAGAGGTTATGGAGGCGATTGATGAACCCCTTTGGGATGAATTACACAGAGGATGGGAAGAATACATCAAAATCCATGGTGAACGAGTTTATGACGATGAGGAAGACGAGTGAGAATTTACATCAAAGGCGATTACACCAAAGAAATTCCATTTGATTACTTAGAATTAGCGAAGAGAATGTGGTTTGAAAATTATCAAGGAGAAGGCCCAACTAGCACTAACGTAACCAGCACAGGTCCTCAAGGTCAAGTCCAAGAAGGTAAAGTGATCTTCACACCAGGCCATGACTCGGTTCCATTCCCAGCTGATTCAACTCCACTATTTGACAATGGTACAACTGTGAAAGAACTACCAAATGTTGGTAAGTTCGAAGTGGACGCAGACGGCAAGGTAACTTTCACTCCAGACAAACAGTTCAAGGGTGAAACACCAGAACTTGAATTGACTCGAGTGGATGCCAACGGAACTCCTGTTACCGTTAAGTACCAAGCGGTGGTGAAAGAAGTAGTTCCAACCAGCACTAACGCAACCAGCACAGGTCCTCAAGGTGTCCCACAAACAGGAGCCCCAACTTTCCAAGGTGGCGACCCACTGGTTCCAATCGATGAAACAGTCGAGCCAACCTCAGTCACTGCGACTTACAGTCCAGAGTTTACGAAAGTAACCCCAACTGGAACTAGCGCAACTAGCACGGGTATCCAAGGTCAACCGCAAAAAGGTACCCCAACCTTCCAAGGTGGTGACCCACTGGTTCCAATCGATGAAACAGTCGAGCCAACCTCCAAACTAACTTCATACTCTCTATTTCGACGTTCTTCTTGAGATTTTCCTAACAACCTAAACATAAAAACACCTCCTGCTGTTCATGACGTCTCCTTATGTTATTTTACAAATATGTCATATTTTATTACCTGACGGACTGTACCGATATCTTCTATTTCTCCTTTATCATTTATGATTTTCAAAGGATCTGTTTCAGAATACTTTGTATACTCTTAATTAGCAATTTTTTGACGTTCATGATCACTATACTGTCTATTCACTTTTCCCCTCCGTTATCATTTTCTCAAATTTAGCTGAGTTTCCTCCGCCATCATTAACTAACTTTCCGCTACTTCTATCTTTATTAATAGTGAAAAATACATATAATTCTTCGTCATTATTTATATAAATTTTAAATTTGATTCCTCCCATTGGACTTTGTTTGATTGATTTATCATCAATTTGATAAGACTTTATTTTTCCTTTATTTGCTAAAGGAAATTGGTCCATTTCTTTCAAATCATCTTCTATAATTTTTTTGACTTCCTCACCCTTGACAATCCTAACCATCTCATCGTGTTCTACTTGTTTCATTAACCCAACCTTCACCAACACTTATAAAGCAGCTAAAACAAGCGAAACTATTAAGGCTAAGAAAGTCTTGGAAGGTAAGGCCCTTGAAGCTGATAAATACGAATTCGAGCTTAAAGAAGGTGACAAAGTCGTTGCGACAGCTAAAAACGCTGCAGACGGTACTGTTACTTTCAAAGAAATCGAATACAATGAAGCAGGCGGACTGAATTGAAAGAACGAGAGGCTACTGTTGAGAAATTACAGAAATTGCAACAACAATTCCATGATTCACATGATATTGCTTTACCGTATACTAGGACTTTGGTTAATCTATCAAGCAAGCAGACTGAATTGGAAGAATTGGAGACTACTGCTAAGAAATTACAAGTCGTGCAGCAATACTTTCCAGACTCACCTGATATGGCAGAAGCATTGGCTAAGCAGAGGCGGATTGGCTAGCGCTCGCTGAGGCTGATTGACTCGAACTCACCGATGCGGACTGGCTTGCGCTGGCTGAAGCTGATTGACTTGCACTTGCCGATACAGACTCACTTGCGCTTACTGAGGCTGACTGGCTAGCACTCGCTGAAGCGGATTGACTGGAGCTTACTGACGCAGACTCACTCGAACTTACCGATGCTGACTCACTAGCACTTACTGATGCGGATTGACTCGCACTCAATGATGCGGATTGACTCGAACTTACTGAAGCAGACTGGCTAGCACTTGCTGAGGCTGACTCACTTGCGCTTACAGATGCAGACTGACTTGCACTTACTGAAGCGGATTGACTCGAGCTCACTGACGCTGATTGGCTGGCGCTTACTGAGACTGATTGACTCGAACTTACTGAAACAGATTCACTAGCACTTACCGATGCTGACTCACTTGCGCTTACTGAAGCGGATTCACTTGCACTTGCAGATGCTGACTGGCTGGAGCTTACTGAAGCGGATTGACTCGAGCTTACAGATACTGATTGGCTGACACTTGCTGAGGCTGATTGACTCGAACTTGCCGAAGCAGACTGGCTAGCGCTCACTGACTCAGACTGGCTAGCACTTGCAGATGCTGATCGGCTAGCACTCGCTGAAGCCGATTGACTTGAGCTCACCGATACAGATTGGCTTGGCTTGAATCTTTATTTTCAGTATCAAAACCACCAAGAACATATGCAATTAAAAACCTCCTTTGAAGAGAGGGATAATATAGTCGCCTTACAACGTTTGATGGCATCAGAAAAATATGCGTCTGACATCCGTAAAGCGGGCTATGTCGTTCCTCCCGATGGAGCTATTCGTTTGGATGGAGGAATTGACTCCATAGAGATAAGAATATGTCCAAGTTATGCACCAAACCCGATCTTTCGAGTATGTATCGATTGATGATGAAAAGTCCACTACAGAGATGTGGCGGGATTTGACTCTGAAACCTAAGAAGGATATTCCAGGTTACCGCTTCGTAGAGACCAAGAAACAACCAAACGGCGACACAGAACATGTCTACGAAAAAGTGAAGACTAGCCAAATCAAGGTAGAAGGTCAAACCATTACCTTGACGCTTACAGAAGAACAAGCTAAAACAAGTGCTGGTCAAGCTGTTGAATTAACTTTCGACGCTAAGATCAAAGCGGGTGCTAACTTGTCTGATTATGTAACAGAAGATAAGACTGTGAAAGTTCCTAACAAGGCAGCTTACAAGGCAGATCTTCCAAACAAACCAGGCTTTACGAAAGACTCTAATGAAGTCCCAGTAACGCCACCAACACCAGAAGAACCAGAAATCAAGAAAGATGTGAACGGCAAAGAAGCTGAAAACTTTGCTGGGGTAAGATTTATATACGAAAACGATTTATTTGAAATTCACCTACTTCTTAATCTTAACAAAGAAAAAGTGATTTCTAAGCCAAATAGCTATTACAGCGAAATAAGTGACTGGGACAGCTACCTAAAAGAAATCATATTAGAAATCGAGTCCTATATCCCAGAGAAATTAGAGAAAATCAAGCCAATTGTCACAGATACTGCATCAAATTCCGATACTGGGTCAGACTTATTCGCAACGACACGGAATTCTTGACCATCGGAGGTGGTTATAGTGTTGATTTCACCTTTTTTAACTCGTTATCTGATTTAGCAGAACAATATTTGTTCGGTTTTCTTTACGCTGTGCGAACTCAGTATTAACACTGTAAACATTCGGACCTTGATTCAATTCATTAAGTTGTTTGTCTGTATACACGTATTTATTCATCATAGCTCCCCTTCTGAACCATTCGAATATTTAACTTTAACTTTTGACTTAGTACAACCTCGCCTAGAATTTAAAAAATGTTGAAATTCTTCATCATCCTTATTATATACTCCAATCCTAATTTTATTCGAGTTTATATCAAAAGCTAAAACATGTTCTTTAGATGTTCCATCAAAAAATTTTAGTTTCACATCCGCCCCCCAAGCGTCTGAAGGAATTGATCTGTACGATGGATTCGTAATCGTTACCTCCTCAATCCCTTGATAAGAATTCTTCAAGGCATTTACCAAACTAACTTCATACTCTCTATTTCGACATTTAATCGCTACCCTAGAAAAAATTGAAAAATCAACCATTGATGATATCAACAAGGATGCCACTATCACTGATAAGGAAGCAGCGATTTTAGCTGCTTTATAAGTGTTGGTGAAGGTTGGGTTGTTATCAGTTGCAGTTGCAACAAGTTTGCCTGCACCGTTGTCAACAACTTCAACTGTCACTTCGTGTTTAGTAGTGTCGTATGTCACACCTGCTTCGCTACCTGCTTTTTCTGAGATAGTGTAAGTGTGGCTACCTGCTTCGTTGTACTCAATTTCTTTGAAAGTAACAGTTCCGTCTGCAGCGTTTGTAGCTGTGTCAACGACTTTGTCACCTTCTTTAAGTTCAAACTCATATTTACCAGCTTCAAGGGCTTTACCATTCAAGACTTTAGTAGCCTTAATAGTTTCACTTGTTTTAGCTTCAGGATATCAAACTTGGGAATGCAGGGGATATCCATACCAAGGCAGAGAATCCTATCAGAGATACGCTTTTCATGGGGAACGACAAGCTGTATCATGATGTTGGGACTGTCTTTGTGACGGCAAGTGCCATCATGGTTCCTATAGGGCAGACCCAGAGCGTTGTCAAGGGGGTGACCCAGTTTGCGATAGGGGAAGCAGGTGCCTATACAGCAGGTCAGGTTGCCTATCATGGGGGTCCGTTTTGAAGCCTTGGCTCGATCAGATAAGGGTTGGCAAAACTGGGCTATTGGTGGATTGACTATTATTGCCGGAGTGGCAGCTATTATATTCACTTTGGGCTCTGCGACTCCTTTAGTTGTTGCAGGTGGTATCGTGGGTTTGGGGACAACAGCCTATGGGGCTTCTAATATGTACGAGGCAGGTCAGGATATCAAACTTGGGAATGCAGGGGATATCCATACCTCAATCTGGTAGTAACCGTCCTTGTACAGTAGGAGATTGGTTGAGTAGTCATTCATCAGGTTGACCAGAGTCTGAAGGAGAGTCCCATGCACCTCTACTAGAACTTCAACGGATGCCACTTCAAATGGTATCCAAGGTCAATCTCAAAAGGGTATCCCAAGCTTTACAGCGGGTAATTCAGCTGTTTCAATTGATGATACAAAATCGATGACCTTCGAAGATGGCCAGTCAATGAAGACCGTTCCAGGTGTAGGTGAGTACAGCATCAATCCAGATGGCTCTATTACCTTTACGCCAGACAAACAGTATGTTGGTACTCCAGATCCAGTCACCGTTAAACGTGTAGATAAGAACGGTACAGAAGTGACTGCAACTTATACCCCAACAGTGACCAAGGTCACACCAACCAGCACTAACGCAACCAGCAAAGGTCCTCAAGGTCTTCCACAAACGGGTACCCCAACCTTCCAAGGTGGCGACCCATTGGTTCCAATCAATAAAGCGCTAGAAACTGCTCTCGAACAAATCAACAAACTCGAAGCGGCTCAGCCTGAGAAACCTGCTGAACCTGAAAAACCAGTTCAGCCTGAAAATCCGACTCAACCTGAGAATCCAGTTCAACCTGAAAAACCGGCTCAGCCTGAGAAACCGGCGCAACCTGAGAATCCAGCTCAACCTGAACAACCTGCTCAGCCTGAAAATCCTGCTCAGCCTGAAAATCCTGCTCAGCCTGAAAAACCAACTCAACCGGAAACTCCGGAGGCTGTCGCATCTTGCGCTACACTTGTTTTCACATTATAGGTGAAGACTTGGTCACGTTTGTCAAGAGTTTCAGCTTCTTGGCTCATCGCTTCGGCCGGTGTTACTTGTTCACTGTCTTCGGCCAAGAAATCATCTAACAAATCTGATGCTTCGATGTCACCTTCTTCGATGGCTTTCAAGATAGCATCCTTACCAATCACTTCTTTAGCTGCCTTAATAGCTGCTTCCTTATCAGTGATAGTAGCATCTTTGTTGATGTCGTCGATGGTTGATTTTTCAATTTTTTCTAAGGTAGCGATTAAATCTGAGCGAACTTTTGCTGCTTCTTCCGCCGCTTCCTTGTCAGCTGCAGTTAGCTTGGCTTGGTCTTGGCTTGAGAAATCTTCTTGGCTCATCGCTTCTTGGAAAGTGATGTCCGTTACTTTGAGGTAACCAGTTGGGGCTGCTTCCTCATGGAAGGTGTAAGTGCCTGGAGCCAAGTTGAGATCTTTAGACTTACCAGCTTCAGATGTCCAGCTTTCTACGGGCCTGTTTGTGGGACACCTTGAGGACCTGTGCTGGTTGCGTTAGTGCTAGTTGGGGTTACCTTGGTCACTGTTGGGGTATAGGTCGCAGTGACTTCTGTTCCGTTCTTATCTACACGTTTCACTGTGACTGGATCTGGTGTGCCAACATATTGTTTTTCTGGCGTAAAGGTAATAGAGCCATCTGGATTAATGCTGTATTCACCCACACCTGGAACTGTTTTCGTTGACTGTCCATCTTCGAAAGTATATCCCAGAGAAATATCTAAAAGCCAAGGGTTGGCGATAAAAAAGAAGGAGGTATTGGTATGGTTCGAGAAAGTATGGAAGCTATAAAACAAGAAAGAACGAGAGGCTACTGTTGAGAAATTAAAAGTCGTGCAGCAATGCTTTCCAGACTCACCTGATATGGCAGAAGCATTGGCTAAACTTTCCAGACTCACCTGATATGGCAGAAGCATTGGCTAAAATTTTGTTCAACTTATCAACCGAGCAGACTGAATTGAAAGAAGGTAATCTTACGTGGAAGGTCATCGTCTTTATCGGTTACAGTTACAGTTGAACCGTTTGTAGCAACTTTGTTTTCTTCACCTTTAGAGTCTTTCTCACCGACATTGGTTACTTCTACTGTTCCGTCAGTTTTCACTTTGAAAGTAATATCTGTTACTTTGAGGTAACCAGTTGGAGCGGCTTCCTCATGGAAGGTATAAGTACCTGGTGCCAAGTTGAGATCTTTAGACTTACCAGCTTCTGAAGTCCTAAATATCACATTGTGTTCACCCCTAAGTATAGACGAAAAATCATTTATAATCAATATCGAAGTAGTTTGGGAGAAATATTCCACCGTTTATGTAGTTATAAAGGTGTTGAAATTATCGAGGGTCACTTAATGCCTGATCATGTACATATGTTAGTCAGTATTCCACCAAGGATAAGTGTTTCAAGTTTCATGGGTTATTTAAAAGGCAAAAGTGCACTCATGATGTTTGATAAACACGCCAACCTCAAGTATAAGTTTGGAAATCGGCATTTCTGGGCAGAAGGTTATTATGTAAGTACAGTAGGGCTTAATGAAGCCACAATTAAGAAATATATTCAAGAACAGGTCTTAGTCTCTACGAAGCGGTAGCCTGGAATATCTTTCTTCGGTTGTTCACCGTCTTCGGTTGGATAACCTGGAATGTCATTGCCTTCCTCTGTTCCTTTTCCTACAAAATTAGCTTCTGGAGTGAAGGTAACGGTGCCATCCGGTGAGATTACATAAGTTCCTTCACCTGGAATCACTTTTTCAGTTGATCCCAATTGTGTAAGTTCCTTGACCTGGAATAGACTTCTCTTTACTTCCATCTGCGAAGGTTGGCTCAACTGTTTCATCGATTGGAACCAATGGATCACCACCTTGGAAGCTTGGAGTGCCTGTTTGTGGAACACCCTGAGGGCCTGTGCTGGTTGCGTTAGTGCTGATTGGGGTTACCTTAGTCACTGTTGGGGTATAGGTCGCAGTCACTGGGGTGCCGTTCTTATCTACACGTTTCACTGTAACTGGAGCTGGTGTGCCAACATATTGTTTTTCTGGCGTAAAGGTGATAGAACCATCTGGATTGATGCTGTATTCACCTACACCTGGAACTGTTTTCGTTGACTGTCCATCTTCGAAAGTCTATTCCAGGTCAAGGAACTTACACGATTGCACCAGACGGAACAGTAACTTTCACTCCAGATAAACAGTTTGTTGGAAACCCAGATCCAGGTTTCTTTGTCGTCTTCGCTGATTTGGCCGTCAATGGCAGTCGCAATTTCAATGGCCATAATATACATAGCACGCTTATCAACTGTTAAAATATCTAGATGAGTGGAAATAATTCGCAAATAATCACCTTTCTCACGCCCATCGCTTTCATAAGAATTTTCTAGTTCCAATGTCAAGTTTTCATATTCAAATGTCTTCCAAGGGTCTTGAAGCTGATAAATACGAATTCGAACTTAAAAAAGGTGAAGAAGTCGTTGCGACAGCTAAAAACGCTGCAGACGGCACCGTTACTTTCAAAGAAATTGAGTTCGAAACAGCAGGTGATTACACTTACACTATCACTGAAAAAGCAGGTAGTGAAAAAGGTGTGACATACGATACTGCTAATTTTGTAGGAAAAGGAACAGGCGTAACGATTGTCCGTAAGGATAAAAATGGTACTCCAGTTACTGCGACTTATCGTCCAACAGTTGTAGATCCGTCTACTGGTCATGACACGGCTTCTACAGGAGCAAAAGGCCAACCACAAGTGGCAACCCCAACGTTTGAAGGACATATCGATAGTACAGTTCCACCAACATTTGAGGATGGTAGCACGACCACGGTTGTTCCGGGTGAAGGAAGCTATACAATTGATAAAGATGGTAAGATTACCTTTACTCCAGAACCAGACTTTGTTGGTACAGCTAAAGGATTGGTTGTGAAACGGCACCAACTTACAAGGCAACACATGAATTTGTCAGCGGAACTCCAGGAAAAGACCTTCCACAAGAAGTGAAAGCCTTGCTTCCAGCAGAGTTTGACTTGGAAAGTGATGTCCGTTACTTTGAGGTAACCGGTTGGAGCGGCTTCCTCATGGAAAGTGTAAGTACCTGGGGCCAAGTTGAGATCTTTAGACTTACAGCTTTTTCAAACCTAGTCATCGTTGCGGGGGTGAGACAAGGAAAATCGAACTCTTCGAGTTACCGAATCTACCTCGTTTTCCTGTTTCTAGACTCGGGGTAAAAAGGTCCCCCGGACCTTCTTCGCTTTCTCATTTCTAGGCTCAGGGTAAAAAGACTATACTGTTTCATCAATTGGAACAAGTGGATCACCACCTTGGAAGGTTGGAGTACCCGTTTGTGGAAGTCCTTGAGGACCTGTGCTCGTTGCGCCAGTTCCTGTTGGTGTCACTTTCGTAAATTCTGGACTATAGGTCGCAGTAACTGGAGTCCCATTCTTATCTACTCGTTTGACTGTAACTGGATCTGGGTTGCCTACAAACTGTTTGTCTGGTGTGAAGGTTACTGTACCATCTGATGCAATCGAGTAAGTTCCTTGACCTGGAATAGACTTCTCTTTGCTTCCACAGAAGCTGGTAAGTCTAAAGATCTCAACTTGGCCCCAGGAACTTACACCTTCCATGAGGAAGCCGCTCCAACTGGATACCTCAAAGTAACGGACATCACTTTCCAAGTCAAACATGTACGGCCGTCTTCCTTCACATATGCAGACAAGTTTGCGCCGGCTTTGATCTTGGCGTCGAACGTCAATTCAACTGCTTGACCGCCATTGGCTTTGACTTGTTCTTCTGTAAGTGTCAAGGTAATGGTTTGACCGTCTACCTTGATTTGGCTAGCCTCAAGCGCTTGACCATTCAATTTAGCACTTAAAGTTCCTGCGAATTCAAGAACGTCCACTAGGGTATCTGTTGGCTTGAATCTTTATTTTCAGTATCAAAACCACCAAGAATATATGCAATTAAAAACCTCCTTTGAAGAGAGGGACAATATAGCCGTCTTACAACGTTTAATGGCGTCAGAAAAATATGCGTCTGATATCCGTAAAGCGGGTTATGTCGTTCCTCCCGATGGTGCTATTCGTTTGGATGGAGGAATTGACTCCATAGAGATAAAAGAGCAGTTAGCTATCGTAGAAGCTCAGATTCAAGCGAGAGAGAACTGGCTAAATCAAATCAAAGACCTCTTGACACTGAATTGGGGGAAAGCCTTCTCTGAGAAGACCATCCTCTACATCTTAACCTTCTCATAAACGTGTTCTGTGTCGCCGTTTGGCAGTTTCTTCGTCTCTACGAAGCGGTAACCTGGAATATCTTTCTTAGGTTAAGCAGCGATCAAGGCAGCTAAAGAAGTGATTGGCAAGGATGCTATCTTGAAAGCTATCGAAGATGGAGATATCGAAGCGTCCGACTTACTGGCAGATTTCTTGGCAGAAGACAGCGATCAGGTAACACCAGCCGAAGCAAAAACTCAATCTCAACTTTCAAGCAAAAACCAAGCTAAACTCGCTGCAGCGGACAAGGAAGCAGCGGAGGAAGCAGCAAAAGTTCGCTCAGATTTAATCGCTACCCTAGAAAAAATCGAAAAATCAACCATAGACGACGTCAACAAGGATGCCACTATCACTGATAAGGAAGCAGCGATAAGAGAAGTCTATTCCAGGTCAAGGAACTTACACAATTGCATCAGATGGTACAGTAACCTTCACTCCAGATAAACAGTTTGTTGGAAACCCAGATCCAGAGAGGCAGGTAGCTGTGATATACTAATATAGTTGTCGCTCACGAGAGGAGTGAGAGACAAAGACCTTTGAAAACTGAACAAGACGAACCAATGTGTTTGGTCTGCTGGAAGCAGAGTTTTCACTTCTTGTGGAAGCTCTTTGCCTGGAGTTCCGCTTACAAATTCATGTGTTGCCTTGTAAGTTGGAGCTGGGGTGAATTCCCATGCACCGATGAAATGGGCATCCGCTCCATTGATGGTTTCTGATGCCTTGTCATAAAGCTATAAACCATTATTCATAGTTTTACTACTCGCAACTGTCACAACAGGAGGTGTTTTTATATTTAGTATGTTAGGAAAATCCCAAGAAGAACGTCGAAATAGAGAGTATGAAGTTAGTTTGGAAAGCTATAAACCATTATTCATAGTTTTACTACTCGCAACCATCACAGCAGGAGGTGTTTTTATGTTTAGGTTGTTAGGAAAATCAAGAGCAAACTAGGAAGCTAGCCGCAGGTTGCTCAAAACAGTGTTTTGAGGTTGTGGATAGAACTGACGAAGTCAGTAACCATACCTACGGCAAGGTGAAGCTGACGTGGTTTGAAGAGGGTCCGTTTTGAAGCCTTGGCTCGATCAGATAAGGGTTGGAAAGACATGGCTGTTAGCGCATTGACTATCATTGTCGGAGTGACAGCCATCGTAGTTACATTGGGCTCTGCGACTCCTTTAGTTGTTGCAGGCGGTATCGTGGGTCTTGGGACAACAGCCTATGGGGTTTCTAATATGTATGAGGCTGATCAGGATATCAAACTTGGGAATGCAGGGGATATCCATACCTCTACGAAAAAGTGAAGACCAGTCACAAGGATAAGGAAGGCAATGACATTCCAGGACATCCAACCGAAGACGGCCAACAACCGAAGAAAGATATTCCAGGTTACCGCTTCGTAGAGACTAAGATAACTTCTCCTAGTATTGACAAATTTACCAAAGAAGAAGCCAACTATGCTATTCAAAAACTTAATCTACCATCAGAAGGCAGCTATCCTCGCAATAAATGGGTAGGATACTATTATTATAAATCAGATGGTAAGATGGCCAAGAATGAATGGGTAGATGGATAACCAACAAACTAGCTAAAACAATTCCTACAATTTTTAATGACTTCATGACGTCTCCTTATGTTATTTTACAAATATGTCATACTTCACGAATGCTAAAGTTGATTTTTTCAACGCGCGTTTCGTCAGTATAAGTCAACGGATACTCTGGCAGAGCCTCTGCTTTCGGTGAATTGTTCGGTACCATGGTCGGTTTAGCCGTGCCGACCTTAACAATTTGCGTTACGGGAGCTAGGGTTTCCTCATTGGACAACTCTTGACGATCGATTTCATGACCGTTAGAACTGTAGACACGAGTCTTAATCGTGCGCTCACCCTCAACACCCGGAGTTGTGATTTGGCGGGCATCTCGAACAAGCTCATCCGTTTCTTCTTCACGAATTGTGAAGTTAATTTTCTCAACCCGAGTTTCGTCAGTATATGTCAACGGATATTCTGGCAGAGCATCTGCCTTCGGTGCTTCATTCGGTACCATAGTTGGCTTAGCCGTTCCGACCTTGACGATTTGTGTTACAGGAGCTAGTGTTTCCTCGTTAGACAACTCTTGACGATTAACAACTTGACCATTGGAACTGTAGACACGAGTCTTAATGGTACGTTCGCCTTGAACTCCCGGAGTCGCAATTTGACGAGCATCTCGAACCAATTCATCCGTTTCTTCTTCACGAATTGTGAAGTTAATTCTCTCAACCCGAGTTTCGTCAGTATATGTCAACGGATATTCTGGCAAAGCATCTGCTTTCGGTGCATCATTTGGTATCATAGTTGGTTTAGCCGTGCCGACTTTGACGATCTGTGTTACTGGAGCCAAGGTTTCTTCATTCGAAAGTTCTTGACGGTCGATTTCCTGACCGTTAGAGTTGTATACACGAGTCTTAATCGTGCGTTCACCTTGAACACCCGGAGTTGCGATTTGACGAGCATCTTGAACCAATTCGTCCGTATGTTGCTCCTCAATGTTGAAGGCTATTTTCTCAACGCGAGTTTCGTCGGTATAAGTGAGTGGATACTCTGGAAGAGCGTCTGCTTTCGGCGCATCATTTGGTACCATAGTTGGCTTAGCTGTGCCGACTTTGACGATTTGCGTTACAGGAGCTAGTGTTTCCTCGTCAGACAACTCTTGGTGGTCGACAACTTGACCATTGGAACTGTAAACACGAGTCTTAATCGTACGCTCACCTTGGACTCCTGGAGTTGCGATTTGACGAGCATCTTGGACAAGCTCATCCGTTTCTTCTTCACGAATGCTAAAGTTGATTTTTTCTACGCGCGTTTCGTCAGTGTAAGTTAGCGGATACTCTGGCAAAGCGTCTGCTTTCGGTGCTTCATTCGGTACCATAGTTGGCTTAGCCGTTCCAACTTTGACCACTTGCGTTACGGGAGCTAGAGTTTCCTCATTAGACAACTCTTGGCGATCGATTTCCTGACCGTTGGAACTGTAGACACGAGTCTTAATCGTGCGCTCACCTTGGACTCCTGGAGTTGTGATTTGGCGGGCATCACGAACCAATTCATCCGTTTCTTCTTCACGAATGCTAAAGTTGATTTTTTCAACGCGCTTGGAAGGCTGTAGTTTTACCACTAAACTACACCCGCTAAAATGGGAGTTAACGGGATCGAACCGCTGACCCTCTGCTTGTGTTTGACTGTGACTGGATCTGGGTTTCCAACAAACTGTTTGTCTGGAGTGAAGGTCACTGTACCATCTGGCGCAATTGTGTAAGTTCCTTGACCTGGAATAGTTTTAGCTGTCGCAACGACTTTGTCACCTTCTTTAAGCTCAAACTCATACTTGTCAGCTTCTAGGGCTTTACCTTCCAAGACTTTAGTAGCCTTAATAGTTTCACTTGTTTTAGCTAATAAATCGTTTTCGTATATAAATCTTACCCCAGCAAAGTTATAGATGAGAAAATCCAGTTTAAATGTATGACGATTGGGTTCATCAACTATATCATCGTTCATCAGGAGCCATGGCGACTGGCTGGTATCAGGTAGACTCATCTTGGTATTATCTAGATGCTGAAAATGGTGATATGAAAACGGGCTGGCAATACCTTGGGAACAAGTGGTACTATCTCCGTTCATCAGGAGCCATGGCGACTGGCTTGTTTGCCAATCTTTTGAAGACCTGTCACTGCTTTACCAGCTTGGTCAAAGTAATACCATTCGCTCTTGGCACCTTCTGCAAACTTGCCGACTGCCATTTCCCCTGAGTTGGCATCAAAGTAACGGATACTCTTATCTGAAAGTGTCACGATTTTACCCTTGACTTGCTTGCCATCTTGGTCGTTTCAACAAATTTCCCAGTTTGACTTTCTATATTTTCTAATCCTATGTAAGGTATAGAAGAGTCTGTTATTCTTTTTTCACTTCGAGTAGTTACTAAATATCTTATTTTAGAAATCTCCCACCCTTGAGGAACCTGTCCGATCCAGTCGATTCCTGAATCTTTCATTGGGACTGTTTTGTCCAGTCCCTTTGTGACAGTCTCATAAATCAAGCTTGCGCGGTAGTCTTTTAGTTTTTGAATTTGCTCCTCCAGTAGATTTTTTGCCTTATCCAGCTGGGCCGTTTTCTTATCAAGAAAACCAGCTATTTTTTGTTGTTCAACAAGACTTGTTGGAAAAGCAATTCTCATATTTTTTATATATTCCCAACTTGCTCTAGGCATTTTTTCACGGCGGTAACACGGGTTCGAATCCCGTACGGACTATTTATTGGAGGATTACCCAAGTCCGGCTGAAGGGAACGGTCTTGAGGCTCATCGCTTCGGCCGGTGTTACTTGTTCACTGTCTTCTGCCAAGAAATCTGCCAACAAGTCGGACGTTTCAATATCTCCATCTTCAATGGCTTTCAAAATAGCTTCCTTGCCAATCACTTCTTTAGCTGCCTTGATCGCTGCTTTTGTTGATTTGTTCGAGAGCAGTTTCTAGCGCTTTATTGACTGCTTCCTGAGTTTTAGCTTCTTGGATTGCAGCAATGGCTTGGTCAGCAATTCTACGAAGCGGTAGCCTGGAATATCCTTCTTAGGTTGTTCGCCGTCTTCGGTTGGATAACCTGGAATGTCATTCCCTTCCTTATCCTTATGACTGGTCTTAACCTTCTCATAATTCGCGTTGAGAAAATAGCCTTCAACATCGAGGAGCAAACTACGGATGAATTGGTTCAAGATGCTCGTCAGATTGCAACTCCAGGTGTCCAAGGTGAGCGTACCATTAAGACTCGTGTCTACAGTTCTAACGGTCAGGAAATTGATCGCCAAGAATTGTCTAACGAAGAAACCTTGGAGCCCGTAACGCAAATCGTCAAGGTCGGCACGGCTAAACCAACCATGGTACCAAATGAAGCACCGAAAGCAGAAGCTTTACCAGAGTATCCACTGACTTATACCGACGAAATTCGCGTTGAGAAAATAGCCTTCAACATCGAGGAGCAAATTTAATCGCTACCCTAGAAAAAATTGAAAAATCAACCATCGATGACATCAACAAAGATGCTACTATCACTGATAAGGAAGCGGCGATTAAGGCAGCTAAAGAAGTGATTGGCAAGGACGGCATCTTGAAAGCTATCGAAGATGGAGATATTGAAGCATCTGACTTGTTAGATGATTTCTTGGCAGAAGACAGCGATCAGGCGACACCGGTCGAAGCAATGAGCCAAGAAGATTTCTCAAGCCAAGACCAATTTTCGTCTATACTTAGGGGTGAACACAATGTGATATTTACACATCCACTTTGTGTGGGATAAACTATGTGCCTTTTGTGCCATATTTTTCTCCTTTCGCTTTACAATTGGCTTGAACACCTTTATTGTATCGCGTTTGGAGTTTTTTTGGTATAACCTTCGTCGCGCACCCGCATAGCGGGTGGTTTATTTGTCTCGCACCTTACGGAGCGAGACGGACTAATAGTCACATAATCTACGAAAAAGTGAAGACCAGTCACAAGGATAAGGAAGGGAATGAAATTCCAGGTTATCCAAGCGAAGACGGCCAACAACCTAAGAAAGATATTCCAGGTTACCGCTTCGTAGAAAGTTCCTTGACCTGGAATAGATTTCTCTTTGCTTCCATCGTCGAAGGTTGGCTGGACTGTTTCATCGATTGGAACCAGTGGGTCACCACCTTGGAAGGTTGGAGTGCCCGTTTGTGGAACACCTTGAGGACCTGTGCTGGTTACGTTAGTGCTAGTTGGGGATTTTTCCTATGCTTGGGATGAAGATTTACATTTGAATTTACGGTTGGATAAATCTAAATATAATGACGAACGTTGGGAGAGAGCAAATTTTAATACAAATATAAACCCTTGGAAGACATTTGAATATGAAAACTTGACATTGGAAAATCATAACCACCCGTCTAACGGGTGGTTTGCACCAGGGCTATAAGCCCAAATCACCAGCCAGCGCCTAAAGGCGCTGGCTTTCACGTTGTTCAAGCCTCATTGCTCTTGACTCGTCACTTGCCTCTTAAAGAGGCTTTAGTATTACTTACCACTATCCCTAAAGGGATCCTCATATTCTTTTACACTTAATTTATCTAGTGCTATATCATGCTTTTCCTGTTCTTGAATATATTTCTTAAGTTTGACTTGGAAAGTGATGTCGGTTACTTTGAGGTATCCGGTTGGAGCGGCTTCCTCATGGAAGGTGTAAGTACCTGGAGCCAAGTTAAGGTCTTTAGACTTACCAGCTTCTGAAGTCCAGCTTTCTACGGCGCTTACAGAAGACCAAGTGAAAGCCAATGGCGGTCAAGCTGTGGAGTTGAGCTTTACTGCTAAGATTAAAGCGGGCGCGAACTTGTCTGCATATGTGAAGGAAGACGGCCGTACACAGAAAGTTCCTGCGAATTCAAGAACGTCCACTAGGGTATCTGTGACTGAGAAGGCTGTCGCATCTTGCGCTACACTTGTTTTCACATTATATCAATAAAGCGCTAGAAACTGCTCTCGAACAAATCAACAAGCTCAAAGCAGCTCAGCCTGAAAAACCGGCGCAACCGGAACAGCCTGAAGAGCCTTCTAAACCTGATCAACCAGCTGAACCAAAACAACCGGAAATTGAGTATGATAAGGCTATGAACAGCTTGGCAAAAGCTATCGAGAAAAAAGTCGCTGAGCTTGGATCCAATCTTCTTCATCCCACAAAGGTTCCTCTACAGGTTTCAAACTTTTCAGTTCCTCCACGCTGATATCGGTTGCTTTATCGTAACTTAGTGATAAGACATCCTTGTGCAACTCCTTAAAAGTCTCTACATCCATCCAGGTGAAATCATATTAGAAATCGAGTCCTATATCCCAGAGAAATATTTAAAAGCCAAGGGTTGGCGATGAAAGAGTTGGGGGTATTGCATTGGAATTAAATAATATGGATATTTTATCAGATGAATTTTTTGATATAGTTAAAAGAGTATTTAAAGATAAGATTAATGGTATAGTGTTTGATGATATAGTTGATGAACCCAATCGTCATTGACAGGTCTTCAAAAGATTGGCAAACAAACACTTTACTTTGACCAAGATGGTAAACAAGTCAAGGGTAAAGTAGTAACTTTAGCTGATAAATCCATCCGTTACTTTGATGCCAACTCAGGAGAAATGGCAGTCGGCAAGTTTGCAGAAGGTGCCAAGAACGAATGGTATTACTTTGACCAAACTGGTAAAGCAGTGACAGGTCTTCAAAAGATTGGCAAACATAAGCGTGAGGTCGGTGGTTCGAGTCCACTCGTGCCCATTAATAGGAGAATTACTCAAGAGGCTGAAGAGGACGGTTTGCTAAACCTTGTGCAACTCCTTAAAAGTCTCTACATCCATCCAGGTTTGCTTATCATCCTCGCTAATTTTTCCATCAATTGCACCAGCCACCTCGATTGCCATGATATACATAGCACGTTTGTCTACAGTTAAAACATCTATATGAGATGTTGCGATACGTAGATAATCTCCACGTTCTCTCCACTAAGTGATTGGCAAGGACGGCATCTTGAAAGCTATCGAAGAAGGTGACATTGATGTCTCAGACTTATTGGCAGATTTCTTGGCAGAAGACAGCGATCAGGTGACACCGGCCGAAGCAATGAGCCAAGAAGATTTCTCAAGCCAAGACCAACACGTTTCACTGTGACTGGATCTGGGTTTCCAACAAACTGCTTGTCTGGAGTGAAGGTTACAGTGCCGTCTGGCGCAATCGTGTAAGTTCCTTGACCTGGAATAGATTTCTCTTACAGTCGAGCCAACCTTCGCAGATGGAAGCAAAGAGAAGTTTATTCCAGGTCAAGGGACTTACACAATTGCACCAGACGGAACTGTAACTTTCACTCCAGACAAACAGTTTGTCGGAAACCCAGATCCAGTCACAGTCAAACGTGTGGATAAGAACGGTACCCCAGTGACTGCGACTTATACTCCAACAGTGACTAAGGTAACCCCAATGTAGAGGATGGTCTTCTCAGAGAAGGCTTTCCCCCAATTGAGACTAAAGAGGTCTGTGATTTGATTTAGCCAGTTCTCCCTCGCTTGAATCTGAGCTTCTACGATAGCTAACTGCTCTTCCAACGGCTCAACAGTAACTGTAACCGATAAAGATGATGATCTTCCACGTAAGATTACCTTCAGCAAGGTTAGCCTTGGTGGAATAGACTTCTCCTTGCTTCCATCTTCGAAGGTTGGCTCTACTGTTTCATCAATTGGAACCAATGGGTCGCCACCTTGGAAGGTTGTGACCAGAGTCTGAAGGAGAGTCCCATGCACCTCTACTAGATAGTTGCGCATACTCGAGATGGCCTGACCTTGGAGATTTTTATTGTTGATAAAGTCGCTCATGGCCTTATTGAGGCTCGCAACGGACTCTCCCCAAGCATTTATCGTTTTTTGACTTTCAACTTGAACAGAGGTGATATCATCAAATTTTATATTGTAACTCATGGTACCTCCCTACTGCAAACCAGGAAACATGTTTTGCCCTAGGACATTATCTGTCCGATGCATCTCTTTCCCTGTGGCTGCCATCAAGGCGATATCTGTCTCCAGCAAAGTCGTATAGGTCTTCACCAGCTGGTGGAGTTCATTGAATTGTTCCTGATACAAGTCCAATCCTTTCGATGTAGCTGTCGTATTGAAACTTGGTTTCCCAACTCCTGCCATACTAGCCTTGGCTTTAGACAGGCTACCGATGTGTGAGTTAAACAGAACCTCGGATAATTGAAGTGTCACGATTTTACCCTTGACTTGCTTGCCATCTTGGTCGAAGTAAAGTGTTTGTTTGCCAATCTTTTGAAGACCTGTCACAGGCGTGCGCTCTAACCACCTGAGCTACGCGCCCAAGTTCAAAAACTTGGTATGAACTTTCGTTCAAAGCGGGTGACGAGAATCGAACTCGCGACAACAGCCACGTTCTCTCCACTCTGTAATGAAAGTTTTTTCAAATTCCAATTGAATATTTTCATCAGAAAACGAATTCCAAGGATCACTCTTGTCATATGGTATATGATTCCATCGTTTATCATTAAATCGCCATTTATCAAATTGAACTCCAAAAAAGAAATTGGAATATCTTTCTTAGGTTGTTCACCGTCTTCGCTTGGATAACCTGGAATTTCGTTCCCTTCCTTATCCTTATGACTGGTCTCAACCAGCACAGGTCCTCAAGGTGTCCCACAAACAGGCACCCCAACCTTCCAAGGTGGAGATCCACTGGTTCCAATCGATGAAACAGTAGAGCCAACCTATGCAACCAACGTTCATCATAATCCTGTTTATCTAGTTTTAGATGAATGGCTATATCATTCCTATCTCTGATTTTAAGAAAACCAGAATAGGAGAGAGGGATGCCTTCTCCTTGATAATTTTCAAACCACATTCTCTTCGCTATTTAGCTTCTTGGATTGCAGCAATGGCTTGGTCAGCAATTTCTAATAATTTCTTCTTAGCTTCCTTGTTGGATCCAAGCTCAGCGACTTTTACGAAGTCCCAGTAACGCCACCAACACCAGACGAGCCAGAGATCAAGAAAGATGTGAACGGCAAGGAATCTGCAACACTTGCGAAACGTGATGAAGTCTTCACATACAACGTGAAAACAAGAGTAGCGCAAGATGCGACAGCCTTCGCGGTAACGGATACACTAGTGGACGTTCTTGAATTCGCAGGAACTTCAAGTGCTACGCTTACAGAAGACCAAGTGAAAGCCAATGGCGGTCAAGCAGTTGAATTAACATTCGATGCCAAGATCAAAGCTGGCGCAAACTTGTCTGCATATGTGAAGGAAGACGGCCGTACAATTTTTTCTAGGGTAGCGATTAAATCTGAGCGAACTTTTGCTGCTTCTTCCGCTGCTTCCTTGTCCGCTGCAGCGAGTTTAGCTTGGTCTTGGCTTGAGAAATCTTCTTGGCTCATTGCTTCGCATCTACCCATTCATTCTTGGCCATCTTACCATCTGATTTGAGATAATATTTACCTATCCATTTGTTGCGAGCGTAGCTTCCTTCTGCTGTTAGATAAGTGAAAAGGCGGTGTCTTAACCCCTTGACCAACGGACCATATTTATAAATGGGCACGAGTGGACTCGAACCACCGACCTCACGCTTATAGTAGCCTTAATAGTTTCACTTGTTTTAGCTGCTTTATATGTGTTGGTGAAGGTTGGGTTGTTACCTGTAACAGTTACAACAAGTTTTCCTTCCCCGTTATCTGTAACGTTTACTGTCACTTCATGTGTAGCAGTGTCGTATGTCACACCTGCTTCGCTACCTGCTTTTTCTAGGTAATCTTACGTGGAAGGTCATCGTCTTTATCGGTTACTGTAACAGTTGAGCCGTTGGTTACGACCTTGTTCTCTTCACCCTTAGAGTCTTTCTCACCAACGTTTGTCACTTTAAGGTAAACGTTACAGATAACGGCCAAGGTCAACTTGTTTCAACTGTTACAGGTAACAACCCAACCTTCACCAACACCTATAAAGCAGCTCCAGCAACAGCTACTATCACGGCTACTAAAGTCTTGAATGGTAAAGCTCTTGAAGCTGATAAATACGAATTCGAACTTAAAGAAAAAGAAGGTGACAAAGTCGTTGCGACAGCTAAAAATGCTGCAGATGGAACTGTTACTTTCAAAGAAATCGAATACAATGAAGCAGGCGTCTACGAAGCGGTAACCTGGAATATCCTTCTTAGGTTGTTGGCCGTCTTCGGTTGGATAACCTGGAATGTCATTGCCTTCCTCTCAACAGTAGCCTCTCGTTCTTTCAATTCAGTCTGCTTGCTTGATAAATTGAACAAAATTCTAGCATACGATAAAGCTATATCATGTGAATCATGGAATTGTTGTTGCACGACTTTTAATTTCTCAACAGTAGCCTCTCGTTCTTAGACCAGTCATAAGGATAAGGAAGGGAACGAAATTCCAGGCCACCCAACCGAGGACGGTGAACAACCCAAGAAAGATATTCCAGGCTACCGCTTCGTAGAGACTAAGATTGGAACCAATGGGTCGCCACCTTGGAAGGTTGGGGTACCAGTTTGTGGAAGTCCTTGAGAACCTGTGCTGGTTGCACCGATTCCTGTAGGAGTCACCTTTGTAAACTCTGGACTGTAAGTCGCAGTGACTGGGGTGCCATTCTTATCTACACGTTTCACTGTGACTGGATCTGGGTTTCGTGAAAATATTGTAGTCGAAATTGGAGATGTTTTATTTGGGAAGTTAAGACCATATTTAAGAAAATATTGGCGAGCCACTTTCACTTCAACGGCTAGCTCAGAATTTCTTGTGTTTCAATCTTCAGAATTAGATATGAATTTTTTATACTATGCTATTCAAAGTGATAGTTTTATTGAAGAAGTTATTGGTATGGTTCGAGAAAGTATGGAAGCTATAAAACAAGAGGTAATTGAACGGATTCAGCGTTCTTTTGGAGATAGAGCCTCTGAAGTAACTATTTGTGAGTTCGTCGATGTCCCAAATCATCATATATTACGCCTCGTATTCAGGGCATATGACTACTATTGGGTTCAATTTAATTATGACAATGATTTATGCGGATTCTCTATTGTTTTAAATGATGAATTTGGAGCGTCGCTTGAAAGCAAAATGCGTAGCTATATGGGAACAAAGGATTGGGATAACTACTTAAAAGAAAATGTTGGTGAAAAAGACTCTAAAGGTGAAGAAAACAAAGTTGCCACAAACGGTTCAACTGTAACTGTAACTGATAAAGATGATGACCTTCCACGTAAGATAATCAGCAACACTTGCGAAACGTGATGAAGTCTTCACTTACAACGTGAAAACAAGCGTAGCTCAAGATGCGACAGCCTTCTCAGTCACAGATACACTAGTAGACGTTCTTGAATTCGCAGGAACTTCAAGTGCTAAATTGAACCTAACGGAGCGAGACGGACTAATAGTCACATAATAAAAAATCAGGTAATCCTAGTGACTACCTGATTTTCTATGTTTTATACTCTTCGAAAATCAAATTCAAACCATGTCAACGTCGCCTTGCCGTACTCAAGTACAGCCTGCGGCTCTTCCGTTTTACTTGGCTGAGTTGGAGTCGCTTGACTACCATCTTTCAAGTCGGTTTGGTCTGCTGGAAGCAAGGCTTTCACTCCTTGTGGAAGGTCTTTCCCTGGGATTCCGCTGACAAATTCATGTGTTGCCTTGTAAGTTGGTGCCAAGTGTTGCTGATTCTTTGCCATTCACATCTTTCTTGATTTCTGGCTCGTCTGGTGTTGGTGGCGTTACTGGGACTTCGTCGGTTGGATAACCTGGAATGTCATTGCCTTCCTTATCCTTGTGACTAGTCTTAACCTTCTCATAAACGTGTTCTGTGTCGCGTTTGAAACCTGTAGAGGAACCTTTGTGGGATGAAGAAGAACGTCTTCGTGAAGAATACATCAAAATCCATGGTGAACGTGTGTTCTTGCTAGGGCTTTCAAATTCTGTTATACTGGTCCAGTAATTAAATAATAAAGACATTTGGGGTGCTTTAGGCTGAGATGATACCCATTGAACCTGATACAGTTAATACTGGTGAAGGGAAATGTGAAAAGGTTTTTTTCGTATGTCGAAAAGAACTGTCTAATCTTGTAAGCGGGTGGAGGATCTGGTCAAGATTTCTGAGAAGGTCCAGAAACTCATCAAGGAAAAGGATACGGACGGTGTTGTTTCCTATACCTATCACGATGAAACCAGCACTGCCCAAACTCTGCAAGCCAAACTCTCTACCTTAGAGCGGTATGCTGAGAATGTGAACACCTACATCAATAAGAAAATCGACCGCCCCTTCTATGAGGCTATGGACAAGGTAGGAGCCAAGCTCGAAGCCCTTAATATTCAAAAGTATAAAACGACTAACAAGATTGGCTATAAGCGAATCGAGTCTGTGAAAGATCCTTATGGCAGGTGTGCACAAGGATTCGAACGAAGTCCCAGTAACGCCTCCAACACCAGAAGTGCCAGAAATCAAGAAAGATGTGAACGGCAAAGAAGCTGAAACATGTTTGACTTGGAAAGTGATATCGGTTACTTTGAGGTAGCCTGTTGGGGCTGCTTCCTCATGGAAGGTGTAAGTACCTGGGGGACCTTGGATACCATTTGAAGTGGCATCCGTTGAAGTTGGTGTTACTTTCGTAAACTCTGGACTGTAAGTCGCAGTGACTGTCATCATCTTTATCGGTTACAGTTACTGTTGAGCCGTTGGTTACGACTTTGTTTTCTTCACCCTTAGAGTCTTTCTCACCAACATAAAAGTCGCTGAGCTTGGATCCAACAAGGAAGCTAAGAAGCAATTGCTAACAATTGCTGACCAAGCCATTGCTGCAATCCAAGAAGCTAAACCAAATAAAACATCTCCAATTTCGACTACAATATTTTCACTCTTATCAACTTGTATACCAGTTTCAACAAATTTCCCAGTTTGACTTTCTATATTTTCTACATAAATCTCGAAGAAATCATTCTCGTACTGAAATTTTACCCCGGCAAAATTATAGATACGAAACTTAAGTTTAAATGTATGACGATTGGGTTCATCAACTATATCATAACTATAGTTATGCTTGCGTCTATCTGCCTAGTCTGATTTCGATTTTCATTGAGTACCCTTTATTTAATGAAATCCTAAACTTTTCTTTTTCATAATAAAGAAGCTGAAACTCTTGACAAACGTGACCAAGTCTTCACTTACAACGTGAAAACAACAGTAGCGCAAGATGCGACAGCCTTCGCGGTAACGGATACATTAGTGGATGTTCTTGAGTTCGCAGGAACTTCAAGTGCTAAATTGAATGGTCAAGCTCCAGCAGGAGGTGTTTTTATGTTTAGGTTGTTAGGAAAATCCCAAGAAGAACATCGGAATAGAGAGTATGAAGTTAGTTTGGTAAACGCCTTAAAGAATTCCTATGAAGGGATAGAAGAGATCAAAATTTCTAATCCAGAATATACAACCCCTCCAGGCGACTGGTCTTGTGATGTAAATATTCTATTTTCAGATAAAGTAAAAATAGAATACCGTGTAGGCCACTCTTTAAATGACGTTGAAAATTATAATGGTTTTGTTAATGGAAAAACAAATAAAGAAATAAACGACCAGTGGGAAATATTGAATTCTCATAAAGGGAAAACAACATCTTTAGTTACTATATATTATTCGGATAAAGAAAAAGGAGTACAGTAGTAGTTTTTACTTATACAGATAAACAACTTAATGAATTAGATCAAGGGAAAAATGTATACAGTGTCAATGATGAATATGCTGAGATAAAGAGGAAATGATAATGAGTAAAGACAGATTAAGAAAAAGCTATAAACCATTACACAACTCCAGAAACAGCACCAGTTCACGAAGTTCCAGAATTGACAGAATATGGCACAACTCCAGAAACAGCACCAGTTCACGATTGGAACCAATGGATTACCTTCTGTGAAGGTTGGGGTACCCTTTTGCGGTTGACCTTGGATACCATTTGAAGTGGCATCCGTTGAAGTTCAGGCGTGCGCTCTAACCACCTGAGCTACGCGCCCAAGTTTAAAAAACTTGGTAATTGAACAAAGTTCAAAGCGGGTGACGAGAATCGAACTCGCGACAACAGCGAAACCCAGATCCAGTCACAGTGAAACGTGTAGATAAGAACGGTACAGAGGTTACTGCGACTTATACTCCAACAGTGACTAAGGTAACCCCAAAGTGGGCATCCGCTCCATTGATGGTTTCTGATGCCTTGTCGTAGGACTTGAAGCTCCAAGTACCTTCTGCTGTCTTCACTTCTGTTTGTAAATCCGCTCCTTCGGGTTCGGGGGTTCGAATCCCTCTCTCTCCATTCATCAATGGGGTATAGCCAAGCGGTAAGGCAAGGGACTTTGACTCCAACAAGTTGACCTTGGCCGTTATCTGTAACGTTTACCTTAACTTCGTGTTTAGCAGTATCGTATGTCACACCTTTTTCACTACCTGCTTTTTCTAAGGTAAACGTTACAGATAACGGCCAAGGTCAACTTGTTGCAACTGTTACAGGTAACAACCCAACCTTCACCAACACTTATAAAGCAGCTTGGTTTCTGATGCCTTGTCATAAGACTTAAAGCTCCATGTGCCTTCTGCTGTCTTCACTTCTGTTTTACTTGGTTGAGTTGCAGGAACTTCAAGTGCTAAATTGAATGGTCAAGCTCTTGATGCAAGTCAAATCAAGGTAGAAGGACAAACCATTACCTTGACGCTTACAGAAGACCAAGTGAAAGCCAATGGCGGTCAAGCTCATATTTTTTATATATTCCCAACTTGCTCTAGGCATTTTACTACCATAAGTAGAAGTATTAACTTCTTCAATAAAACTATCACTTTGAATAGCATAGTACCGTGAAAAGGCGGTGTCTTAACCCCTTGACCAACGGACCTGAGCTTTTCAACTCTTTCTATTATACCTACTTTTTTACCTTTGTCAAGTATTAAATAAAGACCTCCTAATACTCTTCGAAAATCTCATCAACCTTCGTTAGAGTCGACTTAGCTAACTATAGTTATGCTTGCGTCTATCTGCCTAGTCTGATTTTTTATGAGAAGGTTAAGACTAGTCATAAGGATAAGGAAGGCAATGACATTCCAGGCCACCCAACCGAAGACGGTGAACAACCTAAGAAAGATATTCCAGGCCAACCCTTATCTGATCGAGCCAAGGCTTCAAAACGGACCTTGTCTCGCTCCTGGGCAGCCTTCACGCGCTCAACGCGACTCTCCATCTGCTGGGTCGCCTGTTTGTAGGCTATCGCAAAGCGTTGAACAGACTTGAGTTTGGCGAAATCTCCTGACTGATAAGTCCCTACTCAGCAAGGTTAGCCTTGGTGGAACAGAAATCGCTGGTGCAGAGATTAAGATCTACAAAGGCGATAAGGCAGAAGGCACAGCCGTAGAAAGCTGGACTT